>JANPBI010000139.1:0-62564 GCA_031430315.1 Rhodobacterales bacterium | reverse complement strand
ACCATGCCAGTCTGCAGTGCGGTCAGGATCAGTGCGCCAATGATTGCGCCGTAGATCGTCCCAACCCCACCGGCGAGAGAGGTTCCGCCGACAACGGCAGCGGCGATGACGTAAAGCTCGTCAAGTTGGCCCATGGCGTTGGTGGCGCTGTTCTGGCGCGCGGCACCGATCACGGCGGCGATTCCTGCCAGGCCACCCATCAGCGCGAATATCTTGACCGTCATGGCGCGGGTATTGATGCCCGACAAGGCGGCCGCTTCGGGGTTGCCACCGATGGCAAAGACATAGCGGCCAAAGCGTGTGCGGGTCATCAGGATGGTCATGAAGATGGCAACAGCGATCAGGATCAACACCGGGTAAGCGTAGCCATGGCCGAACTCTGCGCCCTCAGGCACCGGCACGCCCAGCTTGTCGTAGTATTTCTTGATGTTGCCCGGAGGCCAGACGTAGGAATTCACGATCGCGGTGGCCCCGACGATGATCGTACAGATCAGGCCGATCACGAAGGTTTCGGCCCAGACCGGGCGCTGCGTAAAGCCGTGCGTCTTGCGCGACTTGCGACCGCTCAAAAATGCCCAGACCACGAAAACGCAGGCGATGACCGCGAATATCCAGCTGCCCGTCCGGCCCAGCGCGCCGAAGGACCCGCCACCGATCAAAGAAAACGACTCGTCCAACGGTGCGATTGTCTTGCCGCCGGCGACCAGGAAGGCGGCACCCCGCCAGACCAGGAGGCCGCCCAGCGTCACGATGAAGGACGGAATGTTCAGGAACGCGATCATCACCCCTTGAAACGCCCCGATCAGCGCGCCCATCGCGATACCGAAGATCACTGTCGTAATCCAGATCGCCGGATGACCAAGACCAAGCGCCGGAGTCAGGTAATCGACCTGCAAAAGGCCCATATACATACCGACCATGCCCATGATCGACCCGACGGAAAGGTCGATGTTGCGGGTGATGATGACCAGCACCATCCCCGTCGCCATGATGCCGATATAGGCGGTCTGGACCGACAGGTTCCACAGGTTGCGCGGGGTCAAAAAGCCGTTCGCTTCTGCCTGCGACGCGCCCAGCAGCATGCTTGGACGACCGAGCACAAAGGTCGAATAAGCCTCGAAGGCCACACAGATCAGAACCAGGGCGCCGACCATTCCCAAAAGGCGCGGGTCGATCTCTGTTGCCCGAAGAAATCGGGCGAACCCACCCTCTGGGGCCGATTGGGTTGCGGGGGAATGCGGTGTGTTGCTCATGTCCTCGTCCAGCCAGAGAGAGGGATGTGGTTGAGCCTGCACGGACGGGCGTTGCCGTAGTCCGACTGCGCCAGACAAAGCGCGCAAGGCCACCCGCCATCTACATTAGAAATTGGACCGGCGCTGCCAACAGCAGGGCAGCGCCGGAAGTTCGCCTAGATTACTGGCAGGCAGCGACGCCTTCCATGGCGCCCTCGCAAGCAGCTTCTTTGGTGATGTGGCCAGCGTCGATCGCCAGGTTCAGCGTGTCCTTGGTGATCGGGGTCGGGTTGAGCAGGATCGCGTTCATCTCGACACCCTTCTCGCCGCCCGAGAACTTGGTCGCGCCCGGGATGGCGTCAAGTGCCGCGCCGTCTGCCATTGCCGAAGCGATCTCACCAGCGGCCTTGCCAAGGTCAACGGCGTTCTTCCAGACCGAAACGGTCTGAGTGCCGCGGGCCACACGGTTGATGGCCGCAAGGTCGCCGTCCTGGCCACCCAGCGGAATGTTCAAGCCTTGCGACGCCAGTGCGGCAGCCGCACCACCGGCCATGCCGTCGTTCTGCGACAGAACGGCGTCAACGGCGTTGTTGTTGGCGGTCAGGATCTGCTCCATGTTCTTCTGAGCGTTCTCTGGCTTCCAGCCGTCCGAGTTCGCTTCGCCGACGATGACGATGTCGCCCGAGGCAACAGCAGCACCGATGACTTCTTCCATGCCCTGACGCAGGAAGCCGACGTTCGGGTCACCGGGGTCACCCTTGATGATCGCGTAGTTGCCTTTGGGGGCAACAGCGAACACTGATTCTGCGATGCTCCGGCCCACGCCGACGTTGTCGAAGGTCAGGTAGAACGTGCGGTTGTCTTCAATCAGACGGTCATAGCCGACGACCGGAATGCCTTCGGCAGCGGCTTTTTCGATGGCCGGCCCGATGGCGTCCTTGTCCCACGCGTTGATGATCAGGGCGTCTACGCCCTGCGCGATCAGCGCGTCGATGTCCGACAGCTGCTTTTCAGCAGAGGCCTGCGCGTCCGCCGAGACGTATTCGTTGCCAGCAGCTTCGATGGCAGCCTTCATGGCGGCCTCGTCGATCTTCCAGCGCTCTTCCTGGAACTGTGCCCAAGAAACGCCGATCTTTTTGCCTTCTGCCAGCGCAGCCGACGAGAAACCAGTCACCGCCACGATGGCGGCGAGAATTGCGGTACGCATCAGTATCCTCCCTATGGATATCGGCCAGCGCATGGCCGGTCCGGCGGATTCGCCAGTACGGTGCGAAATTGCCGATATTAAATTCAGTTGTCAAAATAAAAATTGCGCAAGAGTTTAGGTATGCTCTATCTTCATGCGAAACTTCGCTGCCATGCAGCATTTCCGGTTCGTCTCACCATGCTTTGTGTCATTAATAGTTTGGAGACCGAAGAATATGGCCCGACTTGTGGTTGGTGAGGATGCGGTAGAGTCGCGCAAGGGCGTCGGTCCACTGATTCCGCCTTTGTCTGAAGTTCTGCGTCCGCTGCGCCAGCAGGTTTTTGAACGTGTGCGTGCGGCCGGGCTTATCCCGCGGGTCCAGGTGGCAAAGGAACTGGGGGTTAGCCCGGCTTCGGTCACCACATTGACATCGGAACTGATCGAGGCAGGCCTGATCGAGGAAGTCGCGGCGGCGCGTGACGGTGATGCGGGTCGCGGTCGTCCTGCCGTCGCATTGGGCGTGCGGGCTGACGCGTGTCGTGTGGCCGGGATGAAAATCTCGGACCGCGAACATACGGCAGTCATCGTGGATTTTGCCGGGAACCTGATTTCCGACGATGTCATTCCCAGACGTCCGGGGCCGATGTCCTTGCAAGAGCTTTTGGACGAAATCGTCGTGCTTCTGGAACGTGTTTGCGCCAAGGCCGGGATGTCGTGTTCGGAACTTTCCGCCGTGGGTATCGGCTTGCCAGGTTTCGTTGACTGTGCCGAAGGCGTCGTGCTGTGGTCGTCGACGCTGATCGAGCGGTCGGTTCCATTGGCGGCGGCGGCAGCAGCGCGCCTTGGCCTGCCCGTATTCATCGACAACGATGCCAATCTGGTCGCCCTGGCCGAGCTTTGGTTCGGTGCAGGACGGGGCCTTTCCGATTTCGCGGTGGTTACAATCGAGCATGGCGTTGGCATGGGCTTTGTGATGAACCACCGCATCTATCGTGGGGCTCAGCGGCTGGGGATGGAGCTGGGCCATACCAAGGTGCAGCTTGACGGTGCCCTTTGCCGGTGCGGCCAGAGGGGGTGTCTGGAGGCCTATGTCGCCGACTACGCCTTGGCCCGGGAGGCCACAACTGCGCTGAACTGGGGCCATAAAGAGGGGCAAAGCATCGGCATCCTGCTGGAAAGCCTGTACGACCATGCCAAGGCGGGCAATGCGACGGCACGATCGATTTTTCGCCGTGCAGGGCGGTACCTGGCGGTCGGCCTGTCAAACGTGATCAACCTTTTCGACCCAGCGCTGATCATCCTGTCTGGAGAGCGGATGCGCTATGATTACCTCTATGCGGCCGAAACCCTGGCCGAGATGGACAATTTGGTCATCCATTCCGGCCGTCCTCGCCCGCCCATCGAGATTCACGCCTGGGGGGACCTTTTGTGGGCCCACGGGGCGGCTGCGCTGGCGCTGTCATCGGTGACAGAGCAGATGTTGCTGCCGTCACGGGAACTGGCGGCGCAGTAGCGGCGTTGTGTTGTTGTGGTTGGCATCAGGTGGCGAATTCCGCCGCTGCGCGCGACCAGTGCGTTGCCGTGGACTGGTTGACCTGCGATAGTAACTCGTGAAAATCCCGAGGGTTGAATTGCGCAAAACCAGCTTCAGCCAGGCCAACAGTTTGGTCTTGGCCTTGTTCGCCTTGTCTGCTGTCATGGTGACTTCGGTGACGGCCGAGGGACAAGTAGATTTCGAGGTCCAGGCTGGCGATTCCGACTTGAAAGACCAGTTGCGGCAATCATCCTTGCTTTTGCAGACCGAGGCGGATGCAGGTCACACTGCCCAAGAGCTGTTTGCAGCGGCGCGGGCGGATTATGCCCGTCTGCTGTCAGTGCTTTACGCGTCGGGCCACTATTCCGGAGTGATCCGGATCTTGATCGACGGGCGCGAAGCAGCGGGTATCGCACCGCTAGATGCACCGGCGCGGATCGGCAAGATCGTGGTCATCGTGGATCCAGGTCCAGTCTTTCGATTTTCGACTGCTCGCATCGCACCTCTTGCCTCCGGAACGGTCTTGCCTAAAGGCTTTGAAACCGGTGCGCGGGCCGATAGCGGCCTGGTCACAGAGGCCGCCACTGCCGGCATTGACGGATGGCGCGCAGACGGGCGGGCCAAGGCCACTGTCGCGGACCAGTCCATCACAGCCGACCACCCGAACCAGACGCTCGCCGCCGATATCAAGATCGAACCCGGGCCACGCCTGCGCTTTGGCGTGTTGGCGATTGATGGGGCGGGTCCGATGCGCGAACAACGCATCCGCAAGATCGCCGGCTTGCCTGCCGGGGCGGTTTACAGTCCCGATGAACTGCGCCGGGCTGCGGATCGCCTGCGCCGAACCGGCATCTTTTCGTCGGTATCCCTGGTCGAGGACGAGGCGGTTACCGCCCCCGACATCCTTGGTGTAACGGCGATCCTGGTGCACGAAAAGCCGCGCCGGTATCGGTTTGGTGCCGAAGTTGCCAGTCTGGACGGATTGTCGCTGACCGGCAGCTGGCTTCATCGCAACTTGCTCGGCGGCGGAGAGCGTCTGTCCGTCGAAGGGTCGATCACCAATATCGGCGCGCAGGAAAGCGGTGTCGATTACCGGCTGGGTGTGGCAATTGACCGTCCGGCGACGTTGACGCGCGACACGACAGCGCGCTTGGAAAGCAATCTCGCGCGATTGGACGAGGCCGACTATACGGCGGAATCCTTCGATTTCGGCTTGTCGTTCCGGCACTTCTTTTCGGATCAGCTGACCGGGCGCATCGGCTTGACCTACAGCTTCATTGATGGGCGCGACGGATCTGGCGGCTTCACTTATCGAAATCTTGCCTTGCCGATAGGGGCAACCTGGGACCGCAGGAATGATCCCAAGAATGCGACGCGCGGCTTTTTCCTTGATGCCGAGGCAAAAACATTTCTAGGGTTTGGAACTACCGGATCGGGCCTGCGGCTGACCTTTGACGGACGCGGCTACCGCGGTTTCGGCACCGACGACCGTGTGGTTCTGGCCGCGCGATTGCAAGGCGGAGCAATCTTTGGGGCCGACCTGCTAGAGGTCCCGCGCGACGACCTGTTCTATTCGGGCGGGGGCGGCACGGTGCGGGGGCAGCCCTATCAGTCGCTTGGGATCACGGTGTCGGATGGCGTCAATCCCGACTACCGGGTTGGTGGCACGCAATTCCTGGCCGCTTCGGTGGAACTGCGGACAAAGATCGGCGATCGCCTTGGATTTGTTGGCTTTCTTGATGCAGGGCAAGTATCGACGGACGGCCTTTTCACACAAGGCGACTGGCATGCCGGGGCCGGACTAGGGCTGCGTTATGACACCGGGCTTGGCCCAATTCGGGTCGATCTTGCCGCACCTGTCGGGGGGAACACCGGCAATGGGGTGCAGATCTATGTTGGCCTGGGGCAGTCCTTTTGATGCGCGGCGTCGTCCTAGGGTTCCTGGTGCTTTCCCTGCTGGCAGCGACCCCGCTTCGCGCACAGGAAAGCGACAAGGATTTTCTGACCGCTTATCTTGAGGACAACCTGTCCGATGTCGGACGACAGGTCATCATTACCGGATTTGCCGGGGCGCTGTCGTCACGGGCAACGGTGCAGGAAATGACAATCGCCGACGCGACAGGTGTCTGGATCACGCTAAGCGGTGTCACCCTAGATTGGAGCCGGTCTGCCCTGCTGTCCGGGCGGGTCGAGATCAGCGCGCTGACGGCCGAGGAAATTCGCGTCGACCGCCTGCCTGATGCGGGAAAGGACACTTTGCCGGACCCCGAAGCACGCGGCTTCCAACTGCCGGAGTTGCCCGTTTCGGTTGATATCGGGCGACTTGCAGCAGCCCGGATTATCCTCGCGACCCCCGTACTTGGATCGCCTTTCGAAGCGTCGTTGAGTGCGTCGTTATCGTTGGTGGACGGGCAGGGTCAGGCCAAGCTGGATCTCATCCGCACAGATGACGGGCCATCGGGGCAGGTCACGCTGGATGCCAGCTATGCCAATGCCAGCCGCCAACTGGAGATAGATCTGTCCGTCAGTGAATCGGCAGGCGGCATTGCCAGTACCGTTCTGGGTCTGCCCGGGCAGCCATCGGTTGACCTGACGGTCAAAGGCGCGGGACCGACGGATGATTTCACTGCGACTGTGGCGCTGAAGACAGATGCGACGGACCGGGTCACTGGGCAGTTTACCTTGCGCGGCGAAGGCGCGGGTGGCACCCGGTTTTCGACAGATTTGTCGGGCAATTTTGCCCCCCTCTTGACCCCTGAATATGCAGCGTTTTTCGGGGATTCGGTGCAGCTGACCGCCGATGGCGTCCGGGCAAACTCCGGGGCGTTGGTGTTGGATCGGCTGTCTTTTGCAACCGAAGCGATGCGCCTTGGTGGCCAGATGTCGATTGCGGCGGACGGTCAGCCTCTGCAATTGGAGCTGAATGGCGATATCGCCCTGCCAGACGGGTCACCTGTGTTGCTGCCCCTGCCGGGCGCGGACAAGACCAGGATCACGCGCGCAACATTGAATCTGGCGTATGATGCGGCAAAGGGTGACAACTGGCGTCTGCAATCCGACGTTACCGATCTACAGCGGCAAGACATCACCATCGGCAACCTAGCGCTGAACGCCACCGGTACGATCGCGCCGGGTGATACCGGAAAGCTGTTTACGGCGGAGGTGCAGTTCTCTGCCACCGACGCGGCACCAACCGATCCAGCACTTGCCCGCGCGCTGGGGACCACACTGTCGGGCGAGGTTTCGGCGCAACTGTTGGAACGGCACGATTATCTGGATGTGACGCGACTAAGTTTGGTTGGCCAGGGCTACGAACTGGACGCCAATGGCCGCATCGGTGGGCTGGATACCGGATTGACATTGACCGGGACCTCCAGCGCCGACGTCGAGGACTTGGCGCGGCTATCGGGCCTTGCCGGTCGGGAATTGCGCGGCGCGGCGCGGATCGACATGACGGGCGAAGGCAGCCCCCTTGCCGGATCCTTTGACCTCACTGCCGAGATCGATGGGACGTCATTGGGGATTGGCCAGACCGAAATCGACCGCCTCATTGCCAATGGCGCCAAGGTCAAACTATCCGCCAGACGGGATGTAACGGGCACCAAGCTGCGGGATCTGACCGTGGCGGCGGCAAGCCTGACTGCGACGGCAAAAGGCCAGCTTTCATCGACGCAAAGCAATCTCACGGCGCGCGTTGATTTTCGCGATATCGCGGCGCTGGATGCGGCCTATCGCGGCGCGTTGACCCTCGACGCCGATTTTGCGGGAACATCACAGAACGGCCGCCTGCAGCTTTCCGGCACGGGAAAGGGCCTTGCGTTGGGACAAACCGAACTGGACGGGCTGCTTTCGGGCAACAGCACCATCACAGCGGAACTGGAGGTCAAAGACCGGGTCGTGATGCTGACGGCGGCCCGGATTGAAAATCCGCAAGTGAGCGCCTCTGCCTCAGGGCGGATCGATGGCGGCAACCGTGCGCTGACGCTGCAGGCACGCCTGGCCAATCTGGGTTTGTTGCTGCCAGATTTCCCAGGACCAGTAACGCTGTCAGGCACCGCGGCTGACAGTGGCGACGGTTTTCAGCTGGACCTGCGCGGCAAGGGTCCGGGGCAAATCGACGCGGCCTTGTCCGGCAGGCTGGCACAAGGCGGCGGTTCGGGCGACCTGCGTCTGACGGGAACGGCGCAGTCCGGCCTGGCGAACGTCTTTTTGCGGCCTCGGGCAATCAGTGGCCCGGTCGCGTTCGACTTGCGGCTGGCGGGTCCCCTGCAGCTTGGCTCTCTTGCCGGGCGGGTGTCTGTGCAGGGGGCACGGTTCAGCGATGTGGAACTGGGTGTCAGCCTGCGCGACCTTGATCTGTTGGCAGACATTTCGGGCGGCAGGGCGAACCTGACCGTTGGCGGCGCGTTGGCGACGGGTGGCCGTGTGTCCGCCAAGGGCGACATTGGTTTAGTTGAACCGAATAACGCAGACATCGTGATCACCCTCGACCGGGCGAAACTGCGAAACCCAGACCTGTTCGAAGCAGAAACCTCAGGCAGTCTGCGTCTTGCGGGGCCACTTGCCGGGGGTGCGCGGCTGACAGGGCGGATCGACATTCCGACCGCAGAAATCCGCATTCCGTCCAGCGGGCTTGGCAGCCTGGGCACCTTGCCCGAGGTCCAGCATATCGGGGATGTCAGTGCAGTGCGCGAAACCCGGCGGCGCGCCGGCCTTTTCGGATCGTCCGGTGCGGGGACCGGGACGGCTGCATCGTCCGGTGGACCGGTCTATGGCATCGACGTCGAACTGGTCGCACCCAGCAGGCTCTTTATCCGCGGCCGAGGCCTGGATGCAGAGCTGAGCGGGCGATTGCGACTGGGTGGGACGACGGCGAATGTGATCCCCTCCGGCCAGTTTTCACTCATCCGGGGGCGGCTTGATATCTTGGGCAAGCGGTTGACCTTATCCGAGGCCAGTCTGCAGCTACGCGGTGATTTTGTTCCAGACTTGTCCATTGCCGCCAGCAACCAAAGCGACGGGATCACCAGCACTGTCAGAATCGATGGGCCTGCGGGCGATCCGGTGGTCTCGTTCTCGTCCAGCCCGGAATTGCCACAAGAGGAAGTTCTGGCCAGACTGTTGTTTGGCCGTGGTTTGCAAAACATCTCGGTCCTGCAGGCGGCACAGCTGGCGAATGCTGTTGCCACATTGGCAGGCCGGGGCGGCGACGGGATTGTTGGCCGGTTGCGCAAATCGTTCGGGCTAGATGATTTCGATGTGACAACGGACGCGACCGGGTCGACCGTTTTGCGCGCAGGAAAGTATATCAGCGAGAATGTCTATACCGAGGTCGAGATCGGCCAGGATGGCAAAAGCGAGATCAACCTGAACCTTGATGTCCGACCCGGGATCACAGTCACCGGGCGCGTCGGCGAGGATGGCCAGACAGGGTTGGGCGTTTTTGTCGAGAAGGACTACTGACCCTATCCGGCGACCGCTGAGGTGGACCGCTGGGTGCCGACCGACCTTTGCAGGACGTGGAGCGGCATCGCCCTTTGTTCTTCGCGCGTATGGGTCGCGGCCTGTACCACCAAACGTGCCAAGTCGGCATCGCCCGCCGCAATCGCCCGTTGCAGGGCCTGCAGTGTTCCGGCCAATTCCAGCGGCGACAAAGACGGCTCTGTCGCACGCAGAATTTTCGGGTGCAGGGTCGTGACCATGCCTTGCGAAATCAACAGTTCTTCGTGCAGCTTTTCACCCGGACGCAGGCCTGTCACGCGAATTTCGATCTCTCCCTCGGGGTGGGCCGCGTCGCGCACTGTCAGTCCTGCGGCGGAAACCATCTGGGCGGCAAGGTCGCGGATGCGGATAGGGTCCCCCATGTCCAGGACAAAGACGCTGTCCCCCTGACGCTCGGCGTCGTCCATTGATCCCGCGAACAGAACAAGCTGTGCCGCCTCGGACAGGGTCATGAAATAGCGTGTCACGTCCTCATGCGTCAGGGTGATCGGCCCCCCCGCAGCGATCTGGTCGCGAAAGAGCGGAATGACCGACCCCGATGACCCCATCACGTTGCCGAACCGTACGACCGCAAATTCGGTGCCCCCGGATCGTTTCGCCAAATCCTGCACGACCAGTTCCGCCAGCCGCTTGGACGCGCCCATGACGTTGGTCGGACGCACGGCCTTGTCGGACGAAATCAGGATAAAGCGTTCGACCTGCGCATCAAGTGCTGCCTGGGCCAGAACGCGGGTCCCCAGAACATTGTTGGCAAGGCCCGCAATCGGGTTCGCTTCGACCAATGGGACATGCTTGTAGGCGGCAGCATGAAAGACGATCTGTACGTCATGATGCAGCAGTGTGGACCGAACCAGTCGCGGATCGGCAGCGGACCCAAGGACCGGAACAATCTGCACATCTATTGCTTGCGGCAGGGCGGTAAGGGCTCGGTGGATGGTGTAAAGCGCAAGCTCACTCATCTCGAACAGGATCAGCCGGGCCGGGCCAAGGGTCAGGATCTGATGACAAAGGGCCGACCCGACCGACCCACCAGCCCCGGTCACCATGACCGACCGACCCCGATAGGCATCGGTGCGGCTGTCAAGATCCCAGGCCAGCTCGGTACGACCCAGGACCATATCCGGGGTGATGGGGGAAAGCTGATCACACAAAGGTTCAGCCCCGGCAAGCTGGGCAAAGGACGGCAGGGCATGGGCATCAAGGCCTGCAGCGTGGATACGCCAGGTCAAACGCATTAGTTTGGACGCGGGTTGGGAAGGCATCGCCAAAAGCACGCGATCCACCCGCAGTTTTCGGGCAAGGTCCGCAAGGGACGACGTCGGGTGGACCTTCAGACCCGCGACGGTTGACCCGTGCAGCTCGGGATTGTCATCCACAAAGGCGATGGGAACGATGGTCTCATGCGTGCGCAGGGCGTCGACCAACTGTTGGCCGGTATTGCCCGCGCCATAAACCAGAACCCGCACCGGTTGCTGGCGATATCGCAACAACCACAGCAACAGCTGCAAAGTCAGCGCCCGCGACAGAACAATGCCGCCAAAGGCTAAAAGTGATGTCAGCGCGGCAAAATGTGCCGACACCGGATAGCCTGACATGTGCTGTGTGACCGCCAGGATGCCACCAAAGGTCAAGGCCGCCGCAGCGCAGCGCGGCACACCGTTGTGCAGGAACGTGTTTAGCTTTGCGCCGTTTAGGCCAGTTCCTGCAGACAGGATGCAAAGGGTAACCGCTGATACCGTTACCAAGGCGAGGTCTGGACCTGTCCAGACCTGATCAGGATGCAGGACACCGTAAATCGCCCCACCCAATACTCCGTCCGCGATGGCGAGGATCGCTCGTTTCTGGCGATCACGCAGCGCCTGGACCGCTGCGGCAATCCTCTTTATGGAAATGCGGCCCGTCCAGGCAGCAATTCTACCTAGTGAAGGCCGGATTGCCCAAATGGCAGAATGCAGGAAAGCTGAGGGTTGCAGCCCCCATGTCAACCAGGGCGAAACCTGCCGCCGAGGTCGGCCCTTCCTGCAATACAACAGCGACCGAACCGTCCAGAACAGGATCGCCATGTCAAGCCGCAAGCAGGCATGCCGCTGGTACAGTGCGTCAATGTGGGCTTTGCGCGGAATGCAACGGCGCGCATAGACTGCGTCAGTTTCTGCGGCAGTCTTGCAGTTCACCAGAAGTCGCGTTTCCCATCGGTGCAGTGCCAAAGTGGCAAGCCCGGTCAAGCCGGGACGCGCGCGCAGCACCTGGGCGTAATGTTGGGGAAAACGATCGACATACATTCGCAAGGGCGGGCGCGGTCCGACTAGCGTCATGTCGCCGCGCAGGATGTTCCAAAGCTGCGGCACCTCATCCAGTCGCGATGCGCGCAGGAATCGGCCCCAGGGCGGGATGCGATCAACCTTGTCGCCCCCTGACACCCCCTGTTGATTGGCGACATCAGGCCGCATGCTGCGAAGTTTCCAAAGCACAAAGGCGTGTTGCGGGCTTTTCATCCGTTCACTGGCGTAAAAGATCGGCCGCCCCATGAGGATGGCCTGCAAGATCAGGATGACGCCGAACGGTACTGCCAGGATCAGTGCCGCTAGTCCCGCAACGACTAGATCAAGGGCGCGCCTTGACCAAGTCACGAGACTTCTACCCCGCCAGAAGCCCGCCGCCAGTCCCGGATCAGACAGTCTGGAGTGGTCGGTCGGAGGGAAATCAGCTTCGCAAGGCGGCCTGTGTCCAATGTTACCCTCGCCAAGGTTTGCGGGTTCGTTGGGCCGTAGTCCCAGTCCAGGCCCGCTGCCGCCAGCATATCTGCCATCGCAAAGGGTTCCCTTGCGGCCAGGTTCAACACCGGTGGCAACGGCTGGCCTTGCTGGGCCAGCCTGACAAGTGTTGTCAGGACCCAAGCAAGACCCTGTGGCCCGATCCAGGACCGCAGGGGTCCGCCAGACCGACCTGGCACCGGGTCCAACCAGACCTTACGGCCCGGACGTGACCCCCCGATCAGGGCGTCCGCCCCGACCACATTGCCGATTCGCAGCACCGTCATCGGGACCTGCCCGGCGGCATCCTTGCAGACCTGTTCCGCCAACAGCTTTGCCCGGCCATATTCCCCCGCCGGGCGACATTCCGATGCCTCGGACAGGTCTTTGTCCGATGACCCGTAAACTGCCGCACTGGATGCCAGAAAGATGTGCCTCGCCTGACCTCGACAGGCCGCACCAGCAACGGCCTTTGCCATCGCAATGCTGCGAGCGGCGGCGGCAGGGCCGGGAGACAAGTCCGCCGCCAGATGAAGAATGATTGCGTCCCGGGGGCAGGGCGTAAGAGGGCCATGCAACAGATCCGGCCAAAGGCCAAGTTGCCGCGACGCCCAGACAATGTCCGGGCCCGGCTTCCTATCCCAGACGCAGCGCAGGATCCTGCCGATCCGACCGGTTGATCCGGTCACGATCACGGGAGCATGGTCATCGACCAAAAGTTGGGTCATCGTTTTGTCCCGGGCGGCGAGCGAAACGCCCGCGCGTCACGACAAGGTTAGGCCCGTATTTGGCAATTTTCCCCTAATGAAGGCCGGGAAAAGCGGGCTCAACTTTCTTCTTCGAACTTCGTGCGCATGGCCCGAAGGACGGGCAGAACCGCGCGCACATTTTCGGCGCCCAGCGACTGCACAACCATGCCGATCACGGGTGCCACGGATTGTACGGCGGCATCTCGGGCCGCGCGCCCCGATGGGCTGATCGACACGAATTTCCGCCGCGCATCATCCCAGTCCGGGCGGATATGCACATGGCCCGCCCATTCAAGACGCGAGATGGTGTTGGTCATCGCACCGCGCGTGACGTGAAAGACGCGGGCAAGCTGCGCAGGCGTCTTTTCCTCGCCTGCCCGCGCAAGGTGGTTCAGGACCGAAAAATGCGACAGCTCCATCCCCTTGGGAAGGGCCTTGGAGATCCGGTTGCGGGCAAGCTGATCGGCCATGAACAACTCGCTGAACAGCGTTATAGCCAGGTCGTCGTTGCGTTCGCTCATGGTCCGTCGAATGCCCGGTCATGCGACAAGGATGGGATACGGGCACGGGCGCGGGTCACGGCATCCAGGTCTAGGTCGGCAAAGGTGACCCCGGGTTCCGTGCCGCCATCGGCAAGGATCTGTCCCCAGGGGTCCACAACAAGCGAATGGCCGTGGGTATGACGACCTTTTCCAGCGGATTCCGGGTGAAATCCGGTTTGTGCCGGGGCCAGAACAAAACACCCGGTCTCGATCGCTCGGGCGCGCAGCAGGGGTTCCCAATGTGCGGCACCTGTGACGTGGTTAAAGGCCGCAGGCACGGTCAGGAGCTGCGCACCCGATTGTGCCAGCCGTCGGTAAAGCGCCGCAAAACGAAGGTCATAGCAGACCGTCATGCCAATTGCGGCGAATGGAGTCCGGGCAATGACGGCCTTGGACCCAGGACGATAACCGGCCGATTCGCGGTAGATTTCGGTTTCGGAGACGTTCACGTCGAACATGTGGATCTTGTCATAGCGGGCGGCGATGGTGCCGTCTGGAGCAACCAAGAAGGATCGGTTGGCAAATCGGCCATCGGCATCGCCGGTGACGATGCCAAGCGAGCCGACCAGCAGCCATATCCGTAAAGCAGCTGCCTCGGCCCGAAGGGCAGCCAGTGTTCTGTCCTCTGCCTCAGCCTGCAGGACGGTTTTTTGGTGCATCCGGTTGGACGACAGGGCGTTGGTGCATTCCGGGGTCAGCACAAAGCCCGCACCCCCTTTTGCTGCTGCGCGGACCAGCGCCAGCGTCCCCGGCAGGTTGGCTTCGGGGTCATCCGTTACCGACAGCTGGACCAGACCGACACGCATCCAGGTCAGGCCAGCATCGCATCAAGCTTGCCCGCATCGTCCAGCGCATGCAGGTCATCGCAACCGCCGACATGCCGCCCGCCGATGAAGATCTGCGGCACCGACCGCCGACCAGCGGCGCGTTCGGTCATGGCAGTCCGCAGGGTCGGGTCAGCACCCACATCAATCTCGGTAAAATTGGCACCCTTTTTGCCCAAAAGCCGTTTAGCGGCAAGGCAATAGGGGCAGGTTTGTGTGGTGTAGATTTCAACGGTTTTCATCACGCGCATCCTTAGTATGGCACAAAGTATAGGCCTTTGCAGCGCAGGTGCAACGCGTCGGTCCACGTGGGGGATGCATGGTCGTTCCGGATCAATCCTGGCGCGTCACCCGGGCCAGCGACAGGACGGACACCGCCCGCGCCCCTGCGGCAAGACAGGCCTCGGTTGCAGCGGTGAATGTCGCGCCCGAAGTCATGACATCGTCGACGATCAGGACGTGACGTCCCTGAATCTGGCCTGATCGACCGGGATGCGCCCGGATCGCCCCTTTCATGTTGTGCATCCGGGCGGCACGGTCCCGGTGATCTTGGGTGCCCGTGTGGCGTGCGCGGATCAACAGATCGGGGCAATGCGCCAGTCCTGCCATCCCGGCCAATGCCGAGGACAGCAGCGCCGCCTGGTTGCACTTGCGACGCAGAAGGCGAAACCAGTGCAGCGGCACCGGGGCGACAAGCATATCAAGTTCCAGAATTGGGGCTGCAGCTGCCAAGAGCCAGGCAGCCGCCGGGCGTGCCAGGTCAAGCCGATCGCCATGTTTCAGCGCCAACACCATATCGCGGGCGTTCTTGTCGTAGATCAGTGCCGCGCGGCCCCGCGACCAAGGACGGGGAGAGGAAAGGCAATCGTCACACAGGACCGCCTGCCCCGGATCATCGCCGGGCAAGGGCGTTCCGCAGGTGTCGCAGACCAGCCCAGACACAAAAGGCGTATCGCGCCAACAGGTGCCGCACAGTCCGAAATCGCTGGTGACCCGTTCATCACAGGTCAGGCATTGCGGCGGATAGATCACGTGCAGCAAGGCTTGCATTCCCATTTGGTGATCCTATCGTCCGCGTATGCAAAGCCCGCCCCTTCTGACCGATCGCGCCGCATTGTCACGCAACCGAGACCGCGCGACCGCAGGCTTTCTGCACGATCATGCGCTTCTTGATGTTCAGGAAAGGCTGCAAGAGGTTAACAGAACCTTTACGGCCCCGGTCGTGGTCACGGGAAATCCGGCTGTGTGGTCGGTTTTGGGGCCATGCGTGCCGGATGATGATGTTCTGGCACTCGCCCCGAATAGCCATGACCTGGTTGTCCATGCGCTGGCCCTGCATTGGAGCAATGACCCGGTCGGGCAATTGGTACAATGCCGCCGGGCACTGCGTGCGGACGGGTTGTTCCTGGCGGTCATGTTCGGTGGACAGACCTTGGCAACACTGCGCACCGCCCTGGCCGAGGCGGAGGTTGAGGTCACGGGCGGGCTGTCCCCGCGTGTCCTGCCCATGGGCGAAATCCGGGATCTTGGAGCGTTGCTGCAACGCGCGGGTTTTGCCTTGCCAGTTGCCGACAGCCACTTCTTGACCGTGGGCTACCGTGACGCCTGGCACCTGATGCGCGATCTGCGCGCCATGGGCGAAGGAAACGCCCTGGCCGGGCGGATCCGCCATCCAACCCGGCGGCAGGTTCTAGCTCGGACGGCAGAGCTGATGGCCGAACGCGCGATGGGGTCGGATGGCCGGATCAAGGCGCGCTTTGAGATCATCTGTCTGACCGGCTGGGCACCGGACGACACGCAGCCCAAACCCCTGAAGCCAGGATCAGCCCAGACCCGGCTGGCCGAAGCGCTGGGTGCGACCGAGTTGCGCCTGCCGCGCCAGACGCTTGACAGTTGACCCTGCCGTCGATCCGGTTATGTCCCGCTGGGACGTATTCGCAAGGACCACTGGAAGTTGGACACCAAGCTCAAGCCAGGAAGATCCGCGCCCGCTGATCGTATCGACCCAATTCCTGACACCTATGGGCCGGGTGAGGGTCGCCTCATCCACGCAACCCCGGATCATCCGCGCGTCAAACGGGCCCGCATCGGCGTCCTTTTGGCCAACTTGGGCACGCCCGACAACTACGACTATTGGTCCATGCGCCGCTATCTGAACGAGTTTCTGTCTGACAAGCGTGTTGTCGATTATTCCAGCTGGCTTTGGCAGCCGCTATTGCAGTTGGTCATCCTGTCCAAACGTCCGTTTTCGTCGGGTGCGAACTACAAGCTGATCTGGAACCACGAAAAGAACGAAAGTCCGCTTCTGACCATCACCAAGGACCAAACCGCAAAGATCGCAGCCGCACTGGCAGACCGGTATGGCGATGACGTGATCGTTGATTTCTGCATGCGCTACGGCAATCCCTCGACCGCGTCCAAGGTGCGCGCCATGGTCGAGGCGGGCTGCGAAAAGGTGCTGTTTTTTCCTCTGTACCCGCACTATGCAGGAGCGACTTCAGCCACCGCGAATGATGAGTTCTTTCGCGCCATGCTGAGGGAAAAGCGCCAGCCTTCAGTGCGGACCGTGCCCGAGTATTTTGAGCATCCTGCCTATATCGATGCCTTGGCCCAGTCGGTGGAACGCGCCTATGCCAAACTCGACCACAAGCCGGACGTGCTGGTGGCAAGTTACCATGGCATGCCCAAGCGCTATCTGATGGAGGGCGATCCTTATCACTGCCAATGCGCCAAGACATCGCGTCTGCTGCGGGAACGGCTAGGTTGGGACAAAGGTGCCATCGACACGACGTTCCAGTCCGTCTTTGGCCCCGAAGAATGGCTCAAACCCTATACGGTTGAACATGTGGCTGCGCTGGCCAAGGCGGGCAAGACGCGAATCGCCGTCATGGCACCCGCATTCTCGGCCGATTGCATCGAAACGCTGGAAGAGATCAACGGCGAGATTCGCGAAGCGTTCGAACATGCAGGGGGCGAGGTCTTTACCTACATTCCGTGCCTGAACGATGACGCGCCGCATGTGGCGGCCCTGTCGCAGATCATCACGGAAAATCTGGCCGGCTGGATAGGCTGATCCGGACCCCACTGTCGGTCCACAAGTGGGCATGTGCGCTAGAATCTAGCCCGCCGCAATTCAGACCAACCTCATAACTAAAAACAAAAAAGGCGATGGTTTCCCATCGCCTTTTCCGCAAGCCAGTGGCCTGAATTAGTTCGAAGCAGCCGCTGCGATCACGAGCAGGAGCAGCAGAGCGACAACGATGCCGCCCGACGAGGACGAGGTTTCAGCAGCAACAACTGCTTCTTCCATTACCGGCTCTTCCATGCCGCCAGCGAAAGCGGTGGTTGCAGCGAACGAAACGGCGGCAGCGAGTACGAGTTTCTTCATGATCTTCTCCAGTGTGAGCACAGCGTAAGTCTGTTGAGGATGAACGCTGCAGTTATTTGCGGGTGTTCATACTTACGTGCTTACACGTCAAGGGACCGGAGTCGCAATGGCCGCAATTGATAAAAAGGCCTATGCCGCAAGCGTGTCGTCAAATTAGCAACACTTGCGTACCAACTTGTGCAAGCCCGTACAATTCGAGGATATGCTCATTGTAGAGGCCCACGCATCCATTCGATGACCGCCGTCCGATTTTGCGCGTGTCGTGAGTGCCGTGAATTCGGTAATATGTCCAAGACAGATACAGCGCACGCACCCCCAACGGGTTATCCGGCGCGCCGCCTTCTACGACGTCCGGCCACTCTGGATGCCGGGCCTTCATGGCATCTGTCGGGCGCCATTGCGGGTTTTCGACCTTTTGCACGACTTGGGTCCTTCCGCGCCGGGTCAGGTCTTCGGAAAGGGGTACCGAGGTCGGGTAAAGCTTGTAGATCGACTGGTCTTCGGACCAGTAATGCAAAGCCCGCGACGTGATGTCGACCAGGATCGCGCCATTGCGCGTGTTGTCGAAATAGTTCTGCCATTCCAGCATTCGGAAACTGGAAAAGTTGTTGTTGACGCCCCCGGTGGCGGGGGGAATGAACTCGGTCGTGCCCTCTTGGGAAAAGGCTGGCAGGGCTACCGCCGATACTGCCAAGGCAGCGCCGCCGGCCAGCACATTGCGACGGTTCAGGCTGCGCGGGGGCTGGGTGACGGACATCTGGGCTGCTCCTTGCGGGTTATTCTTTGCGCGGTCATTACAACTATGTGCGGAAAGGCGCAAATCACAGCGGTGTCACAGTGCAGAAACATGCCGGGCAGAAAGATGCCACCGGGGATTTGAACCTTTGGGCAGGTTTCGCTAAGGAGGGCATATGCCCAAGGTCCGGACATGGCCGCCAGAACCCCAAAGAGACTCAAATGAACAGAAGAAACTTTGTCGCCTTTGCCCCGGTGATCGTGCTGGCGGCTTGCGCAACTGCAGCTCCACCCCGACTGGATGCCTCTGGGAAACCTGCTCCGCAGGTGTACCGGATCACCCCCGATGTCGCGGCCAAAATCCCCTTCCATCTGCTTGATTCTGTTAACGCATTGCGCCGGGCAAAGGGCGTGGCACCAGTGGCCTTGAACGCCCAGTTGAATGCAGCCGCCGCCACCCATGCTCGAGACATGTCGGTGCAAAACCGGCCCTGGCACTTTGGCTCGGACGGCTCGTCGCCGCTGGTCCGGGTCCAGCGGGCCGGATATCCAGGCAATCTCTTGGGCGAACTGATTTCCGAGACTTTTCAAACAGAACTGGAAACCCTCGCCGCGTGGTCAGGTCAGTCAGACACCCGCGCCGTGATCATGGATCCTGCCGCGCGCGACATCGGTTTTGCCTGGTTCCAGGAAGGTAACGGCAAGATTTGGTGGACGATGGTGACGGGCGGATAGACCGCCTCCGTCACGGATAGATGAAGATCGGCGTGCCGTCGCGCACCATCGCATAGATGTCTTCCATCTCGCGGTCCGTCACGGCGATGCAGCCCAGCGTCCAGTCCCTTGGGCTGACTTTGCGGTTCGGCGCGCCGTGGATGAAAATGTCGCCACCCGGTTCCTTGTCGATGGATTCTGCATAGGCTCGGTCGGCGTCATTGGGATAGGAGATTCCGATCGACAGGTGATATTCGGAATTGGGGTTGCGGCGGTTGATCACGTAGGCCCCTTCGGGCGTCTTGCCGTCGCCTTCGAACTCTTTGTGCCCCACGGGCGCAAAGCCCAAACCGACATCATATGCCTTGAGCACCTGTGTCTCGTGCAGCAAATACATTTTTCGGGCGGACTTGTGGACCTGAACCGAGGTGATGGCGGGACCGTTATAGGTCTTGAACTTGGAACCGCAGGCCGACAGCGTCGCAAACAACGCCAGGATCAGCAGAATTCGGATCATTCGCATGGGATTGCTCGATATTTTTTTCTTGCTTAGCGGAACCGATCGCGGCTGACCAGCGTTGCAACGGATTTTCCGCTCAACTCGCCGTCAACTGGCGTGGGAAAGTCGCGCCACAAGTTCGACATGAGAGGACCAGCGAAACTGATCGATCACCTGGACCCAATCAAGCTGGTATCCGGTCGCCAGAAGAATCCGAGTATCGCGGGCAAAGGTCACCGGATTGCACGAAACCATCGCAATTACTGGAACGCCCGCCACAGCGAGCCGTTCGACCTGCGCCTCAGCCCCGGCACGCGGCGGATCGATCACGACGGCGTCAAGATCCTTCAACTCATCCGGTTCCAGCGGGCGACGAAAGAGATCGCGCGTGGAAACCGTTATCTTCCGCAGCCCTTCAGTATTGCGCGCGGACTTTTCCAGCGCAGCCGTCATCGCTGGGTCGGACTCCACAGCATGCACTTCGGCCTTGTCGGCCAAAGCCAGGGCAAAGGTGCCGCACCCGGCGAACAGGTCGGCAATCTTTCGCGACGGACCGATTGCCAGCGACACGGCTTGCACCAGTGCCGCTTCGCCCTCGGCGGTCGCTTGCAGGAATGCCCCGGGCGGCGTGGCGACAAGCGCCCGGCCAAACCGCTGCATCGGTTGGGCACGCAGCGCGACGGTTTCGCCATTCCAGGTCAGGCGGGCCAGTCCGTGCGTTTCGCATAGTCGCGCCATCTGCATCTGTGCCTCGGCATCCAACGACTTGCCGCCCATGACAGCGACATCCGCACCGCCCAGTGCGCGGGTCACGGTCAGTTGTACTTCGGTCGTGCGAGAGCCGCCGAGCTGCACCAGTGCCTCAAGCCCCGGCAAGGTCGCCGTCAAGTCGGGATGGAGCAACTGACACTGTGGCACGGGTATCAGCATGTCCGACGCGCGAGCATGGAACCCGACCAAAGCGCCGCCTTTGGTTTTCCGCCCAGCAAAGGTTGCACGGCGGCGGGATCGGGGGGGAGAGGTGACCATCGGACGGAATGGTGCGGTCAGCCCCTGCCCCGCCAAAGCGCCGCGCACGATCCCCTCTTTCCATTCGGCGACAAACGGGTCGGCGGCGTGCTGCATCAGGCATCCCCCACAGGTGCGTGCATGGGGACAGGGCGGTTTCACCCGCAGCGGTGAAGGCGTCTCAATCCGGATGTCGGTCAGCCGGTCGCCGTCCAGATTGCCCGTCGCCACCTCACCAGGCAAAAGGCCAGAGGCATAGATCGGCCCGGTCTCGCCGATTATGATACCGTCGCCATGATGGCCCAGACGGTCGATGGTAAACCTCACTCAGCGGCCTGCTGGTCTTCAACCCCGATGAAGCCACCCGACTGGCGGTTCCAGTACCGCGCGTAAAGACCATTGCGCGCCAAGAGTTCAGCATGGCTACCCGTCTCGACGATGCGGCCCTCTTCCATTACGATTATGCGATCCATCGCAGCAATTGTGGACAGCCGGTGCGCAATGGCCAGCACCGTCTTGCCGACCATGACGCGCGAGAGGGCATCCTGGATGCTGGCCTCAACCTCGCTGTCGAGGGCGCTCGTCGCTTCGTCCAACACAAGGATCGGCGCGTCTTTCAGGAACGCGCGTGCAAGCGCGATCCGTTGACGCTGGCCACCGGACAGTTTCACACCGCGTTCGCCCAGATAGGCGTCGTAAGCCTTGCGCCCGTTGTGGTCGATCATCTGGCTGATGAACGCATCCGCCTCGGCCGCCTGCGCCGCCGCGATGATCTCTTCGTCACTGGCATCCGGGCGGCCATAGGCGATGTTGTCGCGGGCCGACCGGTTGAACATCGCGGTTTCCTGCGTGACCATGCCGATCTGGCTACGCAGGGATTCTTGCGTCACGTCACGGACATCATGCCCGTCGATCAGGATGCGCCCGCTTTCAGTGTCATAAAGCCGCAGCAACAGCGACACGAGCGAGGATTTCCCCGCCCCGGATGCCCCCACGATGCCCAGCTTTTCACCCGGTGCGATCGTCAGGTTGATATCCGCCACGCCGCCCCGTTTGCGTCCGTAAGCAAAGGATGCACCATCAAAACGCACCTCGCCCTTTACTGGCGGCAGGGTGATCGCATCAGGTGTATCGGCAAGTGTATGGGGCACTGACAGGGTTTTCATCCCATCCTCGACTTCGCCGATCGAGGTGTAGATCGACATCAGCGTAAAGCTGACCCAGCCCGACATCTGCGCGATCCGCATGGCTATGGCACCTGATGCCGCGATGGCACCAGCTGTTGCCAACCCTTGCTCCCACAGCATCAGGGTGCCCCCGATCAGCAGGATCGGAAGTACCCCCGCCAGCGTCATCAGCGACAGTCGGAACCACGTCGAAATCTCGCCGAATTCGACACTGCGAAGGCGGAAAACCTCCATCGCCTTCAAGGCAACCTTGTCCTCGAACGCGGCATGGGCGAACAGCTTGACGGTCTTGATGTTGGTGATGGTGTCGACGACCTGCCCCGTCACCATCGCCCGCGAGGCCGCCCGAGCTGCCGAATTGACCCGCACTCGCGGCATGAAGAACCGGATCAGCGCGATATAGGCGACCAGCCATACCAGCAAAGCCAGCGCGATCCGCGCATCGATAGCGACGAGAAACACCACCGACCCTATGACCGAGGCCAATGCGAAACAGACGGTGTTGATCACCTCGGTTGCGACATCGGTCACGGCGCGGGCGGCCTGCATCTGCTTGGTGGCGATGCGTCCGGCAAAGTCGTTGTCAAAAAAGGTGATCGCCTGCCCCAATGTCCAGCGGTGCAGACGTGACAGGACCAGTGGCAGGACGTTCGGGCCGATAACGACGGCGTTTGAGGCCGACGATATGCCGAACGCAAAAGGCCGCAGGATCAGATAGAACACAGTGAACCAGATCAGCAGACTCAAATGATCGGTAAAGAAACGATCCGGCCCCGACGACAACGCGGCGTCGATTACCCAGCCTAGAATCACAGCTGAGACGACCTCGGTCGCCCCCGCGATGGACGAGATGATCCCAGCGATCCAGAGCATCACCCACGACCCCTTCAGCGACCAGCGCATGAAGGGCCACAGGATCTGCGGCGGCGGACCTTCGGCAGGGCGAAAGGCGTCGATGCTGTCGCCTAGCCGCGAAAAGACCGTCATTCGGCGGCTTCCTCCAATCCGATGAACCCGCCCGACTGACGCGCCCAGAACCGAGCATATAGCCCGTTCTGCGCCAAAAGCTGGCCATGCGTGCCCTGTTCGGCGATCTGGCCGTCCTCCAGCACCACGATGCGGTCCATCGCTGCGATGGTGGACAGCCGGTGCGCAATGGCCACGACCGTCTTGCCCTTCATCACCCCATATAGCGCATCCTGGATCAGCGCCTCGGCCTCGCTGTCCAGGGCACTTGTGGCCTCGTCGAGGATCAGGATCGGCGCGTCCTTCAGGATCACGCGCGCCAAAGCTACCCGCTGGCGTTGGCCGCCGGACAGTTTCACGCCACGTTCGCCGACATGGGCGCCATAGCCCTGCCGACCGGCTGGGTCTTCCAGCGTCAGGATGAAGTCATGCGCCTCGGCCTGTTTGGCTGCGGCGACCATCTCGTCCTCGCTTGCCTCTGGACGGCCGTAAAGGATGTTGTCGCGAACCGACCGGTGCATCAGGCTGCTGTCTTGCTGGACCATGCCGATCTGGCGACGGAGCGAATCCTGAGTCACATGCGCGATGTCCTGTCCATCGATCAGGATACGCCCGGACTCAGTGTCGTAAAATCGCAGCATCAGCTTGACCAAGGTCGATTTCCCCGCGCCGGACCTGCCAACAATGCCGATACGTTCACCCGGTTGCACGGTCAGGGACAGGTTTTGCAAGCCGCCAGAACCGCGCCCATAGTGATGCGAGATATTCTCGATCTGAATCAGACCTTTGGTAAAGGCGAGCGGCGGCGCGCCCTTGGCATCGACCAGAGTGATCGGCTGGGCAATCGTCTCCATCCCTTCGGCGAGCGTGCCAAGGTTCTGCACCAGGTTGGTCGAGGCCCACATGATCCAGTAGGTCATCGAATGGATGCGCAGAACCAGCGCCACCGCAGCCGCGACAACGCCGACAGTAGCCGTGCCCTGCACCCAAAACCACATCGCCAGGCCGCCAACCCCGAGGATCATCAGCCCGTTGATGAAGGTCAGTGCCATGTCCATCTTGGTGACGATGCGCATTTCCGTCTGGAAGGTCTGGCGTGCCTTCTCGATCGCTTCTTTGGCATAGTTCACCTCGGCGTCTTGATGCGCGAAGAGTTTGACCGAGTGGATGTTGGTGTAGCTGTCGACCACCCGACCGGTAACAGCCGAACGCGCCTCGGATGAGGCGGTCGAGGCAGGTCCGGCGCGGCGGATTGTCCAGCGCATGAGTGCAAAGTATGCAACCGCCCAGATAAGCAAAGGGATCATCAGGCGCGGATCTGATCCGGCCAACATCAAAAGCGCACCAATAAACGTGGCAGCAGCGAATGCCGCCATGTCAAAGACCTGAAACACGGCGTCGCCTGCTGCGGGCGGGGCCTGCATGATGCGGTTGGCGATCCGTCCGGCAAAATCGCTTTCGAACCAGCCGACGGGCTGGCGCAGAACATGCCGGTGCGCCCGCCAGCGCATCATCGTGCCAAAGTTGGTCAGGATCGTGTTGTGCAACAATCCGACCGAACCGCCCGCCACAAGGGGCCGGACCAGCAGAATGACGATGGCGACGATGAGGATCTCGACCCAATGCGCAGCAAAGAATGCCTCGGGCGATTGCCCGCCCATAAGGTCGACGAGGCGACCGAGATACCAGATCATCCCGACGTCAAGCACGGCATTGCCGACCGAAAACAGGGCCGTCACCGCAAACACGCCCCTGAACGGCCGGACATACTCCTTCAGGAACGGCCAGAGGCGCGTCGGAGGGGTGTCGCTCTCAACATAGGGTTGATAGGGATCGACGAGATTTTCAAAAAAGCGGAACATTGGAGATACCCGAAGAAAGATGCAGCGATGGGGTGAAGCGGTGCTATTCAAGCGACCGCCACGACGGGAACGGTCAACTCAAGCGAGTCGAAACGAATTCCCGTGGTCCATGCTGATCTCCTATTTGGGGTCAACGCGTACGTAGCTGAATCGGGGAGGATTGTCACCCCCCTGAAATGTCAGGACTTCAGCAAATCCTCGCGGCTTGCGCGCAGGTCGCTGGCCAGCCAGCAGGTTTGCAGCACCTTCAGCCTTTCGCCCAGCGCAATGCCGGTCAAGTTGGGCATCAGATCGGCGGCAGCTATAGGAAAAGTCGCTGCAGCACCCCGGCGGACGTCGTCGGGCCAGCCCGGGGGCAAAGGCGTTTCCAGAACTGCTGCACGAAGCAACATCGCGTTAGATGCGCGGTTTGTGCCCAGCCGCCATCCAAGAACCGCAGGCGACTCTGCACTGCCGATCGCCCCCCGCAAGGCGCCTAGATCGCGCGCCTCAGTGCGAGACAGACGCAAGCGCTCCTCAACATTCTCGCCGCCCAGTGCTGCCAGGCGTGGCAACCAATCCGGATCGGAATCAGACTGCAGGTGTACAAAAGGGGCCAGCGCGCGGGGATCCGCACCGGGCAGAATACGTGCCAAAACCCCTGCTTGCGCCATAGCAGCAACAGCTGGACTAGGGTCGGGAGCGGCAAGCAGCTTGCGCATTTCCTGACCAACGCGTTCGCGCGAAAGTGTCTCTATTCCAGCGGAACATGCCGCACATGCGGCGAGCCCTTCGGCATCCAGCCCTTCGGAGGGATCGCCGTAAACCGCGTGAAAGCGAAAGAACCGCAGGATGCGAAGGTAGTCCTCGGCAATGCGCGCCGCAGGATCGCCAACGAACCGAACCCGACCCGCAATGACATCCGGTAGCCCGCCAAGTGGATCGACGACCGTCCCGTCCGCCTGTGCATAAAGGGCGTTCATGGTGAAATCCCGCCGTGCGGCATCGATGATCAGATCGCTGCCAAAGGCCACCTTGGCATGCCGGCCGTCGGTGGCCACATCTCGGCGAAAGGTCGTGACCTCATGGGGTCGGCCTGCGGAAATGATGGTCACGGTGCCATGATCGATCCCGGTTGGCACAACCTTAAGTCCTGCGATAGTGCAAAGCTCGCCGACTTCGTCCGGCATTGCATCAGTGGCAAGGTCTATGTCGCCAACCGGTCGTCCCATAAGGGCGTTGCGCACGCAGCCGCCAACGAACAGGACCTGATGCCCCTTGGTGCCCAATGTTGCAAACACAGCCCTTGTGCCTGGATGATGCAGCCATTCTCCTGCGAGTTTCATCGCGCCACTCGTTCGGCCAGCCCGCGCAGGATGCGTGCAGTCGCGCCCCAGATGTAGTGGGGGCCGTAGGGCACCGCGTAGTATCGACGCCACTGCCCCCGCCAAAGTCGCCGTTCGATAGCATAGTTCGCAGGGTCGAGGACGTGGCGCAGGGGCACGGTAAAGACCTCTTCGACCTCACCTGCCTCTGGCACTGGTACGAAATCGGCTCGAACATTGCCCAAAACGGGCGTCACGGAAAAGCCGGTGACCGTTTCATGTACGGGCAGCAGGCCCAGAACCTCGACCAGATCGGTCGCAAGGCCGATTTCTTCCCTTGCCTCGCGAAGAGCAGCATCCGTCGCCGTTGCATCGCCCGCATCGACCTTGCCGCCAGGAAAGGCGATCTGCCCCGGGTGATGTTTCAGATGCGAGGCGCGCTTTGTCAGGATCAGTCGATCCCCCCAGACTGCTAACAGCACACCCGCGGGGCGCAGAACGCGGCCTGCGGCCAGCTGGACCGGCGGGTTCAAGTCAAAATCCGACGACGGCGCTGCCGGACCCAATAGCGCGGTGCGCAGGCGCTCGAGGTCACGCATCCTTAGCCTCGAACCCCAGTGTCTTGGGGTCAAATTCATAGTGTGCGCTGCAGAACTGGCAATCCGCTGTCACGATCCCGTCCGCCGTCGTCATTTTGGCAATGTCTTTCTGCGAGTAGATCGACATGGTCTGGCGCACTTTGTCCGCCGAACAGGAACAGCCGAACCGCACGGCAGTCGCATCGAAGACGCGCGGCGCTTCCTCATGAAAAAGCCGCACCAAAAGGTCGGTCGGGGTGACGGATGGCCCAATCAGCTCGATCTCTTCGACCGTGTCGAGCAGCAGATTGGCGCGCGTCCAGTTTTCAGAGGCTTCGCCTGAAAGGATGTCGACATGGCTCAACAACCCACCTTCGCCCGAGCCAGCGTCGGCTGCGACAGAACCGCCCACAGCCGGCATGTGCTGCAGCATCACACCGCCGGCACGCCAGTGCGGGGCAAGTCCCGGAGCTTGGCTTTTTCCAAAGGTCAGCTGAAACCGGGTCGGCAACTGTTCGGATTGGGCAAAGTAGGTTTCCGCGCAGTCCGAAAGGGATTTGCCAGCGATTGGGGTAAAGCCCTGATAGGGAACCATTCCATCGCCTTGGTCGATCATTACGGCAAAGTAACCTGTCCCGATCTGGTCGAATGGCCTGGCATCGGGCTCAAGACGCTCGTCATCGAAACTGGCATAAGCACGGATCCGGGCGGCGGCGCCTTCGACTTCGGGTCCGTAATAGTCGGTCGCGATGAGCCGTGCGGGACCATTGCCCCGGACTTGCAGGCTCAGCTTCCAGCGGAGCTTGACCGATTGGCCGATCAACGCCGTCAGCAGCGCAGCTTCGGCCACCAGCGCCTCGATCTGCGCAGGATAGGCATGCTGGCGCAGGACTTGGTCCAATACGCCGTCCAGACGGACAACGCGGCCGCGGATGTCCGGGCGGTCCAATTGAAAGGGCAGGACCATGTCGTCCCAGGCTGGATCAAGCGATGTCATCGGGGTTTCCTTGCCGCAACTGTGCTGGCATACCGCGCCAATATAGGCAGAGCAACCAGCCCTCCAAGGACGACAATCGATGATCCCACGCTTTGGCGACAGCAAACGGCTTGATCAGCATTATCGTCGTCGCCCCGGGGTCTATGCCGTGCTGCTGCGGGGCGACAGCCTGCTTGTCACCTATCAATCCGCCCCGATGCCGGAGTTCCAACTGCCCGGCGGTGGAATTGATCCTGGAGAGCAGCCGATTCCGGCCCTGCACCGCGAAGTGCGTGAGGAGACCGGCTGGCGGATCGAAATCGACCGGCGGATCGGAGCGTTCCGTCGGTTCACGTACATGCCGGAATACGATCTATGGGCGGAAAAGATCTGTGCCGTTTATCTGGCGCGGCCAGTCATGTGCCTGGGCCCGCCAACCGAAGCGGGCCACACGGCCATCTGGCTGCCTGTCGACCAAGCGGTAAAGCGCCTTGGCAATCCCGGCGACCGCGCGATGTTGGCGCGATTTGTCACTGGCTAATGCGACGTTTGACTGTTTCCAATGTAGTCGAAAATCACACCAGAGACATCGTCAGGAAATTCTTCTGTTCCAGAGAAGGAAGCCAGTTCCCACGGAATCAGTTCCAGCAAGGCCTTGCTGTCCAGTCCAACATGATTGCGCAACAACGCCTCCAGCCCCTCTTCGCCAAAGTCGGTCCCGTCCTGTCCTGGACATTCGGTAATTCCGTCTGACACCAGCAGCAACCGGTCCCCCGGACAAAGCCGGAACGCCACACGTTCATACTTGGCACCTGGAACCAGCCCGATTGGCAGGCCGCCGCGCCCCAGCCTCTCCACCGCTCCGGATGCCCGCAAGACTAACGGGTGCGGGTGCCCAGCCTGAACCAGACTGCCCCGGCCATTGTCCAAATCAATTTCGGCATAGACCATGGTAAAATACTGATCGACCTGCATTTCTTCGAGCATCATCTTGTTGAACCGCACGGCGACCATTTCCGGCGGCCAGGCATCCTGCTGACCCTTGTGTCCGGCGGTCAGCGCGATGTTCTGATCTGGCGAGGCGGCGGATAAAAGTCCGGCCAGACGGACCGTCATCATCGCGCTGGCAACGCCGTGACCGGACACATCGACCGAATAAAGGGCAAGACGCCGACTGTTGATCGCAAAGCAGCCTGCAAGATCGCCCCCGACATGGCCCGATGGGCGCATCAGGATGGACGCCCTGCCCTGCCCGAATTCGCGCTGGCGATCCCGCACCAGTGTCTGTTGCAACTTGCGCGCCTCGATCAGATCGCGATCCAGCGAATCGTACAGTTTTTGAAGTTCCGACAGCGTTGACCCCACCAGCCGGTTCTTTTCGACGAGTTCCGTCTGCATCCCTAGAATTCGTTCGCCGGCGCGCAACCGGGCGCGCAGTTCGTCGGCACTGACCGGTTTAGTCAGAAAGTCATCTGCCCCTGCCTCTAGCCCGCGGGCGATTTCCGCCTTTTCCGATTTCGATGTCAGCAAGATGAAGTAGCCATAGCCTTCGCGAGGCAAAGCGCGGAATTCGCGGCATAAATCGACACCGGTCATGCCCGTCATCATCCAGTCGCTTAAAATGATATCATAGTCGGTCGTGTGGCAGGCGGCCAACGCCTCTTCGCCAGACGCGGCTTCGGTCACGACATAACCCCAGCGTGACAATTGCATCGACAGCATCATGCGCTGGGCCTTGCTGTCATCAACCACGAGAACCCGCCTCGGCGCCTTATCCATCGGCACTGGCGCCGCCAAGTTGCTATTTTGAAATCGCCTTTGCACGGAATGCCCCATCTGCCTCGTCCCAGCGATGTCGCCGACCCGGCTTAAAGAGGGGTAAACGTTAAAATTGCCGGTTCTGGCCTGATCACGCGTTACCAATTCTTAAGGGACAGATCGCAGTTTTGGCAGGGGTGTATCGGCGCGATATGGCGCAGGAGGGTGGCATGATCGACTGGACACGCATTGCGGAACTGAGGGCAGAAATCGGCGAAGAAGACTTGCAAGAGGTTGTCGGCCTTTTCTTGCAGGAAACCGACGAGGTCGTGGCCCGCCTGGCAGGTGCGAATGCGGTACAAACCCTGGAGGCGGACCTGCATTTCCTGAAAGGCTCAGCCTTGAACCTTGGCTTTTCCGCGCTGGCCGACCTTTGTCAGCAGGGCGAACGCAACGCCGCGCGTGGGGACGGTGCCGAGGTCGTGTTGGACTTGGTCATTGCGCTTTACCACCAGTCTAAATCTACGTTCCTGGCCGGCGACGTCATGGACCCTGCCGCCTAGACCAGGAATTCTGCCAAGGCTTCATCGGTGGTGATGTCGCGATATTGCAGATCGGCGGCATCCATGCGGTCGGTAAACTGCCGAAAATTTTCGGCAGTCCGGGTCTCGATCCCGATCAGGACCGAACCGAAGTTCCGTGCCGACTTTTTCAGGTATTCAAACCGAGCAATATCATCATCGGGGCCAAGCATGGCCAAAAATTCTCGCAATGCACCGGGACGTTGGGGCATGCGCAAGATGAAATACTTCTTCAGTCCTGCATGGCGCTGGGCGCGCTCTTTCACTTCGGGCAAGCGTTCGAAATCGAAATTTCCACCCGAGGTGACGCAGACCACCGTCTTGCCACGGATCATCTCGGCCAGTTCGGGCAGGACGTCGACCGCCAATGCCCCGGCAGGTTCCAGCACGATCCCTTCGACGTTCAGCATCTCCAGCATGGTCACGCAGATGCGGTCTTCAGGGGCAAGCAAGACCTGATCAGGCGTCACCCAGTCCAGTGCCGCAAACGTCAGCGCGCCCACCTGGGCTACCGCGGCCCCGTCGACGAAACTGTTCACGCGGTTCAGCCGGGTAGGTGCTCCGGCCCGCAGGGCGGCCAAAAGACTGGCACCGCCAAGAGGCTCGACGAAACGAAACTGCGTCGCGGGCGCCACTTCGCGCAAATAGCGCGTCACACCCGCAGCCAGTCCCCCACCGCCAACCGGCAGAACTACCAGATCGGGCGCACAGCCCAACTGCTCCAGCATTTCCACACCGACAGTCGCCTGTCCCTCGATGACGTCCGCGTCGTCGAATGGCGACAGGAAATAGGCACCCTGTTCGGCGCAGAAACTGCGCGCGGCGGCCAGGGTCTGGTCAAAGTAGTCCCCGGTCAGGACAACCGAAATTGCGTCTTGCCCAAAGACGCGGGTCTTGTCGATTTTTTGTTGTGGCGTGGTGACCGGCATAAAGATCGTGCCGTGAACGCCGAAATGGCGGCAGGCATAGGCCATCCCTTGCGCATGGTTACCTGCACTTGCACAGACGAATTGGGTCTGCTGCGGGGCAGATTTGTGCATCTTTCGCATGGCGGTGAACGCTCCGCGCAGTTTGTAGCTGCGAACGGGGGTAAGATCCTCGCGCTTTAGCCAGATCTCGGCTTGATAGCGATCCGACAGATGGACATTCCGCTGCAAGGGGGTCGCGTCAAAGACTTCCCGCAAGGCCGCCGCTGCCGCTCTTGCCCCCGGTGCGAATCCGTTCATTTTGGCTCCACCTTTTTGCGCTGCAAACCTTCGTCACAAAGCACGGGCGCAAGTCAAGCGGCGCGAGATATCAACAAAAGCTTTCGTTTCATGTTCGCAATTCTTGGACATGCCGGAATTTGGCCGCGGTCTTGCCGCAATTCGACAGTCAATTCGGGGCAGGGAGAGTGATTGTCTGCGAATGCGGATAATACGGACATCAAGGGAAAAGAATGTTCCGCGCAACTCAAATGCTTGCCTATCACGGCCGTACAGCGTTGCTGTTGGGCCCAATGCCGCGCCGCTCCAATTTGGTGGCTGCGAATTTGCCCAATGCTCTGAAATCGCATTTGGCAATTGCAAAAACAGCCCGAGCCGAGCCAGAGTCGGAAACTGTCCTGCTGACCCGGCTTCACAATATCCTGTTGGATGGCGGTCGGCGCTACTAGGCTTCACATTTCGCTCTTCTCAGCAAGTTAGGGGGTTAACCGGCTGCATCCAGGACATCTCTTCAGGTTCGCCCTGACCTTTGCTACCCTTGCCGCCTCAGCCAAAACCAAATACACCCCAGCCCGTTTGATCCTGCACGAATGAGGCTGTCCGCATGTCCGCGCCCAAGAAAGTCGTCCTTGCCTATTCCGGCGGTCTGGACACCTCTATCATCCTGAAATGGTTGCAGAACGAGTATGGCTGTGAGGTGGTCACCTTTACCGCCGACCTTGGCCAGGGCGAGGAACTGGAACCCGCACGCGCCAAGGCGCTGATGCTGGGGATCAAGGAAAAAGACATCCATATCGAGGACCTGCGCGAAGAGTTCGTGCGGGATTACGTATTCCCGATGTTCCGGGCGAACGCGCTTTACGAGGGGCTGTACCTACTTGGTACTTCCATCGCGCGGCCCCTGATCGCCAAGCGGCTGGTAGAGATCGCAGCAGAAACCGGCGCAGATGCGGTTGCGCATGGCGCGACCGGCAAGGGCAACGATCAGGTCCGTTTTGAGTTATCGGCGCTGGCGCTGAACCCTGCCTTGCGGGTCATCGCGCCCTGGCGGGAATGGACGCTGCAATCGCGCACCCAGCTTTTGGCCTATGCCGAGGCGAACCAGATCCCGATCGCCAAGGACAAGCGCGGCGAGGCGCCGTTCAGTGTCGACGCAAACCTGCTGCACACCTCGTCCGAGGGCAAGGTTCTGGAAAATCCGGCGGAAGAGGCGCCCGAATACGTCTATCAACGCGTCACCCCGGTGGAGCAAGCCCCCGACAAGGCCGAAATGGTCGAGGTCACCTTTGAACGCGGCGATGCGGTCGCGGTGAACGGTGTGGAGATGTCACCCGCGACCGTTCTGACCAAGCTGAACGAACTTGGCGCGCGTCACGGTGTGGGGGTGCTTGACCTGGTCGAGAACCGCTTTGTCGGCATGAAGTCGCGCGGAGTCTATGAAACCCCCGGCGGCACGATCCTTTTGGAGGCACATCGCGGGATCGAGCAGATCACTCTGGATTCCGGCTCGGGCCATCTGAAAGATAGCCTGATGCCGCGCTATGCAGAGCTGATCTACAACGGTTTCTGGTTCAGCCCGGAACGCGAAATGCTGCAGGCGTTGATCGACAAGAGCCAAGAGCATGTGACGGGAACCGTGCGGGTCAAGCTGTATAAGGGATCGGCCCGTACCGTCGCGCGCTGGTCGGACCATAGTCTTTACAGCGAAAAACACGTGACGTTCGAGGAAGATGCCGGTGCCTATGATCAAAAGGACGCGGCCGGATTCATCCGACTGAACGCACTGCGGCTGAAGCTGATCGCGACTCGGAACCGGCGGGTGGGCGGCTAGATCACGGCAACGGGCGCGGCATCTCGACCGGCTTGCCGTTGATCGTTCCCTTGACCGAGACGGTGCCCGCTGCAAGGTCTGATGTGTAAGCAAAGTGGCCCTTGATCGGCCCCAGCACATCGAGGTCCAACAGAACCTTGTCCGCCTCGTCGTCAACAAAGGACACGGTGCCGTCGCCGTAAAGCTCCAGATCGGGCCAGAATGCGCAGGCCGTGAACTGCAGCGCGGCACCCTGGTCCGTCGGCACTGCCTTTATCTTTCCGCCGTGGTCACACGAAAACTCCAGCACGTCGCTATAGGACCAGTCGGCAAAATCGGTACTGGCGTTAAGTTCGGTCTCGATCGCTTGGCCAAGGGTCAAGGCATCAATCCCAGACGTCCCGTCTGCTAGGGTCAGCGGCACATAAGGATCAATGAATTCCTGCTGGCAGAGCTGGATATGGGATTCCGGGCGTTCTCCGTCAAAGATAAGCCGGTCTACCGTGACATCCGGACATTCCAGCCCTCGACCCCAGATCACATGTGGCCCACCTTGCATCACCACGGCATAGCCATTGCGCACATTGTCGAAGACCGAGTAGGCCATCGACATCGACGTGATCGGATCCGTATCGGAATTCAGGATCAACGTCGGATAATCCCCACCGGCAAATGGTTCGGGCCGCGCTATGGTCCCGGCGGTCGGCCAATAGGCACAGACCAGACGCTCCACGTAAAAGGACCGCAACAGTCGGGGGACGTCAGGTGCAAGGGCACGCGCCTCGTCCAGGATGCGCGCGGCATCCGCATCCGGTGTCCCTGCACCATCGCCATAGTCGTCGCAGGTGATCGCAAAATAGGCCGCGCCGAACCAACCCGGGTCCGTAAACCCTTCTTCGGTTTCGGGGTCGATATAGAGGTTTGCATAGGCCAGCCGCAACATCGGCACCAGATTGTCCTGGGCGGCAGCCGACAGCGCCCGCAGAAAGCCTGACCGACCTTCTGGACCGTAAAGCGCATAGAATGCGTTGGATTCAACCATTCCCGAGGTCAGGACGCGTGGCGACGTCGTGCCATCGGTCAGAGGAAAATCGACCGTCGCCGGGGCTGCCTGCAACGCAGCCACCAGATCGTCATAGACACTGGCAGCAGGCTTTTTCATGTCCCCGGCGCAGCTTGACAGGGTATCGCAAGCCTCAAAAACCCGGTTCAGGATTTTCTCTGCTGCCTGCACATAGGTGCGGTAGAACCCGTCTTCGGACAGGTTCAGATCGACAACACCGTCCAGAATGATCCCCTTGGCTGCATCCGGAAAGGTGGTGGCGTAAGTCTGCATGAACTGGGTTCCATAGCTTTCACCATAAAGCCAAACCTTGGGAGAACCGATAGCCTGGCGGAACAGCTCCACATCGCGGATGGCCTGGTTGGTGCCAACATAAGGCAGGATGTCGGTGCGGGTCAGCTCCGCCTGGCAATCCGTGACATAGGCCTGGATGGTCGCCAAAAGGGCGGCCTGGTCATCCAGCGTCACCTCTGCGCGATCAAAGATCCCTTGGGCCAGCGGACAACTGAGCCCGTGGTCAGGACCAACACCACGCTGATCAAAAAAAACCACGTCAAGCCGAGACCGGACCGGATCGTCAAAGGCGGCCATGTAACTTTCAGCCGACGCAAGGCCTGACCCCCCCGGCCCGCCAATTGCATAGAAAACGATCCCCTCGCTGGGCTCGCTGGCCGGACTGGTGGCAAAAGTGATCGGCAGGCTGTCCGATGGATCATTGCCAAAATGGTTCTTTGGCATTTCCAGCGTGACGCAGAGAAAGCTGCTGTCCTCGCAGGGTTCGGCCCCAAGCTTCTCAAGCGTTTCAGACAGGGTTTGTGCCTGGACAACGCCTGCCAACAGGGCAAGGATGACTGCGGCACCGAAAATTTTCATATGACTTTTTATCATCTTGGACCTTTCAGTCAGCCGCTTTACCGGGGTGGCGGGACTGTCCGACGCCGATCGGTTGGACCTGCCCAGATTGGTTCAGCTCCCCTCCCGCCGCAAGGGCGTATGGCGGTCACATCCTGTACTGTGCCAGTCTTTCATAGATCGGCAAGGCCAGTGCTGCCAGATCGGCATAGCTACCACCCAAAGGGGGCAAAGGGCCCTCCGCCCCGTCAAAACCGGTGCTTCTGTGTACCGCGCCATACCAATGGGCCGCCCAAACGCCATCCGCAACATTGCCGCCTGCCGGCCAGCGCAGCATCTGGTGGCGGTAGGGCAGGCCCAGCGCAGCACACAGTTTTTGCAGCATCGTCGCCGGATCGGCCCGGATATCGTCGCTGTCGATGACCAACGGTGCGGCGCCGGACCAAGCCGAAACTTCGTCAAACAGTTGTTCCTGCTGGGGAAAGCCGATGTCATGCAATGTCGGGCCTTCGCGTTTTTTAGCGTAGCTTGCCACGACGCGGGCCGGGTGGCGGATCAGAAAGACATTGCGGCAGGACCGCATCCAGCGCCGATCAAAACTGTCGATCATGTGCTGGGTCATGTGCTTTTGATAGAAATGCGCCTTTCCCCCTGGCACCGGCCCCTGGCACGCTGCGGCGACGCGGTCGGGATCGGGATCGTGGACAGCAATGATCTCATCCCGCATCGGGTGAATCATGCCGGTTTCCTCGAGATAGGCGGCATAAAAGGGTTCGTCCCAAACCGCGCAATCGTCACGGGCAGCAAAGGCATACATCAGCGCAGTCGACAGGTTCCGAGGGCCGGACCACATGGCGATTTTCATAGGAGTCTCGCGTGTGACTTGTGACGGGCAATCGTATGACAACGGTTTGCCACTGGTAGCGACATCACGCGACTTCCATTGCGTCCGAGTCCTCGGGGCAAAGGCATTACCATGCCAGTCGCTTGGCTGCGCGGATGTCCAGTTCAGCACCCAGACGATCCGGCGTCCAGCCGCCCGCCAAAGCCGCTTGCACCAGAGCCGCCTGCGATTGCGGGGCCAGCCCGCCGATCGGCGGATCGCGGTCAAGGTTGGTCGGAAAGGGGTAGCCCTCCGCACTGGCGGCGATGGCGTTGGCGATCTGGTCGGGTGTCAGGCTGCCACTGGTGTGGGCGGCAAGAAGCGAGGGGTAAAGCGCCTTGACCATGCGGGTGCGGTCGACCGTTTCGATGGACCGGCCGTAAGCAGATGAGACCTGAAAGAGGTTCACCATCCGCTTGATTTCCGCCGACCGGTTGGTGCCCGCAGCGTGAAAGAGTGCGGCCGAGAAAAACAGCATGTCGCCCTTTGCCAGCGGCAGCTGGACGGCATGGGCGTCAAAATAGCTGCGGAACTCGGCCCGACCGGTGGCCATGTAGCCGGGCGCATACTTCTGGCTGTGCGGCAGCAACAAAGTCGGACCGGTCTCTATCGGGGCGTCGACATGGGCGATGGCCCCCTGCAGCGTCAAGAGCGGCGACATCAGGTGGACATGGCGGGGGTAGCGGACAACCTCATCCGCCGTCTGGAAACCAAGGTGATAGTCGCGGTGCGGCGACTGCGCAGCCCCGCCGGGATTGACGACATTCAGTTGCGCCGTGACCTGGTAAAAGAGGCCAAGCCAGGCCTGGCTGATCAGTGCAAGGAACGGGTTGGCGTAGTAGCGGGCAAAGTTGTCCGGATCTGCGAGGCAGTGCTTTTCAAGGCTGTTCCAGATGCGGTCATTGGCGCCGGGCTTGGCGAAGTGATCGCCGCCGCCGGTTCCGTCTCGTTTCTGAACCTCGATCAACTCGCGGAAGATGTCGGAGGCTCGGTCGAGCATGGCGTGATCCGTCTCGGCCCCCGACAGCACAACAACGCCGGGACCATTGGCCAGCGCCTCAGCCCATTCGGCGCGCAAGCACTGGTCGAACTCCGGATCGCCAATGCGGGAACGCAGCGCGGCGCAGTCATAGATCAGCACGCCCTTTTGCAGATCCGTCGCGAGCGGATAGTCCGACAGATCGGTTTTCTGCCCGCATAGAGCCGCAAATTCCTCGATGTCGCAGCTATTGGCGCTAAAATAGGTCTGGTTGACGAGGTGTTGAGATCGATCTTTGGTCAGCATCGGGTTGTCCTCTGAAGACGTGGTGATCAAGCACCCACCAAGGTTTTGTATAACGCGCGCAAGTGTTCCGTCACAGGGCCGATCTGGCCATTTCCGATGGTGCGACCGTCGATCGTACCGACCGGCGTCTGCGCGCCAAAGGTGCCTGTCAGGAACACTTCATCCGCCGAATAGGTGTCGACCAGCGAATAGTTCCGCTCAAACACCGGGATGTCGTTGGCGCGGCAGAGGTCGATGACCTTTTGGCGGGTGATGCCGTTCATGCAGTAATCCCCAGTCGAGGTCCAAACCTGCCCCTTGCGCACAATGAAAAGGTTACAGGCGTTGGTGGTATTCACAAAGCCATGGATGTCGAGCATCAGTGCCTCATCCGCCCCAGCCTTTTCAGCCGCAATGCAGGCGAGAATGCAGTTGAGCTTGGAGTGGCTGTTCAGTTTCGGGTCCTGGGTCATCGGCAATCCGCGCAGGTGGGGGACGGTCGCCAGCTTGATCGGGCGGGGCAGTTTCTGGCGGCTGTGTTCCATGATGATCACCATGGTCGGGCCCTGCTGGCTGAGCCTTGGGTGCTGGAATGGCCGGGTCTTGACGCCGCGCGTGACCATCAGCCTGGCATGCGCGTCGGTCACCATGTCATTGGCCATTTGTGTGTCTAACACGGCCTTTTTCACCTCATCCCTGCTGCGCGCCATATCAAGGTCGATGGCCTTCGCCGCCTCGAAAAGCCGGTCGATGTGTTCATCGAGAAAAGCCCAGGTGCCGTTGTAGAGGCGGATGCCCTCCCAGACACCGTCGCCCAGCATGAAACCAGAATCATAGACCGACACCATAGCTTGCGCCTTGGGGACGATCTTGCCGTTGACCCAAATCTGGATCGCCTCGTTGCGGGCATCCTCTTCGGCCTGATGGGTCGAGACGTTGTCGGTCATGGCGGGCTCCTCTTTGCGCCACGCTATTGCGGCGCGCAGCCGAGGCCAAGAGGGCGCATCACCCTTGCGTGACCTCACGCGGGGGTGAATTGCGCGAAAGCCTGCGGTGGACAAGGTGAAGTCCAGAAATGGGAGAAGTTACATGGAACGCCTTGCCACGCTGACCGCGATAGCTGTCACGATTGTCCTAAGCCTGATGTTGGCCATGCCTGGCCATGCCGCGACCGAAAAGGCGATCGTCGCGGGGGGATGTTTCTGGTGCGTCGAGTCGGACTTCGAGAAAGTGCCTGGCGTGAAAAACGTCGTGTCTGGCTATACAGGCGGCAACAGCCAGAACCCGACCTATGATGATCACGAAGGGCACTATGAGGCGGTCGAGATCACCTTCGACAACTCCGTCATTTCATACGGCGACCTGATGGCCAAGTTCCTGCGGTCGGTCGACGTGCTGGATGCGGGCGGGCAGTTCTGCGACCGGGGGAATGCCTACCGGACGGCGATTTTCGTGTCTAACGCGGCACAAAAGGCTGCGGCGCAACAAGCGGTAGCGGATGCCGAGGCGGTGCTGGGGCAAAAGATCGTGACGCCGGTCAAGGCGGCAAAGACGTTCTGGATGGCCGAGGACTATCACCAGGATTACTACAAGGGCACGAACATTGTGCTGACCCGGGCGGGGCCGAAAAAGCAATCCAACGCCTACAAGTTCTATCGCAAGTCCTGCGGGCGTGATGCGCGCGTCAAGGCGGTCTGGGGCGATCAAGCGCTGACGCACTAGACCCGAAGCTGACAGGTTTGATGAGGCCCGCACAAGCTGCGGGCCTTTTCATTTGCCCGCATTGCCGAGGGTATGCCCCGCCTGTAGGGTTCGCACCGGACGGGGGGGGGGATGCATGACGGACGACGCCACGACGCCGATGATGGCGCAGTATTTGGAGATCAAGGCGCAAAATCCGGGCGCGCTGTTGTTCTATCGGATGGGCGATTTCTACGAGATGTTTTTCGACGATGCCAAGGCCGCGGCCGAGGCTTTGGATATCGCGCTGACCAAGCGGGGGTTTCATCAGGGTGCGGATATCCCGATGTGCGGGGTGCCGGTGCATGCGGCTGAGGGGTATTTGCTGACGCTGATCCGCAAGGGGTTTCGCGTGGCGATTGCCGAGCAGATGGAAGACCCCGCCGAGGCGAAAAAGCGCGGGTCGAAATCAGTGGTCAAGCGGGCGGTGGTGCGGCTGGTGACGCCCGGGACGTTGACCGAGGATGCCCTGCTGGAGGCGCGGCGGCACAATTACCTCGCGGCCTATGCGCAGGTGCGCGACCAGGCGGCTCTAGCGTGGGCGGATATCTCCACCGGAGAGTTGCGGGTGATGGCCTGTCCCCTGGAACGGCTGGGGCCGGAACTGGCGCGGCTGGCCCCACGCGAGGTGCTGGTCGCCGAGGGGTTTGAGGCTGATCTGGCAGGAATAGTGACGGATCTGGGGGCGGCGCTAACGCCAATGGCTCGATCCAGTTTCGACAGTACGGGGGCGGAGCGGCGGCTATGCGCGCTGTTCCAGATCGCCAGTCTGGATGCTTATGGCGCGTTCGACCGGGCCGAGATTGCCGCGATGGGCGGGCTGATCGACTATCTGGACCTGACGCAAAAGGGACGTTTGCCGTTGATGCGCCCGCCGGTGCGCGAAGAGGCGGGCGGACTGGTGCAGATCGACGCCGCGACCCGGCGGAACCTGGAGATTTCCAGCGCCTTGTCGGGCGGGCGCGAGGGGTCGTTGCTGGCGGCTGTCGACCGGACCGTGACGGCGGCGGGGGCGCGGCTCTTGGACCGGCGGTTGGCGGCACCGTCGCGTGACCTTGGGGTCATTCACGCGCGGCAGGCAGCGGTACAGGCGATGGTCGATGCGCCCGGGCTGCGGGGCGATCTGCGGGCGGCATTGCGGCGGGTGCCGGATATGGACCGAGCACAATCGCGGCTGGCACTCGACCGGGGCGGGCCGCGGGACCTTGCAGCGATCCGGGCGGGCCTGGCGCAGGCAGAGGGGATTGCGCGGCTGCTCGCGGGGGCAGAGGGGCTCATGGGCGAAGCAGCGTGCGATCTGGTGGGGCACAACGCGCTGATCGGATTGCTGGATCGGGCGCTGGTGGCGGAGCCGCCATTGCTGGTCCGGGACGGCGGCTTTGTGGCGCCTGCGTTCGATGCCGAACTGGATGAGACGCGGGCGCTCAGGGACGAAGGGCGGGGCGTCATCGGGCGGATGCAGGCGGAGTTCGTGGAGGTGACGGGCATCGCCAGCCTGAAGATCAAGCACAACAACGTGCTGGGCTATTTCATCGAGACGACGGCGACGCATGCCGAACGGATGCTGTCGGCGCCCCTGAACGCGACCTTCATCCACCGGCAAACGACGGCCGGGCAGGTGCGGTTCACGACGGTCGAGCTATCGACGCTGGAGACGAAGATCCTGAATGCGGGAAACCACGCGGTTGCCTTGGAAAAGCGGCACTATGACAGCCTGAAGGGGGCTGTCCTCGATCAGGCGGGGCCGATTGCGGCGGCGGCGCGGGCGCTAGCCGAGATCGACCTGGCTGCGGCGTTTGCGGACCTGGCAGCCGCGGAGGACTGGACGGCTCCGCTGGTCGATGACAGCCGGGCCTTTGTGGTTGCGGGTGGGCGACATCCGGTGGTGGAGCGAGCTTTGCAGCGGCAGGGGGCGGGGCCGTTTGTCGCCAATGACTGCGCGCTGACCGATGGCGCAACGCCTGCGATATGGCTGCTGACCGGACCGAACATGGCGGGAAAGTCGACCTTTCTGCGGCAGAACGCGCTGATCGCGCTTTTGGCACAAGTCGGGTCCTTTGTCCCGGCGACCTCGGCGCATATCGGCATGGTCAGCCAGATTTTCAGCCGGGTCGGCGCGGCCGATGACCTGGCGCGGGGCCGGTCGACCTTCATGGTGGAGATGGTCGAGACGGCGGCGATCCTGAACCAGGCGGATGACCGGGCGCTGGTGATCCTGGACGAGATCGGGCGGGGGACGGCGACCTATGACGGCCTCTCCATTGCCTGGGCCACGCTGGAGCATCTGCATGACGTGAACCGGTGTCGGGCGCTTTTTGCCACGCATTACCACGAGATGACGGCGCTGGCGGGGAAACTGGCCGGGGTGGAAAACGCAACGGTCACCGTCAAGGAATGGGACGGCGACGTGATCTTCCTGCACGAAGTAAAGCGTGGGGCGGCGGACCGGTCGTATGGCGTGCAGGTCGCGCGGCTGGCTGGCCTGCCGGCAGTGGTGGTGGAGCGCGCGAAAGTTGTGCTTGAGGCGCTGGAAAAGGGCGAGCGCGAGGGGCCGGGTCGGCAAAAGACGCTGATCGACGATCTTCCGCTGTTCCGCGCGACCCCGGTGAGCGCGCCGGCCAAGGCGTCGGAGGTGGAGGCGCGCTTGAAGGATGTACTGCCGGATGCCTTGACGCCGATCGAGGCGCTGCGGTTGATCTATGACCTTCGGGCGTTGATCAAACCGTGATCACCTGCCCTAGGTCTGGCTCGCGGGTGGAAAGCCGAAGTGCCGGCGCGTTGCGGCGATGAAATCGCTGACGGACTGGATGCCGCTTTCCTCGCATTCCTTCAGATGACCCTCGACCAAATGCATCGTGGCCTTGGCGTGGGGAATGTTTTCCTCGCCATAGGCGACGCCATAGCGCGACAAGGGATAGTTCGCGACAAAATCGGCCTGGTCCTTGAAATGCCAAGGGATCACCAGGCTGATGCAACCACACAAAGCCGCAAATTGCGAATAACTGGACATCTCGTCATAGCAGTAGAATGTCTTGCGCTGATTGAAGACGCGGTTCAGTTCATCATGCGGCATGTCGTCGACAGGCAGGGAGTCCTGCATGTCATGGACCATGGGCTGGCCCCTGGCCTTGCGGACCATATAGCACGTCCCGCTGCGAGCGCCGTGATTGGTCTGGGAATAGGCTTGGTTGCGTGTGAACAGGAACAGGGTCTGTGCCTTGCCCTTGGTCAGTTCCGGCTCGTCACAGCGGTCGTCATACTTGAAAAACAGGTCGCGTGGCCCCGCATGGACGGTGCGGTCATGAAAGCTGGGGCGATTCAAAAGCCAATGCACGACGTTGCGGCCGCCCAGGGGATTGTTTCTCGCAATTTCGGGATAAAGCACAATATCGTCCGGCTGGGCCTTGCGTTCAGGCATGACCGGCGTGTCAAGTTCGGGGGAAGTGACAAAAGGTTCCGGCTTCAGGCTTTGCTTCAGACGCCGACGCAAACCACCCCATTTCAGCGCCGGCATGTGACTGACGACGGCATTTTCTCCCAACACATTCAGCGTATGGCATAGCCTGTGCTGCACGATGGCCCCACCGGAGGTTGGCTTGTAGGACGGCGTGTAGATAACATAACGCGGGGCAACCATCGTGTATCAACCTGCAAAATAAACCTGTGTCGCATCTATCACCTGGTTTATCTGCGCATCGGTCATGTTGTAGAAGAGGGGAAGCCGGACAAGACGCGCACTTTCGCGTGTAGTGTGGACATCCTCGCCATGTAGTCGACCCAGCCTCTGGCCCGCCTCGGAAGAGTGCAGAGGCACATAGTGGAATGTGGCCATGATCCCTTGCGACTTGAGATGGGCTATAAACGCCCCCTGATCGGCGAGGTCGCGGCATTTCACATAGAACATATGCGCGTTGTGCTGGACATGCTGCGGCATGCGGGCAAGGTCGATGCGCCCAGAGTCCCCAAGCGGCGAAAAGGCCGTAAGGTAAGTTTCCCAGATGGCCATGCGGCGGGCCTGGATCGCATCCAGCGCTTCGATCTGCGCCCAGAGATAGGCGGCGCTGATTTCGTTCAGAAGATAGCTGCTGCCGATATCGACCCATGAATACTTGTCGACCTGTCCGCGAAAGAACCGGCTGCGGTTGGTGCCCTTTTCTCGAATGATCTCGGCCCGTTCGACCAAGTCGGGATCGTTGATGACGGTCAAGCCGCCTTCGCCGCCGCTGGTGATATTCTTGGTCTCGTGAAAGCTGAAGGCAGACACCGCGCCAAACGTGCCCAGGGGTTTGTCCTGAAACGTGGCATGGATCGCTTGGGCCGCATCCTCGATCACGGCGATGCCATGACGGGCCGCTATTTCGCCGATCACGCCCATTTCACAACCCACGCCGGCGTAATGCACCACGACCACGGCGCGGGTGCGGGGGGTGATGGCGGCCTCGATTCTGGTTTCGTCGATGTTCATGGTGTCGGGACGGATGTCGACGAACACGATGGTCGCCCCGCGCAAAGCAAAGGCGTTGGCGGTGGACACAAAGGTGTAGCTGGGCATGATGACTTCGTCACCCGGCACGATGTCCAACAGCAGTGCCGCCATTTCCAGAGAATGTGTGCCGGACGGGGTCAAAAGCGTTTTTGGCGCGCCCAGCGACTTTGCAAACCAAGCCTCACATTTGCGGCCAAAATGCGCATCGCCGGAAAGCTTGCCGGACAGAAGCGCCTCGTTGATCCGCGCCGATTCGGCACCTGTTACGGGAGGAGCATTAAATGGAATCACAACTAGGCCCTTGTTACTGCAGAAGATGACGCACTATCGGATAGTCAGGAAATGGGGGCTTTATGTGGCAAAATAAGTGCCCTGTCATGGACTTTCCGATCCGACGTGGCGCGACATAGTCCCTGAGGGGTAGCAAAGGCAAGACCGTCAACTTCAAAGGGAAGTGTGGCGGATTTCAAGGCGCTTTTTGGCTGTGCCACCGCCGATTTGTCCCGAATCGGACTACGCAGCAATGACAGTGCCTGCCCAGATCAGAAATTGCGGTATCGGGCAGCGGCAGATTGGGCGATGACATCGTGATGGGCCTTTTGTAACCATTGCCCCGCCCTTTGCAGAACCCGTTACCCAGAAAGCGACTTATGGCGATTACCCTCAAGGATGTGGCGGAACGGGCAGGCGTATCACGGGCGGCGGTGTCGCGGACCTTTACCGAAGGGGCGTCGGTCTCTGCCCGGATGCGGGCGCGGGTAGAGATCGCGGCACAAGAGCTTGGATATAGCCCAAACATCCTGGCCCGCAGCCTGACGACCGGGCAGACGCAGCTGATCGGGCTGGTGTCGAACAATTTTCACAACCCGGCGTTTCTGCAGATTTTCGACCTGTTCACTCGTGGGCTGCAGGATCGCGGCTTACGGCCATTGCTTGTGAACCTGACGGACGAGATTGACCCGGCGCGGTCGGTGCAGCTGTTGCGGTCTTATTCGGTCGACGGGGTCGTGCTGGCCTCGTCGGAGCTGCCGCCGGGGTTTGCCGATAGGTTCGCCGAAACGGGGCTGCCTGTAGTGCATGCCTTTGGGCGGGCGGGGCTGCGGCACGAGGTGAATGTCGTCGGAATCGACAACGTGATGGCCGGGCGACTGGCGGCACGAACCCTGATCGCGCGAGGCTATCGGCGGATCGGGTTTCTGGGAGGGCCAGAGGGCGCTTCCACCACGCAGGACCGGCTGGCGGGCTTTCTGTCGGGTGCGACGGCAACCATCTCGGTGTCGCATTCGTTTGCCGGGGCCTACAGTTTTGAGGCGGGTTTTGCAGAGATGGGTCGATTGTTGGCCGGGAACCTGGCCGAGGCGTATTTCTGTGGTGACGATGTCTTGTCCATCGGTGCGCTGAGCGCGGCCCGCGCCGCCGGGATTCGCGTGCCGGAGGATTTGGGTCTGATCGGGTTGAATGATATGGAAATGGCAGGCTGGAGGAATGTCGACCTGACCACGATCCACCAGCCATTCGGGGCGATCATCGATGCCTCGGTTGACCTGATGATGGCCGCGCTGGCCGACCCCCGGCGGGTGCCGGAGGCGCGGATTTTCGACTGCCACATCGTGGAGCGCGGGACCCTTCGGCCTTTGCCCTAACGGAAAAGTTTCGGGCGGGCATCGACCCAGGCCCCATGTTGGCCGGCTGACGCCACGGCCGCATGAATGGCAGCAATGGACCGCAAACCGGCATCGGCAAGCGGGAACAGGCTGATCGCGGGGTCGGGCTTGCGACCGTCGCGGGTTGCGATCAGGGTTTCAGCAAGGTCGCGGTAGATGTTGCCAAAGGCCAGCGGCATCCCCTCGGCATGTCCGACGGTGACGCGACTGGCACGATCCGCCTCGGGCGACAGATTGCCCTCGCCACGTTCGATGACTTGCAGGCGCTGGCCGAGCGGCATGTAGTAAAGCTGGTTCGGCTGCTCTTGCGCCCAGCGCAGGCCGCCGGTTTCGCCAAAGACCTGGATTGTCAGGCCGTGCTGGCGACCGATGGCGACCGACGATGTCCAAAGCCGCCCGACAGTACCCTGATCCATGCGGAAGTTGACCATCGCATCGTCTTCCAGAACGCGCCCAGCGAGGCATGAGGCAAAGTCAGCGGACAGGGTCGCGACCTCTTGGCCCGTCACAAAGCTGGCCATGTGCAGTGCGTGGATGCCGCAATCGGCGAACTGGGCCGACACGCCCGCCTGCGCCGGGTCGTAGCGCCAGCGGACGCGAGGGTTGTCCATGTCGGCGGCGTTAGCGTGGTGTCCGTGGGCAAATTCGGCGACGACAAGGCGGACCTTGCCCAGATCACCGCGCGCAACCATGGCCCGCATGTGACGGACCAGCGCATAGCCGGTGTAGCCATAATTGACCGCGCAAATCTTGCCCACGCGGCGGGCGGTCAGGACCAAATCCTCGGCCTCGGCCTCGGTCACGGTTAGGGGCTTTTCGCACAGAACGTTGATCCCAGCCTCAAGGAAAGCCTTGGTGATCTCATAGTGGGTCGAATTGGGGGTGGCGACGGTGACAAGGTCGATTCGGTCGGGGCGTTTGACCTCGCCCGCAAGCATTTCACGCCAGTCGCCATATGCGCGGTCCGGGGCGATGCCCAGACGCTGGGCAAATGCGCGCCCGCGCGCGGGGTCGTGGTCCAGAGCACCCGCGACAAAGTCGAAATGCGCATCAAGACCTGCCGCCAGGCGGTGGGCCGGGCCGATCTGGCTGCCATCGCCACCACCGATCATGCCCCAGTTCAGTTTCGTCATCGCAAGTCCCCTAGAATCCGATTGAGGTAAGATAGCCCCGGTTGGCCGTTGCATCGTCAACAGGTGAGGTGGGCCCTGCTGGGTCGCAATCCTGTTCCACCGTGCACCAGCCGTCGAAACCGGCATCTGTCAGGATCTTGCGAACGGCGGGAAAGTCCACGTCGCCTTTGCCGAGGTTGCAAAAGATACCTTCGCCGGTAGCGTCATAAAACCCTGTGCGGTTGGCCACGGCACGCGCCTTGACCACAGGGTCTATGTCCTTGAAGTGCATGTAGGAAATGCGCCCGATATGGCGGTGCATGAACGCCACGGGATCGAAACCGGCATAGGAATGGTGGCCGGTGTCGAAACAGATTTTCAGCAAGGCCTCGTCGGTTTCGTCCAGTAAGCGTTCCAATTCCGGCTCAAAATCGATGAAACCTGCGGCATGGGCATGGATGCCAACGGTCAGGCCGTGATCGACGCCGAGTTTGGCTACGGTCCGGATGCGATCGGTAAAGGCGTGCCATTCGGAGGTGTCCATCTGCTCCGCCTCGGACGCGCGACCGGCGGTTGGAGCGCGGCGCGGCGAGATGCTGTCAATCAGGACAAGGTGCTTTGCGCCATGGGCAACCAGCGCCTTGCAAGTGCGCATCGCGCCGTCCCACACATCATCCCAGGCAGCGGGATCGTGGAACGGGCGGAATACCACGCCCCCGATCAGCGTCATGTCGTTTTCGGCGAGCGCGCCGGCAAGGATCGCCGGATCCTCGGGCATGAAGCCGACGGGGCCAAGCTCAATCCCTTTGTAGCCCGCAGCCGCGCAATCGGACAGCACGCGCCGCCAGTCGGGGTTGCGGGGGTCGTTGGCGAATTCGACGCCCCAGGAACAGGGGGCATTGCCGATGCGGATCATGGACACTCCTTTACAGATTGACCCACTGGCCTGACGCGGCAGAGCCAAGGGCGGCGGTGACGACACGCATCACCTCCAGCCCGTCGCGAAAGGTCGGCCAGACGGGGGTGTTGGTCTCAATGGCGCGCAGGAAATCGCGCGCCTCGATGATGATTTGGTCCTGATAGCCTGTCCCATGGCCGGGACCTTGGCAAAAGGGCAGATAGTCGGGATGGGCCGGGCCGGTCAGGACCTTGCGGAAACCGCGCTGGCCTTCGGGACCGTCGGCTTTGTAGAGCCAGAGAGCATTCTGATCCTCTTGATCAAAGCGGATCGCGCCCTTGGTGCCGGTGATCTCGTAGGCATAGCCCATCTTGCGACCCGTCGCGATGCGGCTAAAGGAAAGGTGCCCCATCGCGCCATTTTCAAAACGGCACAGGAACTGGCCGATGTCATCATTCGTCACGGTGATCGGGCCGTCCGGGCCGGGGCGGGTCTTGTGGACCGTGGCGATATCGGCGGACAGGCGGGAAATTGGGCCGATGAGAGCCAAGGCGGCATTGATCATATGCGGGGCAAGGTCGCCCATCGTGCCATTGGCCGCGCCGTGGCTACGCCAGGTTGCAGGTTTACCGGGATCGCTGTCGAAATCTTCGGTATGTTCCCCGCGGAACCAGTTGATAGTGCCGATTTCCCCAGCCGCGACCAGCGCGCGCGCATATTGCGAGGCAGGCGTGCGGATGTAGTTGAAGCCGACCATGTTGGCGCAGCCGGACGTCTCGGCGGCGGCGACCATGGCAAAGCTGTCGTCAAGGTTTGCGCCCAGCGGCTTTTCACACAAGACCGGCTTGCCCAGCGCAAAAGCCGCCTCAGCAATGGCGCGATGGGTGTCTTGCGTGCTGGCGATCACCACGGCCTCGACCAAGGGGTCGGATACAAGGGAACGCCAATCGCCCGTTGCGCGCTTAAATCCATAGGCAAGACGGTAGCGTTCCGCCGATTCTGTGCTCGTCGCTGCAACCATTTCCAATCGAGGGCGCAACTGCGTCTCGAACACCGCGCCAACAGCGGACATTGCCACCGCATGGGCCTTGCCCATATAGCCGCCGCCGACAATCCCGATGCCAATATCGCGCAACCGCGCCTCCCCTTTGAAACCGTTTGCAACCGGTTACAAAATGAGTATCCTGAGCCAGCAGCAAAGGTCAACTGGAAACCTGTAGGTAAAAGGAGCGGGGCATGATTTCGGCGACGCGATGTGGCCAGCATTGATGCAACGCCTTTGGAGCCGCATGCAGCTTGGACGGGTACTGGTATTGGGGCGGGTAGGGATGGACCTCTATGCCGATCCACCCGGAACGCCGATCGAAAGTGCAGCCCGCTACATCTCCGCGATTGGCGGATCTGCGGGCAATATTGCCGTGGCACTGGCCCGACAAGGGGTCGAGGTCGGGCTGATATCCTGTCTGTCGGATGACGCGGTTGGGCGCTATTGCCGGGCAGAACTGGCACGGTACGGAGTTGGCACCACACATGTGAGGTCGGTCCCCGGCGGGGTGCGGACATCGCTGGCGGTGACGGAAACCCGGGCAGAAGGGTGCCAGACGGTACTATACCGAAATGGCGCCGCTGATTTCGACCTGACCGAGGCAGATGTAACAATGGTCGATTTCGCGCCCTTGTCCGCGTTGGTGGTGACAGGCACTGCGCTTGCAGCGGAACCCTCGCGGGGGGCCTGCCTGCTGGCAATCAAGCAGGCAAAGGCAGCGGGTGCATTGGTTGTGCTGGATGTCGACTATCGCACCTATTCTTGGGTCAGCCGCAGCGACGCCGCCCACACTTGCCTGATCGCGGCACGTGCGGCGGATATCGTGGTCGGCAATGACGAAGAGTTTGCGCTGCTGGCGCAGGGTGCGGAAGGTCTGGCGCTTGCGCGGCGGATTGCACAGGAAACCGCGCTGCTTGTCGTCTACAAGCGGGGTGCGGCGGGATCTGTGACCTTTACCCCCGACTATCAGTTCGAGACTGGCATCTTTTCCGTCAAGGCGTTGAAGCCAACCGGGGCTGGGGATGGATTCATGGGCGGGCTGCTGGCGGGACTGGCGCGGGGCACGACGCTGGATGCCGCTATCCGTCGCGGGTCGGCCACCGCCGCGATCATCGTGTCAGGGATTGGATGTGCGCCAGCTTCGCCTGATACAGGCACGTTAGAGACGTTTTTGGCTCAACATTAGGAGACCGGATGCACATTGCCCCGCATAACAATCGCAACCTGCCAATCGTTGGTCCCGACCATCCGCTGGTGCCGCTTGTTTATTTCAACATCGTCAAGCTGGCGCGGGGCGCGAGCTTTGAGTCCGTCGTGCCGGGCTACGAGACCTGCATCGTGCCTGCGACAGGGACGGTTGACGTCGCAGTTGACGGCACGGATTTCGCAGGTATCGGCAAGCGCCGCCTGAACGTCTGGGATGGCGAGCCGGAAGGCGTCTATGTGGGATCTGGCCGTCCAGCCCGGATCACCTGTATTTCGGACGTGGCAGAGGTGTTTGTCGCAGGGGCGCGGTACGACACCACCCGACCTGCTTTTGCCATCCGGGCAGAGGAGATTGACCCCGTGCAATACGGGTCCGACGACACCAAGACGCACCGCAAGATCAAGCATATCCTGGGGCAGCGCTATCATGACCGGGTCGGGCGGCTGCTGGTGTCGGAACTATATACCGTCGGCGCAGGCGGTTGGTCGGGATTTCCCAGCCACAAGCATGACACGGACCGTCTGCCCATCGAGACGCGGCATGACGAGGTGTACAATTTCCGCTTTAACCCAGCCCACGGATCGGGCCTGCAGATGCGGCAGCGCGAGGACGGCAAACCGGGGGACGCTTATCACATCGTCGACGGATCGACGATCGGGATCGATACCGGGTATCATCCCTGCTGTGTCCTGCCGGGGTATGAGATGTACTATTTCACCATTCTGGGTGGGCAAAGCCAGCGACCCCTGGTGCAGTACTTCCAACCCAGCCACGCCGACCAGATCGAGACGATCCCGGGGATCAAGGACATGATCGCAAAGTTCAAATGACCGTCGCCACGCTGGATCAGGTGCTGCGCCCCTGCCTTGCGGACGGCACGGCGGTCGCAGGGATGGTCGTCCTCGGTTGGGAAGATGCGCAGGCCTATGTCATGGCCGCCGAGGCCGAGGGACGACCCGTGATCTTGCAGGCCGGGCCGGGATGTCGGGCGCATACGCCGCTGCCAGTGCTGGGGGCAATGTTCCGGTATCTAGCTGAGAGGGCGTCGGTTCCCGTTGTGGCGCATCTGGATCATGGCGAAGGGCTGAGTGTTTGCTGTGCCGCGATTGAGCATGGGTTCACGTCCGTGATGTATGACGGATCGGCGCTTCCCTTTGCACAAAACGTCTCTAATACCGCAGAAATCGTCAGTATGGCGCATGCATTGGGCGTCTCGGTCGAGGCAGAGCTCGGCTATGTCGGCTATGCAAGTGGGGCTGAGTCGCGGGGAACCGACCCTGCCATGGTGGCACAATTCGCTGCTGAAACCGGGATAGACGCGCTGGCGGTGTCGGTCGGGAATGTGCATCTGATGACGGGGACGGGGGCCGAAATCGACATCAGGTTGCTGCAACGGATCGGGGCAGAAGCACCTGATCTGCCGCTGGTCTTGCACGGCGGATCAGGGATTGCGCCTGACCTGCGCCGGGCGCTGGCGCAGCAGACGACGGTCTGCAAGTTCAATATCGGGACAGAGTTGCGGCAGGTCTTTGGCAATGCGCTGCAGCAGGCGGTGCGTGCAGACCCGGACCGGTATGATCGCAACCAGATCCTGAAAGAGACCATCCCGCCGCTGGTTCTGGCAGCACGGCGGGTCATAGGCGGGCTGTCGGAAGACTAGTCGCAGACGGGTCCAAGCCCGAGGATGACAGACCCGGCAAGGAAAGGGCTAACCTGAGTCGGTGTGTGCGGAGCAAAATGATAAGATAACGCCTGTTGGCTGTAACAAGTGCGACACGCCAACAGCGGCACCGATCTGCGCGCACAATAGAGATTTGCGGGCCGTTGGTGGCAGTGGTCTGCGTGTCTTGACGGCAATCTAAGCGAGGATCACCGGGGTCAACCGCTGCGACCTTGGCTTTGGACTTGAGAATGCGGGTGATACCGACATCCCGCATGACAAAAGGAACGCCGGGAAAAGCCGGATGCCAAAAGGAGCGCCGTCGGAGTTGGCTACCACGATGTCGGCGATTTGGGTCCGCCGGCGCGCCGGAAATCACAAAGCCATCCAATCGCATGCGGCCTTCCTCAATGTTGGTAAAGACAGCGGCGTAAGACTTGCCAGCCTTTGCACCGTGAGTTCGGCCACGAAGGCGGAAACGTTGACCTCTGATCCGAAATCGACGCCCTTGGTCGCCGCGCCGACGATGATCGCGCGCATAAGCGGCGCTAGCCATTTGGCGAAGAAGACCTCTTGCTGGCTGCGGACAGGCAGCAAGCTTTGGGGGCTTTAATCTGGAATGTCGTTTGAGGACGAAATGGCAAGCTATCCGCCCAACCTAGTGTCAGCCTGAACTCGCGCGCCGCCAGAATCGACACGCTCCTTTAAGCCTTTTTGCCGCGCCAACTTGTCGACGACATGCACCCGGATGCGATGATCGAAATTGCCGCCTCGGTTAATTCCAAAAGTCTGAAAGTGAGGACTTTCGGGGATAAGACTGACTGATTGCCATGGCCTAACGGTCGCAGCCATCCAAAGGGCTTTACCGACTGTCCGGAGCCACCGGATCGGCCACGGCGAGACGGTTGTTGGTCGAGGGGGTCTGCGTCGTGGTGGCTTAAACTGGCGACACCGCGCTGGAAGCAACAAAGGAAAACACGACGTTCCGCAATGGGCGCGACCTACATCGCTTTTCGGTGGACGACCATCTGGTCTGGCGAGGGGCTGGACCCGTCTGCCGACAACGAAAAGACAAAAACGGGCGGTTTTCAAGAGATGCACTGCCGACCACCTTGCTGAAACGGTCTGTTCGGCCCGAGGATATTGCTGCACGCGTCTATTTATTTGCCGCCGATCCGCCGGCAAAGCCGAATGGCGATAGTTTGAATGTCAATGCCGGCAAGATCCCAAACCTTTACGAGCGGATCTGGTGCCAACCGCGATGATCGAGCCAGATCTCATCTCCGCTGAAAACGTAATATTAAAGCCATGTTTTGTACAAGACTACACACATTTGCCCGACCCGTTGTCGCAGCATGAGATCAAGATGGACGCCTTCTGCGGCATGGTGGCGAACTGTCATGCGCGGTGCCTTGCTGGGGCGTGGAGACGGCGGCCCGCGCTTTTCTCGTTTCCCAGGCCTAGGCGAACCAAGGTCGATCTTTGACAATATGGAAGATTGCGACGTCATCAAGCAACTGACCCGCACCAGGCTGAACCTGGCGCTGGACTTCGCGTGGGGCGGATTTGAGACAGGGTGGGACGGCGGATCCGGTTGCGGCGCATTTCAAGGCTGGCTACCACGCCAGGGTGGCCGACAAAAAGTCCGGGAGCCGAGCCGCACATGCGGTGGGATCTGATGAAACTGCCGGGCTTTCTGCGACGTTAGAGCCGGTTTTTGGCCGCTGCCATGCGGTCTGCGACCGAGATCAGCGCCTGCTGGCGGCCAAAAGCTGTCCTCGCCTGCGACTGCGCGGCGAGGCAGATTTCGGTTTGCCGGGCGATAGTCGACTTAAGTTCCTTGCGCCGGACATCGGCCCAGCGTTCATAGGTCACCTGCACGCGATCTGCGGCCACCGGATCAAGATCAGTCTCGGGCGGCGGGGCGTTCAGCCGCGCGAGGGAGGCGACACTTGCCGCCCGAGCCGCCTCGGCCTGCGACAGTTCGGCAAGGCGCAAGTCCTGTACCATAGCCGAAAGCGCCAACAGGCGGCGAAGGTTGTCTCGGTTCATCGCGGCAATGCCTGGCGTGCCTTTTTGCGCATCGCTTCGGCAAAGCGGATTGCGGCGGCCACGGCCCGATAATGTTCGCGGCTGATTTCCTGGCCAATGTCCACGGTGGCATGTAGTGCGCGCGCGGTCGGCGGGTCGCTGTGAAGCGGCACGCCAGCCCCAGCTGCGCGTTCCCGGATACGGGCGGCGATCTCGTCGACACCCTTGGCCACGCAAACCGGTGCGCGTTTCTTGTCGCGCGACCATTTCAGGGCCACAGCGTAATGGGTCGGGTTCACGACAACCACATCCGCCGTCGCGACGTCCTCCAGCATCCGGTTCATCGCGATCTCGCGCGCCTTGTGACGGCGGGTGGCCTTGAAATGGGGATCACCGTCGGATTCCTTGGATTCGTCGGTCAGGTCTTTGCGCGACATCCTGTTGCGGCGCAGAAATTCAAACCGTTGCCAAAGATGGTCGATCAGGCCCAGAACCACCGAAATCAGGGTGACAAGGGCCAGGAACCCGACCGTCATCCGCAACAGTTCCGCCATGGCCAAGCCAGGTGGCAAAGCGTGGGTGGCAAGAATGCGGTCGGCGTTCCGGGTCAGGTAGTGGCCCAGCAGGATCGCCACAAGAAGCAGTTTCACAAAGCTTTTCAGGAATTCGAACAATCCCGTGCGACCGAATTTCTGACCCGCCGTTGCAATGGGAGAGATCCGGTTCCATTTGGGCATCAGTTTGTCAGGGGCAAAGACGAGGCCACGCGTCACAAAAAGCACGCCAATCACAGCGACCATTGGAACAAGAAACAACGGTGCCAGCGGTAGGGCCATTGCGGTGATCGCCCCCCCGACGGGCGCGCGTGCGCCTGACGAAAACATCTCTGCCAGCCGGTCGGACTGGTCAAGCAAGACAGCCCCTGCCTCGCCCGCGCGGGACAAGACCTGAGCGCCCAGGCCCAGCGTCGCCGCCAGGAAGGCGACATAGCTGGCGGCAACAAGAACGTCCTGGGACCGTGCGATGTCGCCTTGGGCGCGGGCATCGTCCAGCTTTTTCTGGCTGGCGTCGTGTTCCTTGTCTGCCTGGTCCTGTTCGTCCGGACCACCGCCACTCATGGCGAAGGTCCCAGCGGATTGTCCAGAAACGCGCCAAAGGCGGACAACCAGGCGGACAGAGCAAGGGGCGCTGCCAGCGCAAGCAAGGCAAGTCCCCCGAGTGTCAGAGCCGGGGCACCGACAAAGCTGACCATCAACTGCGGCATGGCGCGGTTAATCACGCCAAGGGCAAGGTTGTAAATCAGGGCGGCGATGACAAAGGGCGCTGAAATGGAAAAGCCGAGGCGGAAGGCCTGGGTAATCCGCCCAAGTCCCCAGGTCGACAAATCCGCGGCATCCGGGGGCGTGCCTGCCGGCAGGATCTGATAGCTTACCACTGCCAGTTCGGCGACACGCACATGCAGATCCAGCGCGACGGCAAGGGCAAGGCCAGTCCAGACCAGGACGTGGGACATAGCAGGTTGGGGTTCTGCCCCGGCCCCGGCGATCAATTGGGACAGGGTTGTGGCCTGGGCGGCAATGGTCCCCGCCACCTGAAGCGCCACAATCATCAGCCGTAAGCCGATCCCGAAGGCAAGTCCCGCCACCACTTCGGCCAGGATCGCCCGGATATCTCCTGGCGGAATTTCGGTCAGGCCCGGTGCAACCGCCGGATAAACGACTGCTGTGAAAGCCAGCGTGATCGCAAGCCGCACGCGCATCGGCACAACCTGGTCGCCAAAGGCGGGCATCAGGGCCATCATTGCCCCCAGTCGCAGGAACACCAAAGCGGCCCCCCAAAGTGCGGAATGCGCAAGTCCTGTCAGTTCCGTCATGTTCTGGATCAGACCCGTCATGCAGGGATCTGCCCCAGCAAGGCGGGTTTCGCCTCCATCCCTATTTCCTCATAGGACAAGACCGGAGCCTGCAGCCCCTTGGCCGCCATGACCGTGCGCAAAAACCGCCGCCGCAAAGTTGACGTGACAAGCGCCGGAAAGACCCCGGTTTCAGCAGCTCGGTTCAGGCGGTCGGCAAGGCCGGATGCCAATCGAGAAAAGGTCTCGGGCGGCAGGGCCACATCCTTCTGACCGCGATCCCCGTCGATCTGGTGGGCGGTAAAGGTCTTTTCCCATTCCGGGGCCAATTGAAGCAGGGGAATGGTGCCATCATCGCGTTTCAGTTCCGCGACCATCTGAAAGCCCAACCGTTGGCGCACATGTTCGCAGACGGCCTCGGGCGCGCCCAGGCCCCGCGCCTCGGCGGTGGCCTCAAGGATCAGGGGCAGGTTGCGGATCGACACGCGCTCCTCAAGCAGCAAACGCAGAACCGTCAGCAAAAGGTCATGCGGCACTTTTTCAGGGACGATTTCATCCAGCAGGCGGCGGTTAGCCTCGGCGCGCTGGGCGTCGGAGAGGTTGACGAATTCCTCCAAAAGGCGGCGCAGACCGCGCAGGGACAACAGGCGCGCCAGGTTGCCTTTGATGATTTCCAGAAGGTGGGTCGCCAGAACTTCGGTTGGCGACACCACCGCAAGTCCGGACAAGGCCGCGGCCTCCTGGTTTTCGGGGCGGATCCAGCGGGCTGGCGCCCCATAGACCGGTTCGCGCACGTCCTCTCCTTCGGGGGCCGCGATGCCGTCGGACAGCAAAATCAAGACCCGGTCTGCCACCAAGCGATCCTTGGCGCGCTCCACCCCTTGCAGGCGGATGCGATAGGTTCCTGGCGGCAGAGTGGGTTCATCGGTCAGGCGCATCTCCGGCAGGATGAGCCCAAAGGCACTGGCGACATGTGTGCGCATGTTGGTGATCCGCGCCTCAAGCCCCGTTGCGGGATCTAGCGCCATGCCGACCAGGTTCGGCGCGAATTCGATATGAATCTCGTCGAAATCAAGAACGTCGCCCGTGGGTCGCGCGCGTGGGGCTGAGGGAGTGACATCGATGACTGGAGCAGGCTTGGCGTCCCGTTTGGCCGCAAGATAGGCCGCGGTCCCAAGACCCGCTGATCCTAGGACAAAAGGAAGAAAAGGCAGCCCGGGAATGATCGCGAACAGTCCCATGATCAGCGCAACCGTGCCCAAGGCTGCCGGATACCGCCCCAACTGGGCAAAGAACGAGACATCCGCCGCCCCTTTGGTCCCCCCGCGGGACAAAAGCAGCGCCGCAGCGACAGAGATGATGACGGCGGGTACCTGACTGACCAGACCGTCCCCGACCGTCAAGATGGCATAGGTTTCAAATGCGCGGGCGATCTCCATGTCATGGACGAAGATGCCCATGATCAGGCCGACCACAATGTTAAGGAACGTGATCAACAGACCCGCTATTGCGTCGCCCTTAACGAATTTCGATGCTCCGTCGAGTGAGCCGAAAAAGGTCGTTTCGGCCAGTTCGGTTTCGCGGCGCAGCTTGGCTTCGGTATGGTCGATGGCCCCGGCGGACATGTCGGCGTCAATGGCAAGCTGGCGGCCCGGCATGCCGTCCAGCGCAAAGCGCGCGCCAACCTCGGCCATGCGGCCCGCACCCTTGGTGATGACAACGAAGTTCACAATCATCAGCACGCAAAAGATGACGACGCCGATCAGGACCGATCCGCCCATGATGAAGTTGGCAAACCCTTCGATCACCTCACCGGCAGCACCGGTGCCAGTATGGCCTTGCCCGATGATCAGCTTTGTCGACGAGACGTTGAGTGACAGGCGCAACATCAAGGAGGCCAGCAGAATCGTCGGAAATGCCGAAAAATCCAGTGGGCGTTCCACGAACAGCGTGACCGTCAGCATCAGGATGGCCAGCGCAAAAGACAAGGCCAGTCCGATGTCGAGAACAAACGACGGGACCGGAAGGATCATCATGACGATGATCGCCATAATCGCCAGGGCCAGTAGAACGGTGGGTCGGAAAAGGCTGGAGATTTGGAACACGCCCATCCGCATCTATCCCCCGACCAGCCGGTCACCGGCGGGCAAAAGGGGGACGATGGACCCAGCCCCGCCCGCAACACCCGATTGCAGCAAGGGGAACCGGTTTTCACGAGGGGCCGGGTCGTAAGAGCCCAACGCCAGATCGGCGGTAGAAGGCGCCGCAAGGGCCAGGGCGGAGTCTCCGCCTAACTTTGCCAAGATCGTTTCGAACTTGGCGCGATAGGTGGTGGCATTGTCAGGATTGCGAGAATGGTAAGCGCCTGCGGCAATCGCCCAGTCCCCACTGTCCTGATAAAGCTGCGTCAGAAATTCGGCGGCGTAGCGTGCATTGTTGTCGGGCAAGATCATGTCTTCGACCGAACTGAAGGCTTGCGCATGCCAGCGGATATTCAGCTGAAAACACCCCAGGTCGATGTTGGTGGCGCCTTTGTCCAACGCCTCTTCGGCCATGGCAATGGCATCGGCCTTGGTGTCGAACCAATAGCCTTTGCCATCATGATGGACGGCCCAAGGCCAGGGCGACACAATCCCGCCCTCTGCACGTCCGGTTTCCGTCAATGACAGTGCCAACAGGACTTCATAGGGAACGCCGGTTTCGCGCGCGGCAGACAGCGCAGCGTTGCGGCAAAGGTCAGCGTTGCCCGATGTGGAAGACTGGGAGGCAACCGGGCCGAGAGCCAAGCAGACCGACAAAATCTGAATCGCCCGCACGTGATGGATTCGGAGGCTGTACCTCGACTGCATGGGACCTGACCCTTTGACGGTGACATTCTGTCGCCCTTGTAAGCTCTGGACCCTAGAGGCGAGACCTTTCCAATCCGTAACCGAATCAAGGGGTCAGGGCTGCTGTCGGGGATTGCACTGCGGACAACAGCGCAGCCAGGCTTTCCCGTGTTGCCGCAGCTTCGGTCAAAAGCGCGGCAGCTTCGGCAAGAGGGGGGGGCGGGGGGGCGGAATCAGGTTCGGCTGCCAAAAGGGCGGCGGCGTCCTTCCAGGGCGCAGGCCCGATCCGCGAGAGCTCGTCCCAGTCCTGCGCCACGATCAAGGCGTGATCTGCCGCAGCTGTATCCGGGACAGACACAAAAAGGGTTGCCGCCGCTTTGGCATCCCCAGCCTGCAAATGCGCCTGTGCTGCAAGGGCAGCAGCTGCGGGATCGTCCAGCGCCTGCAATCGGTCAAGTGCTGTGACCGGGGCATCCAGCACCAGCTGCGCTTGCGCGGCTAGCCTCAGGTCGTCGGCCGTCCATTTGGCAGCAGGTGGTCCAAGCCAGCCAAGGGCTGCCTGCGCAAAACCCAGCGACATCAAGCGTTCTGCCATCCGCCGCCGGACGTCCTGGCTGGCCTGTTCGGGACCCGAACCCGGGGCGCCGACAGCCCAGGTCAGGACATCGCTGTCAGCCCCAAGTTCGGCAAGCACCGCCCAAAGCGAAGTCGCTGGCTCAGGATAATCTGCCAAAAGAGCAAATGCCGTATCCGCATCACCATTGCTGGCAAGGGCAAGGATGACCGCCCGGGCAAGCGGTTTTTCGAGGTCCGCCCCTTTGTTTTCACGCAATAGGGACTGAAGCGCGTTTGTCGTCTGCGCGTCGATGAGCTTGCCCTGCGCAAGTTTGGCCTCGACCAGTACAACCATTGCCTTTGGGACATCGGGGCCTGCACCTTTGATCACCCCTTCGGCAAGGTCTGCAGCCGTTTCCGGTGCACCGTGCGCCATTTCAAGCTGCGCGTCGATCAAGTCGGCCGTGCTGCCCGCCCCATCGGGCGATCTTTCAACCGCACTCCAGACTGCGCGGACGATATCGGTGCGATCAATCGCCATGAAGCGATCCGCAAGTCCAGGCCCGAGAGACAACCGCAAGGAAGACGGCAACGCAGAAAAGCTGCGCAATACGGCGTCGGCATTGATGCTGTCCGATGGGGTCAGGCTATCATGGGACAGCACGGCCCAAAGTGCGGCCGCCGTATCGCAGGGCATCATGTCTGCAAAGGGTCCATCCGGATCGGGACGGCCGTCCACCAGCATTCCAAGGCTGGCCCAGATGATCCCATCCGGGGCGAGGTCGGAGTCGGGAAAGGCGCTGACCATATGACCCGACTCGGCCCCGAACCCCAGATGCAGGCTGTAAAGGATCGCCCCGCGCAGGACGTTCGTGTCGACGGTGTCGAATTCCCCCACAAGGCCCGACGACAGTGACCACATTTCCGCCGAAACCGGACCCGGTCGACCCCAACCCGCCAAGTCGAGCGCAGAGTCCGGGATGCAGTTAGCACCTGTTGCGGTCAGATCCGCGTCGCGATCCCCGGTCGTGGCCGTCGTCATCCCCGGCACGGGATCCACGACGACCTGCATAGGCCGATTTCCGACTATGGGGGCTGCGTCTTTTGCCTCGGCGTTTGGCTGGGGTTTGGCCAGGTCAACCACACCGCGGGCTGCTCCCCGGCTGATCTGAGCCAAAAGATCATCGCGCATGACGGCAAGGGGGACCGGAGTGCGGGCGATGTTCATTGGGATGGAAAGGCCCGGCTCGTTGCCCCTATCTTTTGCTGTCCCGGCCATCGCCAGCCAGTCATATCGCTGCGGCGTCTGGCCATTTTCGGTTCGTTTGGGTGGCAAACCGGCATCTGTGGGTAGCGGAGAGAGGACCCACGGGGAATCATCGTTGCCTTGGGTCGCGACTGGTTTTGGCGCGGCGGCCATCAACATAACAGGGTCCGTGCCAGGTCGCGCATCGGGCTGCTGGGCCGCCAGGCTTGGCCGTTCGGGACGCGGCCTCGGGCGACGGGGGGCAAGACTGTTTGTTTCGGGATCAAGCATTTCCTCAAACGAGGATCCAGCTGGGGGCGGACCTTCACGGATGTCGATGACGATCACGCCCGGACGGAATTCAAAAGGGATAGCGTGGCAGGCGCAGGCCAAGCCGATCAGCAGATTTCCATTGGCCGGGCTTACCGATAAGGCGGCAAGGCGTTGGCGACCGATCAAATCAAAGACAGAATCTAGATCGTATCCTTGCGTCGCACCGTCTACGACCAGCGCATAGCCGTCGCTTTGACGGCCAAACCGCCAGTCGGCGGGGGCGAACAGCTCCACCACAAGGCGCGAAAACCCGTCATGGTCGCCGGACGTGACCCGCGCCGGTTCGGCCAGAACGGCCGCGGGAAGCAAGAACAGACAGAAGAGGAGCCACAGGCGCGTCATGCTGCATCCTGCTTCAAGCCGCGCAACGCCTCTTCGACATCGGCAAAGCTGGGACGGACATGGTGCGGGGTGTTCTGGCGACCCACCTCGATGCAGATATTGGGGGCGTGGCGGTGCAGGTTGGCCACGAGGACTTCGCGGATCAGCTGATAGAAATGCGCGTCATCTTCGATCACCGCCTTGACCCGCGCGGCAAAGGGTCCGACCAGCCCATAGGCTAGGAACACCCCCAGAAACGTTCCCACCAATGCGCCGCCGATCATCTTGCCCAGAACTTCTGGCGGTTGGTCGATGTTTCCCATCGTCTTGATCACGCCCAGGACGGCAGCAACGATCCCCAGCGCAGGCAAACCGTCGGCAACGGTCTGCAAGGCATGGCTGGAATGCATTGCGTGGTTCTGTGTCGCCTCCATCCGTTTGTCGAGAACCTCTTCGACCTGGTGGGGGTCGTCGTAGTTCATCGACGCAGCGCGGAACGTGTCGCAGATCAGATCGACAACCTCATGGTCGTGCGACAGCCTGGGATAGCGCGCAAAAATCGATGATTCCAAAGGATTTTCGACATGCTCTTCGAGGGCGACGGGATTGCCGCGCGCCACCCGGATCAGCTCGAACAGCAAACACAGAAGGTCACGATAATCCGCAGGTTTCCATTTTGGTCCCTTGAAGACCTTGCCGACGTCCTTGAGCGTGTGTTTGACGCTGGCCAGGTCGTTGGACAGCAGGAATGCTCCGAGGGCCGCGCCCCCGATCATGATCATCTCGAACGGCAAAGTCTTGAGGATGATGCCCATCTTGCCGCCGGCCAGAAGATAGCCGCCGAAGACCATGATGAAGATGACAGCGATCCCGATCAGACCAAACATACTTGCGCCCCGCCCCTGAATTGTCGGGCTAAATCTTGCAGACAGCCGTTAACAAATGATCCCAACGGGCCAGCCACTGCCGCCGGAAATTCAGCGCAATTTGCTCGAACCGCCCGGATTGAACTGCGCCTGGCGGCCCTGGTCCCCAACCGAGGTTTGGTATCCCGATCCAACCGCCACCTAGTCCTTGGGAACGTCGGCATTGCGACCAGCCAGGATCACGCTGACTGCGTAAGCCGCATCGGCGGACATGCCGGACATGACGGCGGCGGCGGCATCTGGGCGCATGCGGCCAAGAAATCCAGCGGCGAAATCCGGGGTCATCGCCTCGAAAAGCTTGGTGGCATCCTTGGGCTTCATCGTCTCGTAGACGGCTGTTAGGCGCAAAAGATCGTCCTCGGCGGCACCATCGGCCAGGGCAAGGGTGTCGCGCAGTTTTGTCTCGGCGGCTTCTAGAGCACCCAGTCGCGTCGTCACTGCAGCATCGGTCAGGGCTAGGGCCGCCAGACGTTCTTGAAGTGCTGCTTCAGATTTTGCCACCTGCGCCTCGCGCGCTGTCAACGCCTCGGCCAGCGCGAGCGGGGGTTGCGGACAGGTCAGCGCGGGGGCCGTCTCGGAATGGCCGTTGGCGTCGGTCGCCGCTTCGGCAAAGGCGAGTCCGACTTCGGACCCGACCCGCAGCGCGCCGGACGCTGCCAGGAACAACGCCAGAATCCAAAGGACGCCCCGACTGGAACGACGCGTCATTCTGCGGCCTCCAACCGGTCGCGGGCGATCCGCTGCCGGACAACACGCATCCGCCGCCCACCCTCGGCGGCGTCGGGGTCAGGGTCTGCGGACACTACCGGCCCCGGCGCGTCGCCAAGGTCATGCAACGAGGCAACCAAAAGCTCTAGCCGGGCAGACGCAGACTCGGCCCGCTGGGCAAGGTCGGCAAGGCGGCTGGCCGAAACGTCCGAAGCCCCCTGCGCAGTTTCCAGTGCGCGCGTCATGTCGTCGACCTGTGCAGACAGCACAGCAATTGCACCACCCATACCCGATTCGAGCGTCGAGAACGTCTTGAGCCGCGCCGAAAGGATGGAACAATAGACAGCCGCGCCAAAGGCCCCGGCTGCCAGCAAAATATCGGCAATTAGGTTCATGGCCTGCCTATCAGTTCAGTACGAATTCGGTGATCAACAAGTCGCGGACCCGACCCTCGCCCGAGACGATCTGGGCGCGTCGAAGCATATGCGCCCGCATTCGGACCAGCGCGCCAGGGTCCTCGATCTCGGCCACGTCGATGGCGCGCAGATACCCGTTCAGCACGTCCATGATGCGTGGCAGCAAAAGCGTAACCTCGGCACTGTGTGCGGCGGCAACTTCGAGCTGGGCCGTAAACCGCAGATGGCTGTTGCGTGATGCCTGTCCCAAAGAGATCACCATCGGCGTAATGGGGACGAAAGCTATGTCTGGCAGCGCCGCCAACGCATCCCCGAGCGCAGAAGGTGTCGCTTCATGCCCGCCAAGAATCATGCCTGAATAGGTGGCATAGAACCCTGCCGCGCCCCCGAGTATGGCCAATGCACCACCCAAGATCAGGGGAAGCTTTGATTTCTTTGGTTTGGCGGCCGCGTCTTGCGGCTGGTCAGAATCGGCCATGAAACACCTGTGACATTGCTGAGAACAAAAATAGATCGAATGTCACTAACTGATTGTTAAGACGCATCCTTCAATCCTCGAGCCAAGCGGAGGAGAATCCATC
>JANPBI010000138.1:0-1543 GCA_031430315.1 Rhodobacterales bacterium | reverse complement strand
CGACGCGTGGTCATCGGGGTCACCCGGCAGCGACCGAGGTCACGCGACGGGTGGCGGTCTCATGGCCGGTGCCGCAGGCGACGTGCTGCCGAGGGCGACAAACGCCCTGCGCGACGTCGCGTCCGCGGCGTTCTCCTTCTACGGCGGGTCCGGCAATGCGATGACGGGAAACCTGTTCGAGCGCAGGTATCACGACCCGTCGAACCCGACCGCCTATGCGGTGGGCCAGCTGGCGGGGTCCGCGGCTGGCCTCGTGATGGACGGGCTGTCAGTGATCAGCGGGCTTGCGACGATCGTCGTGGGGGGAGGCGGAGGGCTGGCGCTCGCGGTCCCAAGCTTTGGGACATCCGTGGCGGGCGTGGCGGTGCCAGCGGTGGCGACTGGCACGGCGATGGTGGGCGGCGGGTTCGCGGCGGGGACGCAGCATGTCAAGGCGGCAAGCCAGGCGATCGACTCGCTGCTGACGTTCAGCAAGGCGGCGAGGCCGACGGGGGTGGCGGGGGCTGAGCATCATGTCATGACGAACAAGAACCGGGTGTCCACCGCCCGAGGAGGGCCGTGGACACCTCGGTTCGAAGACATGGCGCGGCGAGCGGGGATGACGCTTGAGGACGCAGCCAATCGAGTTCGGATTCTCAATCACAGTGGACCCCATCCAGAGGCGTACCACAAAGTGGTGTTCCAACGACTCCGGGATGCCACTGCGGGGCTTCGTGGCTCGGCCTATTCATCCGCATTTCGGGCTGAGTTGGATGCGATTCGAACGGAAGCCGCTGCCGCAGGATCTCTCCTCAATAAGTTGCTCATGCAATGACCAAGTACTTCGAACTGTTTGACGACATGACCATTCGCGGACGCTGGCACCTTTCCGATGTGCTGCTGCCCAACGGCGTCGAGCCCCGACTAGATGGAGGCGTGCATCTCCTTGACACCAGTCCGCTACAGTGCCGAGTGTCTCGCACTGGTCGCGTCCTCGACTTTTGCTTGACGAGTTTCAACACTCCTGTCGCCACGAGCAGCCTTGCGCAGGCAGTCGGCCGCATTGCGCGTTCCGACGTGCAGTGCTTAGCCTTGGAAATTGCGGGACAGGCGGATTGGAGGGTCCTGAACGCTGTTCGTGTGATCCGATGCCTAGACGAAACTCGTTCCGTGTTCACAAAGTGGACAAAGGACGACCATCGGGGTGACCTTGCCGGGCAGTACCGCCAAGTGACAAAGCTTAGTCTTGACTCTACTTGCATTCCAACCGATGCCCACTTCTTTCGCATTGAAGGGTGGCTGGTTGTTCTCGTGGTCTCGGAGGCGGTCAAGGACGCAATGGAGCGCGTTGGCTGTGTCGGCGCGAAATTCATTGCGCTCCAGACCTAAATGTTGATTTCAGGTCGAGGCAGTTCGGCATTGCTCGGTTTTCGGTATGGATCAACTGCCGTCGACAAGGAGTTGGCTACAGGCGTAGCCTACATAGGCGCCACCGAGCCGTACACTACGCGATCTGCGCGTCCAAGCTTTTCTTACGGCGGGTCCGGCAATGCCCTGACGGCCA
>JANPBI010000137.1:0-11861 GCA_031430315.1 Rhodobacterales bacterium | reverse complement strand
TTTCAGTTCGGACCGCCCGATAGGGCCGAAAAAATGCGTGGCTTCGGGCTGTGGATGAGCCCCGGCGTGTCGGCCCAGCAATTCCAAAAGATGCGCCCGGTCTTTTGCCCGGTCGCGGTTTGCCGCTTCGACCGGTTCCTTGATTGCCATGTAGACAGCCGTGCAAGGGGCCTCCAACGCCGGAAAGGGGCGGGCGTGCAGTTCGTTGACGGTTGCATAGCGCAGCGGGTGGTCAAGCATGGCGGGCATGGGCAATCAGGTTCCTTTATCTTGCCAACAACCTAGGCCGCAAAACAGCCCTCTTCCAGAAAATTGCTGGAAAACATGCATATATAAACGGGTCCTGCGTTGTCGTTGGGCGGGCTGGTACCCAATTTTCATCGGCAAAGTGCGCGCAGCGACTTGACCAGCTGCGCCTGGGGGTTCTTCCAACCCGTCAGATTAAGCGGTGGGCGACGATCCAGGATCAATTGCCTTTCGATCTTGCGAACATCGGATGCCAAGCGCGCGCAAGCACAAGAGAGGTTCGTCTGCATCCAATTGGTCAGACGCTGCTCCCCATCGGGCAGGAATTTAAAGTGGTGTCTTCCGCTTCTGGCGCTGCCGGGGATCGCCGTCAATTTCAGTTCGGCCTTCAAGATCGCACCCAACGAGCGGCGCAATGTGGAAAAGCCGCTCGATGCGTGAATAAAGTGATTTCGAGATGTCAGACCCGCCTCTGTCATACCGATGTAGAGTAAACCCTCATCCGCAGGTTCGATGCCCGTCAGCACACCATTGTCGAGCCAAAGGGCATAGATCCCAGACGATGAACTTTCAGCCACCCGATCCGCTTTGCACCGGGAGGCCAAGAGTTCAGACCAAAGCGTCTCCAAAAGACGGCTCAAAGGTTCTCCGTCACTCGATCATCGGCAACAGGCTGTCGAGCGACTTTTTTGCGTCGCCATAGAACATCCGGGTGTTTTCCTTGTAAAACAGCGGGTTCTCGATGCCGGAATAGCCGGTGCCCTGCCCGCGCTTGGACACGAACACCTGCTTGGCCTTCCAGCATTCCAGCACCGGCATACCCGCGATGGGGCTGTTTGGATCTTCTTGTGCTGCCGGGTTCACGATGTCGTTGCTGCCGATCACGATGGCGACGTCGGTGGACGGGAAATCCTCGTTGATCTCGTCCATCTCCATCACGATGTCATAAGGCACCTTGGCCTCGGCCAAAAGCACGTTCATGTGGCCTGGCAACCGCCCCGCCACGGGGTGGATGGCAAAGCGCACCGTCTTGCCCTTGGCGCGCAGCTTGCGCGTCAGTTCCGACACCGACTGCTGCGCCTGCGCCACCGCCATGCCATAGCCGGGGATGATGATGATGCTGTCGGCATCGTTCAACGCTGCCGCAACACCTTCGGCGTCGATCGCGATCTGTTCGCCAGCGATCTCCATCGCGGGCCCTGTGGTGCCGCCAAATCCGCCCAGGATCACGCTGATGAACGACCGGTTCATCGCCTTGCACATGATGTAGGACAGGATCGCGCCTGACGACCCGACCAACGCGCCGGTCACGATCAACAAGTCATTGCCAAGGGTGAACCCGATCGCCGCCGCTGCCCAGCCGGAGTAGCTGTTGAGCATACTGACCACGACCGGCATATCCGCCCCGCCGATCCCCATAATCAGGTGGTAGCCGATGAAAAACGCCAAGAGCGTCATCACGATCAAGGCCCAGATGCCTGCGCCGTTCACATAAAGCAGCAGCATCAGCAGCGACCCTATGGCTGCGCCCGCGTTCAGCATATGACCGCCCGGCAGCTTGGCCGCCTTGCCGTCGATTTTGCCCGCGAGCTTGCCGAACGCCACGACCGACCCGGTAAACGTTACCGCACCGATGAATACGCCCAGAAACACCTCGACCTTGAGGATCGCAATCTCCACCCCGGTCTTGTGCGCCAGCACGGCAGCAAAGCCAGTCAGCGCCTCTCGCGCGGTCGCATCCATGGCCGTAACACGGCCCAGTTCGATGTCGGCGTTATAGCCGATGAACACTGCCGCCAGACCGACGAACGAATGCAACGCTGCCACCAGTTGCGGCATTTCGGTCATCTGCACGCGATTGGCCACGTACCAGCCAGCGACCGAACCGGCGGCGATCATCAAGATCACCAACCACAAATGGTCCACGTCCGGACGAAACACCGTGGCCAAAACGGCCACTGCCATTCCCACGATGCCATACCAGACCGCGCGTTTGGCGCTTTCCTGCCCCGACAGCCCGCCCAGCGACAGGATGAACAACACGGCAGCGGCGATGCCTGCGGCCGATACGATTCCGATGCTCATGGCCTGCCCCTCACGACTTCTGGAACATGGCGAGCATCCGGCGTGTCACCAGAAAACCCCCCACGATATTGATGGATGCAATCAGCACGGACAGCGCGGCGAGGATCACCACAAGCCAGTTGCCGGAGCCTATCTGCAACAGCGCCCCCAGGATGACGATCCCCGAAATGGCGTTCGTCACCGCCATCAGCGGCGTGTGCAGGGAATGGCTGACGTTCCAGATGACCGAGAACCCGATGAAACAGGCCAAGGCAAACACAATGAAATGGCTCATGAAGGCGGACGGGGCATAGGAACCCATCAGCAGCATGATCACCCCGCCTGCCGCCAGCAATCCCACCTGATTGCGGGTCTGGCCCTTGAACAGTGCAACCTCTTGCGCCCGCTTTTCTACCGGGGTCAGTTCGAGCACCTTTGGCTTGGGCTTGGCGGCCGCAATGGCCGCGATCTTGGGCGGCGGCGGTGGATAGGTCACAGCGCCGGCATGGGCCACTGTGGCCCCCCGGATTACGTCATCCTCCATGTTCTGAAAGATCACGCCATCCTTTTTGGGGGTCAGGTCGGTCAGCATATGGCGGATGTTGGTAGAATAAAGCGTCGAGGCTTGCGCGGCCATGCGGCTGGGGAAATCTGTATAGCCCACCACGGTGACGCCATTGTCGCTGACCACCTTCTGGTCCGGCACCGTCAGGTCGCAGTTGCCACCGCGTTCCGCAGCAAGGTCCACGATGACCGAACCGGGCTTCATCATCGCCACCATCTCGGCGGTCCAGAGCTTTGGTGCGGGCCGTCCGGGGATCAGGGCCGTGGTGATCACGATGTCCATATCGGGGGCAAGCTCGCGGAACTTGGCCAGCTGCTTGGCCTGGAACGCCGGGGTAGACGGGGCGGCATAGCCACCGGTTGCTGCCCCGTCTGGCAGTTCAGAGGCATCGAACTCCAGATAGACAAAGCTCGCGCCCATCGATTCAATCTGTTCGGCCACTTCGGGCCGCACGTCAAAGGCATAGACAATCGCCCCGAGGCTCGTCGCCGTGCCAATGGCTGCCAGTCCCGCAACCCCCGCCCCAACGACCAGGACCTTGGCGGGCGGCACTTTGCCTGCCGCTGTCACCTGGCCGGTGAAAAAGCGCCCAAAATTCGCACCCGCCTCGATCACTGCGCGGTAGCCTGCGATATTGGCCATCGACGACAGCGCGTCCATCTTTTGCGCCCGGCTGATGCGGGGCACCATATCCATGGCAATGACCGTCGCCCCCCTGTCTTTCGCGGCCTCCAACAGTTCGGGGTTTTGCGCAGGCCAAAAGAAACTGATCAAGGTCTGGTCCCGGCGCAGCAGAGCAACCTCAGCCTTTTCGGGTCCGCGCACCTTGGCCACCACATCTGCGGCCTTGAAGAGCGCCTTGGCATTGGCAACAACCTCGACCCCCACCGCCGCATAGGCCGCGTCCGAAAACCCGGCTTTCGCCCCGGCACCAGCTTCGATCACGCAGGAATGTCCGAGCTTTTGCAGCTGAAGTGCCGAATCCGGGGTCATCGCCACGCGATTTTCGCCGTCAAGAATTTCCTTCGGTGCCCCGATTTTCACTGCTGATCCCCCGCTTAGGTCCAAACCCGTTGATGCTGCGGCCAAAACCCGCGCAACTTTGTTTCATTGACGCATTTTCGTTGAATGCTGCAAGTACAAAGGCGACAGGCGGGCTAAAGCCAACGGCTGACGCGGGCCGCATAAGCTTGCCATTCGGCTCCAAAGGCTGCGGCACAACGCGCTTCTTCGCCCCGGATGAACCGCAAATACAAGACAGCGGCAAAGGCCGGAACCAAAACGAGCGAAGCAATGTCGCACAGGAAGATGATGCCTGTCAGCAAGATCGCATCTGCAAGATAGATCGGATTGCGGCTCCACCCATAAACGCTTGTGGTCATCAAGCGAGACGGCGTTTCGTGCGGCAAGATCGTCGTGCCGGCTGTCCGAAAGGCCCGCGCCGCAACGACAAAGAGCCCCAGGCCCAGCCCGATCAGCCCAAAGCCGATCGCGACCACGACCCCCTTGGCAGGCCAGACCGGCCAATAGTCCGACTGCAGGACTGCTGCCAGCACAAACAGGGCCAGCCAGACCGGTGGGCTATCGATCTGTCGTGCTAATCGCTTCCATAACAACATCACCCGAACCTCTAGACCTAGCCGCTGTACGTCCGCAAATAATTTCAAGCTTGAAATTTATCAGCGCTTCCGCCATCACTCTTCCCGCGAAGGAGCCCCTGATGTCCACAGATTTTTCCGCCACGCGGGCGATGTTCCACTTGCCGCATGGCGTCATCTACCTGGATGGCAATTCCTTGGGGCCGCTGCCGAAGGCCGCTGCGGCGCGCGTTGCCACATCCGTCAACGATGAATGGGGTCAGATGTTGATCCGCGGCTGGAACGCCGCCGGATGGATGGACCAGCCCGCCCGCATTGGCGACCGCATTGCGCGGCTGATCGGGGCGGAACCGGCCTCGGTTGTGATGGGCGACACGCTGTCGATCAAGGTTTACCAGGCGCTGGCCTCGGCGTTGGAGATGAACCCGACCCGCCGCATAATCCTGTCCGACACAGGCAACTTTCCTAGCGATCTATACATCGCCGAAGGCTTGTGCCGTACGCTCGGCAATGGATATGCCCTGAAAACCGTGGCACCCGATGAAGTGCTGGATGCCATTGACGACACTGTCGCCGTGACCTTGATCACCGAGGTCGATTACCGCACCGGCAGGCGCCACGATATGGCCGCCATCACCGCAAGGGCACAGGCCAAAGGGGCCCTGACTGTTTGGGATCTGGCGCATTCCGCAGGGGCCTTTCCGGTGAATCTTGCCCAATGCAACGCCGATTTTGCCGTCGGCTGCACCTATAAATTCCTCAACTCCGGCCCAGGCGGCCCTGCCTTCATCTATGTGGCCCCGCGCCATCAGGACGCCGCTCGCCCTGCGCTGTCGGGGTGGTTGGGCCATGAAGCACCCTTTGCCTTTGATCTGGACTACCGCCCCGGCGCGGGGATCGAAAGGATGCGGGTCGGCACACCCCCGGTCCTGCAATTGGCTGCGCTGGAGGCTGCCCTTGATGTGTGGGACGCGGTTGATCTTGACGACCTGCGTGCCAAGTCGCTGCAGTTGCAGGATCAGTTCATTCTGGGTGTCGAATCCCAGGTCAAGGCACTGGCGCTTGCAACCCCTCGCGCGCACGCGTTGCGCGGCAGCCAGGTCAGTTTCCGCCACCCGCAAGGCTATGCGATCATGCAGGCGCTAATTGCCCAAGGCGTGATCGGAGATTTCCGCAGCCCCGATATCCTGCGTTTCGGCATCACACCGCTCTTCATCGACGAGGACGACATCGCGCGCGCCGTCGACGTGCTGGCCCGGATCATGCGCGAGGGAACCTGGGATCGCCCCCAGTTTCACCACCGCGCCAAGGTGACCTGACCAATCCGCGCCGGATGTGGAGCGACGAATGCCTATGACCATACGCCCCTATCGCCCCGAAGATCGCGCATCCGCCAAGCTCGTCTATTTCCGTGCGATCCGCGAGGGCACCCCCGGCCTTTACGACGATGCAGAGCGCGCCGCATGGGCCCCAAGCCCAACATCCGACCTCACTAAGCCCGACAAGCTGTTGGACCAATGGTGTTGGGTTGCCGAGGAAGATGGCCGCATGACCGGCTTCATGTCGCTTTGCCATGACGGGCTTCTCGACATGGCGTTCGTGATCCCCGAGGTCATGGGCAAAGGCACCGCTGCCGCGCTTTACGACACGCTCCTTGCCAAGGCGCACGCCGAACACCTTGCGCGCCTGACCGTTGTCGCCAGCGCCCAGTCCCGCGCATTCCTGATCCGCCGCGGCTGGAGGCTGGACCACGAGGGCCCCGAGGTCCATGATGGCCAGACCTACCATCTGTCCTATCTTTCATTACAACTCATCCCCGGCTGAACCTTGGTCCCCCGCGCCCTTCCATTGCTGCCACCGCTTTGCCGGCCCGCTGCCTGGGCCTGCCAGTGGCGGCGTATCGGTGCCCTGTCGGTTCTCAGTTTCCACTGAGCGGTCCTTGCCCGACCCTCAACCGCAACGGAGAACCCCAATGACCACCTGCCCTTTCAACCCCGCCGACGATGGTGCCGAAACCGCCTTTGACGGTCGGATGTCTTACGGCGACTATCTGCGGATCGACCAGATCCTCGACGCGCAACACATGCTGACCACGGCGCATGACGAGATGCTGTTCATTGTCCAGCACCAGACGTCTGAGCTGTGGATGCGCCTTGCGCTTCATGAGCTGGACGCCGCCCGCCGCGCTATCGCCGCCGACCGCGCGCCCGAGGCATTCAAGATGCTCGCCAGGATTTCCCGCATTTTTGAGCAGTTGAACAACGCTTGGGACGTCCTGCGCACGATGACGCCGTCCGGCTACACGCATTTCCGCGATGACCTCGGCCAGTCGTCGGGGTTCCAGTCCTGGCAGTATCGGCTGATCGAATATGCCGTGGGCAACCGCAACCTCGCGATGCTCAAACCGCACGCCCATCGCCCCGACCTAACCGCAAGGCTGGAGGCGGAACTGGCCCGCCCGACGCTTTACGACGAAGCGCTGCGCCACCTTGCCCGCACCGGACTGCCGGTGCCGGCCGAGATCCTGACCCGCAACCTGCGCCAGCCATGGGAGGCGCATGACGGCGTGCGCGCGGCCTGGGAAATCGTCTACCGCGACCCCACTACCCATTGGCAGGCCTATGAACTGGCCGAGAAGCTGGTGGATTTCGAGGACTACTTCCGCAGATGGCGATTCAACCATGTGACGACAGTGGAACGTGTGATCGGGTTCAAACGCGGCACTGGGGGCACGTCGGGTGTTGCCTATTTGCGTCGGATGCTGGACGTAACACTTTTCCCCGAGCTTTGGCAGCTGCGCACCACGCTCTAACCCTTTGACGCCCATATGGGGCTCGTCTAGGGTTTGCCCGGACGGGACAGGTGTTGCAACAGCGCCAGATGTTCCATGATCAGACCAGTTTTGGGACAACAGTACGATGACAGTTTTTTCCACCAGACAGACGTTCCGCACACTTGTCGTCGCGGTGTCCATGCTCGGCCTGGCGGCCTGTGTCTCCGAGACGGGTACGACGACCGTCAGCACCGCAGCGCCGCCCGTGGGCAAGGTCGCGTCGGGCGTCTATGTCGCGGCCAAGGACGGAAGTTTCGTGATCCCAGCCGTGCCGGTGGAAAAAGTCCCGACCGAGTTCCAGCGCCAGACCGTCGCCTATACCACTGACCAGCCGGTCGGCACGATCATCATCAACACACAAGCCAAGCACCTTTATCTGGTCATCGGCAAGAACAAGGCGATCCGCTACGGCATTTCCGTGGGCCGCGCCGGTTTCGAGTGGTCGGGCGAGGCAGTGGTCACCGACCGCAAATCCTATCCGACCTGGTTCCCGCCGCCGGAAATGATCGAGCGCAAGCCTGAACTGGCAAAATGGGAAAAGGGCCAGCCCGGTAGCCCTCAGAACCCGCTGGGTGTCCGCGCATTGTATCTGCGCACCAACGGCGTCGACTACGGCTACCGCATCCATGGCACGCCGGAATGGTTCTCCATCGGCAAGAACGCGTCGTCGGGCTGCATCCGGATGATACACCAAGACGTCATCGATCTGTACAACCGCGTGCCCCTGGGCACCAAGGTCGTGGTGCTGACCCGCGATGGCAAGATGCCCAAAGGCCTGTCCCTGCCGCCGCCGCAGCCGAAAAAGCCCAAGCCCGTGGCCACGGTCGCCGCAGCGCCTATCGTACCCGCCGGGGCGATCCCGGCGCTGGTCGTATTGCCACCTCCGGTCATGACAATCCCTGCCACCACCCAGGCCCCCGCCGCCACCGCACCTGCCTGCAAAATACCACTGGTAAACGGAGTCTGCCCGCCGGCAACGACACCCTGATGTGCACCGAAACGGCTGGCGGTCAGTCCGCCAGCCAGCGGTCGTAGTCGCTGACCAGTAGATGCGTGGGGGCGACGTCCTCCTCGATCTCGGCAAAGCGACCGATCGGCTCGCGAAAGATGTTGTCGGTCAGGTCGTCGTTGACCGTGCTAACCTCGCCGATCAGCACATCGCCGCCCTCGCCCCAGAACGCGTGCCAGTCGCCCGGCATCAATGTCACGCTCTCGCCCGGGGCCAGCTTCAGCTTTTCCCCCGGACCATAGCGCCGCTCGATCCCGTCACAGCGCACCATGCCGCCCCGGTCGGGCGCATAGTTGCCGCGGTCGTCCGACCCGCACAGCTCGATCACCAACGTCGCCCCGCCGCGGTTGATGATGTCCTCGGCCTTGATGACATGGGTGTGCATTGGAGAAAGCTGGTCCTGGCGCGAAATCAGCAGCTTTTCGGCATAACACATGCCCCCACCCCGCTGCAGATCGGCCAACTGCCCGTTGCGCAAGGTAAACAGGAACAGCCCCAGATCGTCGAACTTGCCCTGGCCATAGTCGGTTATGTCCCAACCCATGCGGCTGTCGATGATCCGCCGCGCGTCCGAGCGCGCCTTGAACTCATCCGGCGACCAATAGGCAAAGGGCGGCAGCACAAAGCCATAATGGCGGATCATCTCATCCGCTGCTGCCATGATCTCGTTGATGCGGGATCGTTTCATCTGGTGACTCCCTGATAGGTCAGGCGCACTATAGCCGTCAGACAGACCGCAACAAGCGACGCATAAGACAAAATCCCTCCCCAAGGATTTTGTCAAAATTTCTGGAAAGAAATTTCCGTCCTAGGCAGACAGGCGGGTGCTCGAACCTCGACGCGCCCAGGCCGAAACCGCCGCGCCAAATGCCGAAAACAGAGGCCGCGATACCGGATCGGAGACCGCGTTCCATTCGGGGTGCCATTGCACCGCCAGCGTGAACCCGGGTGCGTCTCTCACATAGATCGCCTCGGGCGTACCGTCGGGGGCGGTGCCGTCGATCACGACGCCTTGACCCGGCTGGTTGATGCCTTGCCCATGCAGCGTGTTGGTCATCACTTCTTCAGCCCCCATCAGTCGGTGGAACGGCCCGCCCTTTGTGAACTTGACGGGGTGACGCAGAGCGAATTGTTCTTCCAGCGTACCATCGGGCGGCATCCGATGGTTCATCCGTCCCGGCAGGTCGCGTATCTCGCAGAAAAGCGTACCACCCAGCGCGACGTTGACCTCCTGGAATCCGCGGCAAATGCCCAGGAACGGCTGGCCCCGTTCGACGCAGGCCCGCACAAGCGGCAGGGTGACTGCATCGCGGCCGCGGTCAAAGGCACCATGGGCGGGGGTTTCATCCTCGCCATATTCGGACGGATGCACATTTGGACGACCGCCGGTCAGCACAAAGCCATCGCAAAGATCCAAGAGTTCGCCGACGCTGACAAAGCGCGGATCGGACGGGATGATCAGCGGCAGGCACCCGGCCACATCGGCCACGGCCTGCGAATTCATGAGGCCTGCCGCATGGACGGCATAGCGGTCATTCATCAGATAGCTGTTACCGATGATCCCGACGACGGGCCGTCGGCCTGCTGGGCGCGACATGCGGTCTTTCCAAATTTCTGCACTTTCGAGAAAGACTAGCGACGAATCGCGTTGTGCGAAAGGGTTGCAGACGCACAAGATGTCGACAATCGCGCACAACTGATGCGCAAGTGCTGCGCATTTCACTGAAAGGTGACTTGCCTTGCCATGATGGTAACCCTGCAAAGATAAATTGAAATCATCAGGGACTTTGCCGATGCAACACCGTTTCTTGCCCATCATCGCCCTTGCGGCCAGCCTTTTCGCCGCAACCGCACAGGCACAAACCACCGAAAACGCGGCAGCCGGGGCCGCGACCCCGGAATACGAGGCCGCGATGTCGGCCATGATGACGGGGATGATGATCCCCTATTCCGGCAACCCGGATGTCGATTTCATTCGCGGCATGATCCCGCACCATCAGGGGGCTGTCGACAACGCCCGGATCGTGCTGAAATACGGAACCGACCCCGAGGTGCGCAAATTCGCCGAAGGCGTCATCGCTGCGCAAGAGGCGGAGATTGCCTGGATGAACGACTGGTTGGCAAAGAACGCCCCGTGATCTTGCTTGGCGGCCGCTGCAGGATGTGATCCCCTGCGACGGGGAGGACCACAGATGCATATCCTGATCCTTGGCGCGGCTGGCATGCTGGGGCGCAAGCTGACCAACGCCATCGTCGCGGGCGGCCTGCCCGCAACGCGACTGACGCTGGTTGATGTCGTGGCAGCGACACCTCCAGAAGGCATTTCCGCATCCGCACTGGCGGTCAACCTCGCTGACCCGGGCGTCGCGCCCCGCCTTGTCGCCGACCAGCCCGACCTCATCTTTCATCTCGCGGCCATCGTCTCAGGCGAGGCTGAGGCAGATTTCGACAAAAGCTATACCGTTAACCTCGACGCCAGCCGCGCCCTCTTGGAGGCGATCCGCGCCTTGCCCGGCTACCGCCCGCGCCTTGTCTTTGCCTCGTCGCTCGCGGTATTCGGCGCGCCTTTCCCGGATGCAATCCCGGATGATTTCCACCTGACCCCGTTGACCAGCTACGGGACACAGAAAGCCATTACCGAACTTCTGATCAGCGACTATTCGCGGCGCGGCATCCTCGACGGCCTCTCGCTGCGTCTGCCGACAATCTGCATTCGCCCCGGCGCACCAAACCGCGCGGCATCAGGCTTTTTCTCGGGCATCCTGCGCGAACCCCTTGCGGGGCTGTCCGCCACCCTGCCCGTCCCCGACACCACCCGCCACTGGTTCGCGAGCCCCCGCAGCGCGATCGGATTCTTCCTGCATGCGGCCCAAATCGACACCGCCAAGGTCGGCCCAAGGCGTGCCTTGAACATGCCGGGCCTATCCGCCACCGTTGCCGATCAGATCGAAGCGCCGCGCCGGGTTGCCGGGCAAAAGGCCGTCGACCTGATCCGCAATACGCCCGACCCCACCATCGCCGCCATCGTCAACACCTGGGCCGGCAACTTTGCCCCCGAACGTGCGACGGCGCTGGGGTTTGTCGCTGACGCCAGCTTTGACACCATCATCCGCGCCTATCTGCAGGATGACGCGCCCCAACGCTGACCGCCATCCTGTCGCGTTCAGGACAGCTTTGCCAGGTTCATTGCATAGCCTGACCGCATGCGCATGACCCCTGCACCCGCCTTCATCCCATCCGTGCCGCGTCCCCTTGTCGGCGTCGGCCTGATGCTTACCGCGATGGCGATGTTGCCCTTCATCGACGTCATGGCCAAGACCCTCGGCCAAGCGGGGATGCCGATCCTGATCGTGGTCTGGGCCCGCGCCCTATTTGGCGCCCTCTTGACCCTGCCCTTTGCGCTTCGTGCCGACGGGGTCCGCGCCTTTCGCCCACCAAGGCCGTGGCATCAGCTGATCCGCACGATCCTGCTTTTTTCCGCGACGTGGTTCTTCTTTGTGTCACTGAAGACCCTGCCAATGGCAGATGCGCTGGCGATCTTTTTTG
>JANPBI010000136.1:0-1952 GCA_031430315.1 Rhodobacterales bacterium | reverse complement strand
GCAATCGCGCACCGCCAGCAGTAACCGTCCGGTCAATGGCCGCCAGAAGCGACCCTTCGCGACCCCCCGACAGCGCCTGCGTCAGTTCCAGGTTCCGGCGAGTGGCCGCGTCGATCTGCATGACGCCGCCCAAAGCCTCACGCACCGGGGGCGCAAGGCGGGGCATCTTTCCCCGCTGCGTCAGGTGCAGATAGTCGACAAGCGCGCCCATCGCCGACACTTCGGCCCGATCGAACGCGCCGAACGCGTCAAGAGAGGCGACGCCGAACATCTCGCACAGCCGCCGCTCGGCATTTGTGGAATCAAAGCTGCCGCGTGACAAGGGCGTTACCGAAACTCCGGTTTCCGCCATGTCAGAGACGATTTCCCGTTCACGCACCTCGTTCAACAGCAGTTCTCGCGGGGCTATGCGGGCAAGGTCGGGGCCAAGGCGCACGGGGCTGGAGGACATTACCCGGAATTCGCCTGTCGAGATGTCAGCCCATGCGATCGCGGCAGACTCCCGAACCTCGGCATAGGCCGCGAGGAAGTTGTGCCGCCGCGCCTCCAGCAGCGAATCTTCGGTCAAAGTGCCGGGTGTGACCAGCCGCACCACGTCGCGCTTGACCACCGCCTTGTAGCCGCGCTTTTTCGCTTCGGCCGGGTCTTCCAGTTGTTCGGCTATGGCCACGCGAAAGCCCTTGCGGATCAGCGTCAGAAGATACCCCTCGGCCGCATGCACTGGCACGCCGCACATCGCAATCGGTTCGCCCAGATGAAAGCCGCGTTTCGTCAGCGCGATGTCCAGCGCCGCCGAGGCTGCAACCGCGTCGTCGAAGAACATCTCGTAGAAATCGCCCATCCGGTAGAACAGCAAGGCGCCGGGGTTCTGCGCCTTGATCCCAAGGTATTGCTCCATCATCGGCGTCACGGTGTCGTCGGTCACGGCAGTCCCCCAAGGCTGGCACAAGCCTACACCGCGGGCGAGGGGCCTTTCAACCGGTAGGGGCGCATGGGTCAATCAACCCCTTTATCTTGAAATCGCCCGACATCCCGGATGGGATCGGCGGCTCCACGATAGGGCAGTCTGCCGGACCTGAAAGGACACGGATTATCGCGGCCACCTGGTCGGGAAAGGCGCGGTTGTGCGTGTAACGGCACAAATGCCCTACAGCACATAGCGCGAGATGTCCGCTGACCGGGCCAGTGCGCCCAGATTCGTCTCGACAAAGGCGGAATCGACGGTCACCGACTGGCCGCCACGGTCGGGCGCGTTGAAGGAAAGTTCTTCAAAGACCCGCTCCATCACAGTGTAAAGCCGCCGTGCGCCGATGTTTTCCACCGCCTGGTTCACCTCGGCCGCAATGCGGGCCAGGGCGGCAATGCCGTCCGGGGTGAAAGTGACGGTAACAGCCTCGGTCCCCATCAGCGCAGCGTATTGCCGGGTCAGGGCATTTTCCGTTTCCGTCAGGATGCGGACGAAATCTGCTTCGGTCAGGGGCTGCAGTTCTACCCGTATCGGCAGGCGACCCTGGAGTTCGGGCAAAAGGTCGGATGGTTTGGCGATGTGGAAGGCGCCGCTTGCGATGAAAAGGATGTGGTCGGTTTTCACTGGACCATGTTTGGTGGAAACCGTGGTCCCTTCGATCAGGGGCAGCAGGTCGCGCTGCACGCCTTCGCGGCTGACATCGGCCCCGCGCGCATCGGACCGCGCGCAGATCTTGTCGATCTCGTCCAGAAAGACGATGCCGTTTTCCTGCACCGCTTCCAGCGCTGCCGCCTTCACCGCCTCATCATCCAGAAGCTTGTCTGCCTCCTGGGCGAACAGGATATCATGGCTTTGCAGCACGGTCATCCGCTTGCGGCTGGTGCGGCCGCCAAACGCCTTGAAGATATCCTGCAGCCCCTGCATCTGGTTTTCCATGCCGGGCATGCCAAAGCCCATTGGCGAGGGGGCGGCGTCGGCAACGTCG
>JANPBI010000135.1:0-1951 GCA_031430315.1 Rhodobacterales bacterium | reverse complement strand
GTTTTCGTTCTTCTAGCCGGAGATTGCGGACACTGGTCCACCGCAATCGAGGTGAGGATTTTTAGAGGCTTCGCCATCGCAGATGGCCTGGCGCCCTTCATCGTGGTAAATGACCAAGACGCAAAGGCAGCATGGGCCTTTACGCTGTTGCACGAGGTGGCTCATCTTTTGCTGGGCGAAACCGGCGTCAGTGGCGGCGCGCCGTACGGTCGGATCGAGCAGCTCTGCAATGATGCCGCTGCGGCGGTACTGGTCGATCAGGCCGAGATCATCAACCTAGGTCAGCTATTGCGGGGCAACGGCGGTGACGGCGCTGTCATCGACGCCTTTGCTGATCGCGCGCGAATTAGCCGCTCGATGGTCGCCTACCAGCTGTTTCGAACCGGAACGATAGCCGAGGCGCGCTGGGAGGAGTTGCGAGACGCGTTCCGCGGGCAATGGCTCGCGCAAAAGGACCGGGAACGCGAGAAGAACCGGGCTAACGAAGGTGGGCCGAATTGGTATGTCGTCCGGCGGCATCGTCTCGGTTCCGCCATCCTCTCTGTGGCGCGACAGGGTGTGGCAGATGGAACTCTGACTCCAACACGCGCTGCGAGGATGCTCGGCGTCAAGCCGATGAACGTCTACCCGCTCCTTGCTGAACCGCGGCAAGCAAAAGCCTGATGCTTTATCTGCTCGACGCCAACGCGCTGATCACCGCACACAACACTTGGTACGGGCACAAGCGTGTTCCTGAGTTTTGGCGTTGGTTAATCCATCATGGAGAGGCTGGCACAGTGAAAATGCCGCCGGAAATCTACGCTGAGGTTGAAGGTGGAACCGACGAACTTGCGGATTGGATGCACGACGCCGCCACGAAGAAGGCGTTGCTGCTGGGCGAAATGAGCGACCCGGGAGCAGTGCAGGCGGTGCTAGGCCTGTATGGCGACCCGCTGACCGAAGCCGACCTAATTACTATTGGGCAGGACCCCTTCCTCATCGCTGCGGCTCTCGGGCATGCTGACCGTTGCGTGGTAACTGCGGAGGTTTCAAAACCAAAGCGGACTGGAGCACGGCGCCACGTTCCGGACGTGTGCGGAGACTGCGACGTGAGTTGGATGCATCCAATCACATTCATCGCTGATCTCGATTTTTCAACCGACTGGGATCTGATCGAAAACCTGCTGGGGTAGCGATGCCGACGGGCGCAAAGTGTACCGTCCGCCCAGCGTCTTCCTGCCCACACGCGTCACTCCCCCACATTGCCCAATCCACCCCCCACCCCCAAAGCCACCCCATGCCCACCCTCATCCCCCTCCTCGGCGACCAACTCACCCCCAGCCTCGCCGCCCTCACCGCCACCCCCAAATCCGACGCCATCATCCTCATGATGGAGGTCGCCGCGGAGGCAACCTACGTCCGCCACCACCAGAAAAAGCTCGCCTTCCTCTTCGCCGCCATGCGCCACTTCGCCGAAGAACTCCGCGCCGCCGGCTGGACTGTCGACTACATCCCCGTCGACGACCCCCAAAACACCCACGATTTCGACACCGAGATCACCCGCGCCGCCACCCGCCACGCCGCCACCTGCATCACCACCACAGAAGCCGGCGAATGGCGCGTCCTCGCCGCCCAGAACCGCTGGGCCGCCCTCACCGGGCTGCCGGTGCAAATCCTCCCCGACACCCGCTTCATCGACACCCGCGCCGATTTCGCCGATTGGGCCCGCCCCCGCAAACGAATGGTCATGGAGGATTATTACCGCCTGCTCCGCCGCCGCACCGGCATCCTCATGGACGGCACCAACCCCACCGGTGGCACCTGGAACTTCGACACCGAAAACCGCAAGCCCCCCAAGCAAGGCCTGCACTACCCCCCGCAACCGTCCTTCCCCCCGGACGCCATCACCGCCGAAGTCCTAACCCTCGTCGCCGCCCGCTTCGGCAACCATTTCGGCGATCTCCACCCCTTC
>JANPBI010000134.1:0-3084 GCA_031430315.1 Rhodobacterales bacterium | reverse complement strand
TTGCATCGACAGCAGATTGCCCGCCGCCGCCTGCAGGATGTCCTGAGCCATGCGGAGCTCACTGCTACATATCCCGCCCGGTTCGGGTTCGTCGAGGTAGGAGAACACACCGCGTGAGAAGGGTGACGTTGGCACTTCCTTTGATCCTTTCTGCCACTAAAACTCATGGCGACAATGCGCGCGAAAATCGTATGGTGCTCCTTGCACAGCGCATTCGAGGGGGCTCATGGATCCGTTTGAACGAGGCGTAGATAAAGGCAGGCAGCGCGACAATGAAGAACGCGAGCGCTACGAAAAGTTCCAGAGACTTGCCGCTGAGGCAATCGAAAGAGTCTCTCAAAAAGTGAAGAATAAATTTTTAGAGTCTGGATACGAATTCAGAGTAAGTGAAAGCCACATACATATTGTAGCACCTTCGAAAAATGAACCAGAACGTGAGTTAGAGATATCCGCCTATCCTGATGAACGAGGAGTGCCCTATTTCAGTTCACTTCGGCTCGAATGGTACTGCGACGTTAAAAAAGGTGAAAAGCTCTCAGAATCGAAAATAATTGAATACCTTGGAGAGTTCTATGGAAAAACGATTGCTGAGGTAGCAGCCAATAAAGCACGGATAACCGCTGATGCGGTTGCAGATCAAAAGTACCTTGCTGCGAAACAGCGGGAATCGAATGCAGCGGAAGCTGCTGAATACTTTAAGAAAGTACTCAAATGGATCGCGATTGGTGTCGTAGTTTTGCTTGTCATATCCGCCTTGAGATAATCAACACCGTTCGACTTGCATTGACACATGAGTCACGACTGTCACTTGCCGGGTCAGACGCGCCGCAGCCGCTCGAACACCCGCCACAGGACGTATGACCGCGTGATGCTCACCACGGTGAAGACCAGCCCCAGCTTCAGGTTCTGCGCAAGCGTTGTGTGCACCCCGAAGACCGGGAAGATCAGGATCTGCGTAGCGACGGCAACGCCGTAGCCCACGTTCACGTTGGCGACGGCCTCGACCATCGACATGGCACGCACTGCTTCACCCCGTTACCTCATCCATCGGCCAGCAATTCAGCCGCGAGAGTTCTGACCGCATGCGCCGCAACCAGCGGGACCACGCCGTTGCCACACAGGCGAAGCCGGTCCACCCGGTGGGCCAGCCCCTCAGCGCCTCGACGAACAGCGGGCTCAAGGTCGGGCGCACATCGTTTGTATCGTTCCCAGCCATCGGCGTCACCAGCGTGTTCGCCAATGTCGTCGCACCATCCTTGTGATCGCGTGCCGTCGGCGTCATCCACATCCCGGCCGCATGGGTCAGGTCGGCTGTCCGGCGATTGCCCGCACTCGGCTTGCAGCCGTCGTTCGCCATCGGCGTCGCCCAGTCCCGCACCAGTTGGTCCAGACCCTTCTCGTCTTTCCGCGCGCCACCCCGCATGCGAAAGCTGTCGGTCTCCGGCGTCGGCCACAGGGCCGCTGTCCTCGCAAGGTTCATCCCGTGCTGACCCGCTTCCTGCGACGGCGTCGGCTTCGTCTGCCGGTTCTCGTTGGCGCTGGCGCGGGTGTCGGTTATAAGCGCCGGTCCCCACTATGCAGGTTGTCAGAAAATGGTATGAAGTTGCAGCAAGCGGAACGGGAGCAGAAAATGGAAGCTTTAACAGTTGCTATTCTTGTAATCGGAGGGATCGTGGGTGCGCTCTTCGTCTACACCAAGCTTGACTCAGCGTTAGCGAGATTTACCGGACGTGGTATGGGCGAATGGATCGAAGCAATTTGGGTTGCGGCGATGTGTGTTGGTATTGGATTTGTCGGATTGTGGCTACTCAAGTGGGGGATGTCCGACAACATCGTATTACTGACGATTATTGGATTAGTTGTGACTGCCGTTGGTTTTTTAATGGCAATCGCGAGTCTGATGGGTTGGGCGAGTGGCTATCCTGATTTTATGTCAGGGAAAACTAAGCACTACGGCTCGGACGGCAAGTTGCGAGGCTATTCGGATAAAGAATAGCAAGTTGCGCTCTGTCTCACGATCAGTTGCCAGAACTAACGGATGCCTTTTCTGACTAGTGCTTAATCCAGGGACGCATCTTCCATCCGCGCCACGAGAGTGGCTGCGGCGAAGGTTTCCCGTTCGATATGGCCCACAGCACGATATCTGGGGATTGCAAGGTGCAGCCCGAGGTCGAGCCCGCCAGCGCAGAAACAGAGGTAGAGGCCGAAAAGGCAGGCGTCTCCGGTTCCGGAAGCGCGCCCGGAGGAAGGTAAAGCCAGGTCATGCATGTAACGCGGCGGGGATCAAGGGAGCGGTGGGTTCGGGCTCGACGTCGACGTCAGCGCCAAGCCGCTCGGCTCTGATTTGCGCAAAAGCTCCGGCCATCCCTGTCGAGGATCGCGTCACCACCGGTATCAGCTTGCCGACGCACGACAGCGACGTCGATGTAGGCCGGGCTAATCTCCATCCCAAGGACGCGGCCATTGACCCAAGCCACCAGCTCAAACTGGCTTGGCCGCCTCTCTCAAAAGTCCCAAGAAATGATCCTGCTGATCCTCCGCCGGGACGGTCCCGGCTTCATACCCGTTGCCGAAAAGCGCGTACATTTCATCATGTTCAAAATCGAGCCGCGCAGCTAGTCGTCCTGCGGCACGAAGGACTTCGGCAAGATGCCAAAGATATCCGCTCTCGCCGCCCGCAATCCGGTTCTTTGCGTGCAAGCGAAGCCCGATCGTTTCCAGTAGTTCCGCCAGTTGCTCTGGTGATGTGAAATCCACCGTGTGCTCTTTCATGACGCGTCCCTTCGATCGTGAATGTTGCCTGTCCTTTCGGTGCGTTCAGGTCGAATTTCAGTGCACTTAAGTTCACTTCATTTGGATAGAGACCTGACTTCTATGATGCCGTTCCAGAGCCCGTCGGATCGCTCAGGATGCGGTATACGGAGGCGCGGCCTATCCCGGTCGCTTTGGCGATCTCCGTGGCCCCTGCGCCCCTCTGATGCATCTCCAGAACTTCCTTCGACCGAGCCCGGGCTGTCGGTTTGCGGCCCAGATACTTCCCCGCTGCCTTCGCCTTAGCAATCCCCTCCCGCTGCCGCTCCAGCG
>JANPBI010000133.1:0-2695 GCA_031430315.1 Rhodobacterales bacterium | reverse complement strand
CAAATGAAACGCTCGTCCAGGGCTTGGGGGCAGCGCAGGCGGCACGCACGGCCCTTAGCCAGGCGATTTCGGATCGCACGGATTTGCCCAAAAGATTTGTCGAGGACCCCGAGACGCTGCGCGAACTGGTCGAGAATGCCGACACATTGGAGGCTCTGGCCGCGGGACTTGCCCTGCCCGACGACGGCGGCCAGGACAGTACCGGATTTGCCAGCGCAAAGGGCAGGCTTGCGCTGCCGGTGCAAGGGACGCTGATCCGGCGCGCAAACGAGGCCGACGCTGCGGGCGTGCGTCGCCCAGGGTTGACCTTTGCGACGCGGAGCGAGGCCTTGGTCACGGCGCCGGTATCCGCTACCATCCGGTACCGTGGCCCGCTTTTGGACTACGGAAATGTGATGATCCTGGAGCCGGGCTTGGGCTATCTGTTGGTTGTGGCCGGGTGTGACACGCTTTACGGCAACGTGGGTGATGTGATCGCCGCCGGGTCGCCGATCGGGCTGATGGGCGAGGGGCTGACGGAAACCGGGACAGACGCTTTGACCGCAGCCGAGGGTTCTGGTCAAAGGGAAACAGAAACGCTTTACTTGGAAATGCGGCTTGGGGCCAAGCCGGTCGATCCCGCAGAATGGTTTGCGGTGACGACCCCGGCCTCCACCCCAACGGGAGACTGAGACCGATATGAAGAAGTTTGTTCTGGCTGCCTTGGGTGGCACCGTTGCCGGCGCGCTGATCACGACGCAAATTGCAGGGCCGTTGGTCGCACAGGAAACCCGCGCGGATTCATCAGTTTACCAGCAGCTCGACCTTTTTGGCGATGTTTTCGAACGAATTCGCGGGCAATATGTCGAAGAGGTCGAGACAGATCAGCTTGTCGAGGCGGCGATCAACGGCATGCTGACGTCGCTTGACCCGCATTCGAGCTATATGTCGGCCAAGGACTTCGAAGACATGCAGGTCCAGACCCGTGGCGAGTTCGGTGGACTGGGCATCGAGGTGACGCAAGAAGAAGGCTTCATCAAGGTTGTTGCCCCCATGGACGACACCCCCGCCGCCAAGGCCGGGATTCAGGCGGGCGACTACATTACTCATGTGAATGGTGAATCCGTGCTTGGCCTAATGCTGGACCAGGCCGTGGACCTGATGCGTGGCCCCGTCGGTTCCGAAATCATCATCACAGTCGTGCGCAAGGATGTGGCAGAACCGTTCGACGTGTCCATTGTCCGCGACAAGATCAAGTTGACGGCGGTCAAGGGCCGGGTTGTCGGCAAGACCATAGTTCTGCGCATCACCACGTTCAATGACCAGACCCAGCCGGGTCTCGAATCCGAGCTGGCCAAAGGCGTCAAGGAACTGGGCGGCATGGAAAATGTCGATGGTGTCGTGATCGATCTGCGCAACAACCCGGGCGGTCTTTTGACCGAGGCTGTGTCGGTGTCCGACAGCTTTCTCGACAAAGGGGAAATCGTATCGACCCGCGGCCGGTCGGCAGATGATGGCGAGCGGTTCAACGCCAAGACCGGGGATCTTGCCGAAGGCAAACCGGTGGTGGTGTTGATCAACGGCGGTTCGGCGTCGGCGTCGGAAATTGTAACCGGCGCGTTGCAGGACCATCGCCGGGCCATCGTTGTCGGTACACGCAGCTTTGGCAAAGGATCAGTGCAAACGTTGATCCCGCTGCAGGGCGACGGCGCGATGCGCCTGACGACGGCGCGGTACTACACGCCATCCGGACGATCGATCCAGGCACTGGGCATTTCGCCAGATATTGTCGTCAACCAGCCAAAGAAAGCCGAAGGCCTTGGCACCGAAGCAGAAGCCGCCGAAGATGCCGCAAACAACCGGACCGAGGCTGACCTGCGTGGCGCCATCTCCAACGATTCCATGACCGAGGACGAAAAGCTCTTGTTCGAAGAAGAGCGGACACGGGCCGAAGAAGCGGCCAAGTTGCGGGACGAAGACTACCAGCTTGCTTATGCTGTCGATATCATCAAGGGCCTGACCACCATCGGCGAACAGACCCCGTAAGGCAGACGCAGTGACGAGGTTGGGCTCAGCCAGTCTTCCGTATCGTCCCTGCGTCGGGGTGATGTTGATCAATGCACTGGGTCTGGTCTTTGCAGGTCAGCGCATCGATCAACCGTCGGATGCCCCGGCAGCCTGGCAGATGCCCCAAGGCGGCATTGATGACGGCGAAAAGCCGCGCGCCGCCGCCTTGCGCGAATTGTGGGAAGAAACCGGCGTTACTGCCGATCTGGTGGCCTTTGTTGCCAAGACCCACCACTGGATCACCTATGACCTGCCGCCCGACCTTTTAGGAAAGGTCTGGGGCGGCAAGTACCGCGGTCAGCGTCAGAAATGGTTCCTCTACCGGTTCCTTGGCCAGGACAGCGATATCAACATCGTCACCGACCATCCGGAATTTTCCAGCTGGCGCTGGATCGGGGCCGACCAGATGGTCGCTGACATCGTGCCCTTCAAGCGCGAAGTATATGATCAGGTGGTGCGCAGTTTCCGGGCCTATCTGGCCTAGTTTTTCCAGCGCAATCTAGCGAGCCTTGCCGAACCCTATCGCAACCTTGCCTCGGTCTTGGCATCAAAGACCATGAGGTGAGACGGGTCAAAACTGATGCCGACCATATCACCCATCTTGCAGTCCGGGTCTTCGCGGCTTTCCAGCACCATCCGCTCACCGGTT
>JANPBI010000132.1:0-4867 GCA_031430315.1 Rhodobacterales bacterium | reverse complement strand
ACGGGCGACATTCCGAAGTGATGTGAACCAGGTGCCGGGGGTTTCCCCCGGACCCCCAGGATATTTGGGCCAATCGGAAAGGGGCAGGGCGGATCGTCTTGCCCCTTTTTGCATTTGCTGCCACGGCTAGCGCCATGGATGCAGATTTTCTGATCATCGGTGGCGGGATTGCGGGAGTGTCGGCGGCGGCGGCTTTGTCGGAACTGGGCCGGGTTGTGGTGCTGGAAGCCGAGGCGCAACTGGCGCACCACGCCTCGGGCCGGTCGGCGGCACTCTATGAACCCCACTACGGTCTGGCCCCGGTGGTCGCGCTGTCGTTGGCCTCGGGCGACTATTTCCATGGCGCGACGGGGGTACTTTCGCCGCGCGGGCTGATGGTGGTGGGTGGCCCCGAGGATCGCGCAGCATTCGACGCGGACGTCCGGGCAATGGCATTCCAGCCCGTATCGGTCGCCGAGGCACGGTCGGCAATTCCGATCCTGAACCCCGACACGGTGGCCTTTGCCGCGATGGCGGATCATGCCTGGGACATCGACACGGACTTGTTGCTGCAAGGGTTCGCCAAGGCGGCACGCGGGCGCGGCGCGCGGATCCTGACAGGCGCAGCTGTGACAGCCATCGCGCGCGACGAGGCGGGGTGGAGGGTGACCACGGCTGCCGGGGTATTTCGGGCGGGGACCATCGTGAACGCCGCCGGGGCCTGGGTGGACCACGTGGCGCAGATGGCCGGGATCGCACCGCTGGGTTTTCAGCCGATGCGTCGGTCGATGGCACGCATTCCGGCACCGGGCGGGCATGATGTCAGCCGCTGGCCAATGGTCTTTGGCGCGGGCGAGACGTGGTATGCCAAGCCCGCTGCGGGCGCGCTGATCGTCAGCCCGGCGGAAGAACACCCGATGGCGCCGCATGATGCCTGGGCCGACGACATGGTGCTCGCCGAGGGTCTTGCGCGGTACGAGGCGATGGTGACCGAACCGGTGACGCGGTTGTTGTCCAGCTGGGCGGGGTTGCGGACGTTCTCCCCTGACCGGGTGCTGGTGATCGGGCGGGATCCGGTGGAGCAGTCGTTCGTCTGGCTGGCGGGGCAAGGTGGATACGGGTTCCAGACGAGTGCGGCTGCAGCGCAGTTGGTGGCTGATCTCATCGGCGGCCGTGCGTCAATGCTGCCGGAAAAGCTGATCACAAAACTTGCGCCGGAGCGGTTTCGTTAGGGCCTATGGCGCTTTCCGCCGATCGCCCGTTCATGGCCAACTGCACAAGGTGACATGGCACGGAACTTGCGCCACCATGCCGCTCATGAACCGGATGTTGGCCTTTTCGCTTTGCCTTATGCTTGCCGCCTGTGGCAGTCGGCAAAGCAACACCGAGACGGTGGCGTCGTCCAATGCCAGCGTTGTTGGCCACAACTTTGACGATGCCGACCCGCATCCCTGGGATGGGCGCGTGCCACAAAGCTATCCGGTCCACGGGATTGACCTGTCAAAGTACCAGACCTCGGTCAACTGGGCGACAGCCCGGGCCAATGGCGTGAACTTTGCCTTCATCAAGGCAACCGAGGGCGGCGATCAGGTCGACCCGTTGTTCACGGACCACTGGCGGGGCGCAAGGGCGGCGGGTGTCGCGACGGGGGCCTATCATTTCTACTATCACTGCCGCCCGGCGATCGAACAGGCGCGCTGGTTCTTTCGCCATGTGCCACGCTCGCCCGGTGCCCTGCCCCCAGTGCTAGACATGGAATGGACGCCGACGTCACCCACCTGCCGCATTCGGCGGGACGGCGCCGTGATCCGGGCCGAGGCCGAGGTGTTTCTGGACGCCGCCGCCCGGCACTACGGGCGGCGGCCGATCCTGTACACGACGGTCGATTTCTTTGAGGATAACGAGATGTGGCGGCTATCGGGGACCGAATTCTGGCTGCGCTCGACAGCGGCCCATCCACGCGATTCCTACGGCGGCCAGTCCTGGACCTTCTGGCAATATACCGGGACGGGACGGGTACCGGGGATAGCGGGCAAGGTCGATATCAACGTTTTCGCCGGGTCAAAAGAGGCCTGGGAACGTTGGCGGGCGGCGCGGGCACAGTAGGGATATCCGGACCCTGAACGACACTCGCCTTAAAGGCGATCATGTGCTGTGATTGAATTGCGCCGTGCATTGGGCGCGGTGCTTTTTTGAACGAATGATTTTTGAGGAGGATGCTATGACGCGCTTTGTCGTGGATATTGGCGATATCGACCTGCCGAAAGACATGCATGACATGATTTCGGCTGACCTGCAGAAAACCGTGCTTTCCCATGTTGCCAAGCTGCCCTGGGATGAACCCATCGTGGTCAAGTTCCCGCGCGACTGGTGGGGCCTGATCATCCGCAAGCGGTTCGAGGCCATTCTGGACGCCGAAAAGCTGAACCAGAGGGCGCTGTTGACCGCCAAGGGCGCAATGTGATGGGCCGGGGCGGTGACACCACCGCCCCGGACACCCAAGGCCGGTCCTGCCCCAGTGCGCCTGCCGCACCGGGAGCCACGCTTTTGGGTGTTCTGGGCGCGGACGGGCGCATCCACAACCTGCGCACCGCGATGACGGTCGATCAGGACTTTCTGGACGTTGCAGCCGCCAAGGGACCGATCGAGGCCCGGATGCGCTTTGCCGGACGTTGCCAGACCTCGGGCTGTTCGCAATGGACCGGCACGCGTTGCGGCGTGATCGACCGGGCTATGGCACATCTGGAGGCCGCGCGGTACCTGCCAGAAACCTCCGCTCTGCCGCCTTGCGTCATCCGCACCGATTGCCGGTGGTTTGACCAGCGGGGACCTGCCGCCTGTGCCACCTGCAGTTTGATCGTCACGGATACGCGGGGGACGTTGGCGGCGGAGTGATCAACGTCCGTGGTGGGATTTTCTTTACTTTACGATTTTGATTTCAAAAGGAACTTTATGATGGGACGGACATGCAAAGAGATCCATGACTGGATCGAGGAAAAGGTCGAACGACCGATTGAGACCTGGGAAAACCAGCAGGAACAGCGCTGCCGGAACGAGCCATGCAACTGGTGGGTCCTGTGCCTGAACAAGGTCTTTTGTTGGCTGGTCTGGGTTCTGGTAAAGGTCGTGCGGATCGTGCTGGTCACCATCGGCAAATGGGTGGTCCGGGTGGTCTGCACCATCGTCAACTTCGTGCTGGATGTGATCGGGTTCATCATCGGGCTGATTCTGGCCATCCCGATCATTGGCGGCATCATCCGGACCGTGCTGAATTGGGTGACCGAAATCATCTGGCGCGTCGTCGGCCTTCTGGATTTCGGGCTGGGCCTGATCGGCATCCGACCGCGCAAGAAGATGTATTTCGGCGTGATCATTCCGGTGGTGAACGGTATGCCGATTGCGACGCAGGCCGCCGTTCAGCCGCAGGTCGATGCTGTGATCGAGATTTACAACCGCACCTGCAACATCTCGGCCCGGTTCACGGGCTACTGCGAACCTGGGGTCAGCCCGCCGGATGGGGGGTTGGTCATCAACTGCGACGGCGCTGGCTTTTTCGAAGACTGGTGGCTGAAAGGCTCCTGGATCGAGTTTGTCAGCAGAACCTGCAAGTTCGAAAGCAATTGGCGCCGTGTCATCGGCTATGGCGGCGAGTTGCTGGGCGTTGTCGTCAACAACGTGGCACCCGATGGTGGCGGCTTTCTGACTATCGGTTGCTCCTTCGCGGCAACGCATGACTATGTTGCCATCGAGGCGGGGCGAAGTGCCGATCCCGCGACACTGGCGCATGAGTTTGGCCATGCTTGCCTGTTGCCGCATCACGACGGCGATGCCTCAAACCTGATGGCGGCTTCGGCCACGGGGGTCGCGCTGCCCACACTGACCACACTGCAGATCAGCACGGTGCGCTGGTCGCGGCATGTCACCTACCTTTGAAAGGACCAATATCATGCAGTGGATCGTTGTTGAGAAGACCGAAGGACAGGATCACAAGGACCATGACCACAAAGGCCACGACCATCCGGGACGCTGCCCCAGCCGGTTCTTCGGGCTGTGGGTAGCCGGCGGGATTTTGGCGGCCGGGGTCGGTGTCTGGATGCTGGTCAGCGGGGGGCTGGGATGACCCGGCGCACCTTGCGCATCACGTCGGTCGAGGGGCTTGCCAACCTCGACCGGCATCTGAAATTCGGCGGCCAGGCCCCGTTCCGGCTGGTCCTGGCAGTGCCGGGAATGCCGCCGGATCAACGCGCTAGGGCCGAGGCGTCACTGGCGCGTGTGCTGTCAGCTTGTGGCTGTACCGAAGGGGCGGTGGGATTGCTGGCGGCCCTGCCGATCGGAGCGGTCGGGACGACCATGCTGCTTCCTGCCGGATCGGGGGTATTGGCCTGGGCCGTGGCAATTGGCGCCGCGGAGGTCATCGGTGCCGTGGCAGGCAAGGCAGCAGGCTATCTGCGCGCACGGCGTCGGCTTGCGGCAGAGATCGCGCGCATCATGGCGGCGCTTTCCCCGTCCGGTACAGGGCAAGACAGTCTGGCCAAGGCGGCGTAACCCGTCGCCTAGCCATCCACCCGGATCCGCGCGTTCGACGGATCAAAGGGGCTGTCCTCGGTCACGACCGCATCCCATTCCTGGCGCAAGATCTTGACCTTGAGTTTGGTGCCGACTTCGGCCAGATCGGGGCGGACATAGCCCATGCCGATTTGCTTACCAAACGCTACGGAATAGCCGCCGGACGTCAGGCGACCGACTTTTTCACCGTTCAGCAGCAGCGCCTCTTTGCCCCAGGGGTCGGTGTCATTAGGGCCGTCGATCAGCAGCGTGCAACATTTGCTGCGGATGCCGGTGGCCAGCATTGCCGCCTTGCCCTGGAACTCCTTGGACAGGTCCACGA
>JANPBI010000131.1:0-4824 GCA_031430315.1 Rhodobacterales bacterium | reverse complement strand
TTCTGAATCACTGGTTACCGGCAAGTTGTTCGAGGACATCCGCGACGCGGTGCATGAGCTTGCTGACCCGGATCGCTATGACGCCATCGTGGTCACAAACCTTTGCGTTCCAACGGCTTCCGGTGTTCCGTTGAAGTTGCTTCCCAGCGAAATCAATGGTGTGCGGATCGTTGGTATCGACGTGCCAGGGTTCGGGGTTCCGACCCATGCCGAGGCCAAGGACGTGCTGGCGGGGGCGATGTTGAAGTACGCCCGTGCCGAGGTCGAGGCAGGGCCGGTCGCGGCGCCTGCGGCGGGTCGTGGGGATCGGCCGACGGTGACTTTGCTGGGCGAGATGTTCCCGGCGGACCCGATGATGATCGGCGCGATGCTGGCACCGATGGGTCTGGCGGCGGGGCCGGTGGTGCCGTGCCGGGAGTGGCGGGAGCTTTATTCGGCGCTGGATTCCAAGGTCGTGGCGGCGATTCATCCCTTTTACACGGCGGCCATTCGTGAGTTCCAGGCGGCGGGCCGCAGCATCGTGGGATCGGCTCCTGTCGGCCTTGATGGCACTATGGCTTGGATGAAAATGATCGGAGAAGCCTATGGAATCGCTTCTGAAAAGATCTCTGCCGCCCAGAATGCTTTTGGTCCTGCTATCCAGGGCGCGTTGGCTGCCAATCCCGTCAAGGGCCGCATTACATTAAGCGGGTATGAAGGGTCCGAACTGCTGGTCGCCCGCCTTTTGGTCGAGAGTGGGGCGGATGTGGCCTATGTCGGCACGGCTTGCGCGCGCAATGAGTGGAGTGCGGCGGACCGCGACTGGTTGGAGTCCAAGGGCGTGTCGGTCAAGTACCGCGCGAGTCTGGAAGACGATGTGATGGCGATGGAGGCGTTCCGGCCGGACCTTGCCATTGGCACGACGCCGGTTGTCCAAAAGGCGAAAGAGCTTGCAATTCCAGCGCTTTACTTCACGAACCTCATCTCTGCGCGGCCCCTGATGGGACCAGCAGGGGCAGGGTCCTTGGCGCAGGTCGTCAATGCCGCCATCGCGGGCAAAGTCCGCATGGAGGGGATGAAGGCGTTCTTCGAAGGGGTTGGCAAAGGTGACACGGCGGGCATCTGGGAAGGGTCCCCGAACCTGCGTCCGGACTTCCGCGCCATTCACCAGAAAAAGCTCGACAAGGCCGCCAAGGCCGCCAAGGCGGAGGAGATGATATGACCGTTTCCGCCGTGTGCCAAACGTATGCCAAGCGTGTGCCAAATGTGTGCCAGGCGGATGCACGTTTTGCGGGCGGCCACATCTCTTCGAAGAGATTTGCAATTACCTCTCAAGGAATTTGGTCGGGGGTGATCCCATGCTGATCCAGGATCATGATCGGGCGGGCGGCTACTGGGGGGCAATCTATGCCTTCTGCGCGGTCAAGGGACTGCAGGTCGTGATCGACGGGCCGGTGGGGTGTGAAAACCTGCCAGTGACGTCGGTGCTGCATTACACCGATGCGCTGCCGCCGCATGAGCTGCCGATTGTCGTTACGGGTCTGGGCGAAGGCGAAATGAGCTCGGGCACCGAAGCATCGATGGCGCGGGCGTGGAAGACGCTCGATCCGGCGCTGCCTGCGGTTGTCGTAACCGGAAGCATCGCCGAGATGATCGGCGGCGGCGTGACACCGGCTGGCACGAATATCCAGCGGTTCCTGCCGCGCACGATCGACGAGGATCAATGGCAGTGCGCGGACCGCGCGATGACCTGGATCTTTACCGAGTTCGGGATGACCAAGGGCCGGATGCCGCCCGAGAAGGCGCGTGAAGAGGGCGATGCCCCGCGCGTCAATATCCTCGGGCCGATGTACGGCACGTTCAACATGCCATCCGACCTTGCCGAGATCCGGCGTCTGGTCGAGAGGATCGGCGCAAAGGTCAACATGGTGATGCCGCTCGGCGCGCATCTGGCCGAGATGCGCAACCTCGTGAATGCCGACGTCAACATCGTGATGTACCGCGAATTTGGCCGGGGCCTCGCCGAATGTCTGGGCAAGCCGTATCTGCAGGCCCCAATGGGGCTGGAGAGCACAACGCTGTTCTTGCGTAAGCTGGGCGAAATGCTGGGTCTGGACCCGGAACCGTTCATCGAGCAGGAAAAGCATTCGACCTTGAAACCCGTCTGGGATCTGTGGCGGTCGGTGACGCAGGATTTCTTTGCGACGGCCAGTTTCGGGATCGTCGCAAACGAGACCTATGCTCGCGGCGTGCGGGCCTATCTGGAGGGCGATCTGGGTCTGCCTTGCTCCTTTGCGGTCGCCCGCAAGGCCGGGACCAAGACCAACAACGAACAGGTCCGGGCCATGCTGAAGCAGCACCGCCCGCTGGTCGTGATGGGGTCGATCAACGAAAAGATGTACCTGGCGGAGCTGAAGGGCGGGCATGGACCTGCGCCCCACTTCATCGCCGCTAGCTTTCCGGGCGCCGCGATCCGTCGTCATACCGGCACGCCCTTTATGGGGTATGCAGGCTGCGTGTGGATGCTGCAAGAAGTGTGCAACGGGCTTTTCGAGGCACTGTTCCACATTCTGCCACTAGGCACCGACATGGATGCGGCGGCGGCAACGCCGACAACGCTGCGGCGCGACTTCCCTTGGGATGTCGATGCGCAGGCGGCTTTGGACCGTATCGTCAGCGAACACCCGATACTGACCCGCATTTCGGCAGCCAAGAGCTTGCGCGATGCGGCCGAGAAATCCGCGCTCGACCAAGGGGCCGAGCGTGTCGTCGTCGAATTTGTCGAGGCCTTGCGGGGCAGCGGCACCACAAAAACGGGAGGGACAGCATGAGCGATCATACCGCCGGCGAACATGGAATGACGGGGGGCAACAGTCACAGCCACCGCACACCCCATGCCGAGTTCTACGTCTATTTCGCGCTGATCTTCGTGGTTGCGATCCCGATTGCGCTGGTCGCCTGGGTGATCGCGCTGATCACGCAGCGCCGCCTGCCAGTGCATGGGCCGCTTGCCCGTGCCTGGCGTGAAGCGGGTGCCATTACGCCCGCGATTTTCCGCCCGTAGGGGACGGATGCGAGTTTTCCGACCTCAAGCGATTGGGGACGGAGAGTGCAGTCGATCCGGGGCCGGACCCCCTGTCACAGGGAAACCCCGGGAAGGCTCGTCAAAACGTTCTGATGGTGTGCGCCCACCCAAAGGAACAAAGCCTTCACTGCATCCCGGGGCAATCCGGGGCGCAGAGAAACTCGGGACAGGCATTCCGCTTGGCCCGTGAACCCGGCCGCAGGGTATGCGGCGTCAGTCTGCCGATCCGGAGGATAACATGGCTGATAGAAGTGACCTGAGTTTCACAGGTCTGACCGACGAGCAGGCGCAAGAACTGCACTCCGTCTATATGAGCGGGCTTTGGTTGTTCACAACCGTTGCCGTCGTCGCTCATCTGGCGGTGTACATCTGGCGTCCGTGGTTCTGAGGAGGAACAAGACATGTCAAAGTTCTACAAAATCTGGCTGATCTTCGATCCCCGCCGCGTCTTTGTGGCCCAGGGTGTCTTCCTCTTCTTGCTGGCGGCGATGATCCATCTCGTCCTGCTGAGCACGCCTGACTACAACTGGTTCAACCTTGCGGCTGCGGATCGCGCTGTCGCAGCCACGGAATAGTCGGGTCTACCCTTGTTGCGGGCGGCCGTCTGGCACGGTCGCCCGCCACGACCACGGGTTTCAATGGCAGGCCGAACGGGTCCGTACAAAGCGGTGACCCGACTGCCAAACTGGAGAGGGAAGCATGGCACTGCTCAGCTTCGAACGAAAATATCGCGTGCCGGGGGGCACTTTGGTCGGCGGGAACCTGTTCGACTTTTGGGTCGGCCCGTTTTATGTGGGATTTTTCGGCGTCACATCGTTCTTTTTCGCCGCCCTTGGGACCATCCTGATCTTTTACGGCACCGCCCTGGAAGGGGTCTGGAACCCTTGGCTGATCTCGATTGACCCGCCGCCGGTGGCAAACGGGCTGGCCTGGGCACCCTTGCAAGAGGGGGGCCTGTGGCAGCTGATCACGATCTGCGCCATCGGGGCCTTTGTCAGCTGGGCGCTGCGTGAGGTGGAAATCTGCCGCAAGCTGGGGATGGGGTATCACGTGCCCTTTGCCTTTGGTGTGGCGATCTTTGCCTATGTCACGCTGGTTGTCATCCGGCCCTTGCTGATGGGGGCCTGGGGCTATGCCTTTCCCTACGGCATCTTCAGCCACCTCGATTGGGTGTCGAACACCGGGTACCAATACGGAAACTTCCACTACAACCCGGCGCATATGATTGCGGTGAGCTTCTTTTTCACCACTGCCTTGGCGCTGGCCTTGCATGGCGGGTTGATCCTGTCGGCGGCGAACCCTGAAAAGGGCAAGCTGATGCGCACTGCCGATCACGAAGACACGTTCTTTCGTGACTTCATCGGCTATTCGGTCGGCACGTTGGGTATCCACCGGCTGGGCCTTTTACTGGCGCTGAATGCCGGGTTCTGGTCGGCAGTCTGCATCGTGATTTCGGGGACGATCTGGTTCGACCAGTGGGTGGTGTGGTGGGATTGGTGGCTGCAGCTGCCATGGTGGGTTGATCTTCCAGGAGGCGTCAATGGCTGAGTATCAAAACATCTTTACCCAAGTGCAGGTCCGCGGCGCGCCCGAAATGGGTATGCTCGAAGGCGTGGATCTCGCGAACCGGGGCAAGGGGGCAAGTTTCTCCACCCTTGCAGGCTGGTTCGGCAATGCACAGCTAGGCCCGATCTATCTGGGCACGATGGGGACGATCTCGCTGTTCGCGGGGCTGGTGTGGTTCACCATGGTGGGCGGCT
>JANPBI010000130.1:0-2481 GCA_031430315.1 Rhodobacterales bacterium | reverse complement strand
GCGCCGGCCTGCTCGACGGCTACCGCGCCACCGTCCATTGGGAAGACCTCGAGGACCTTGCCGCGGCGCATCCCCATATCGACGTCGTCCCCGACCGCTACGTGATCGACCGCAACCGCGCCACCATCGGCGGGGCCGCAGCGGCATCGGATTTCATGCTGCACCTGATCCGCGCGCGGCACGGCGCTGCCCTTGCCCGGCAGGTTGCCGCCAGCTTTCTCGCCACCGTCCGCGATGGCTCCGAGCCGCAGATCGCGCCGCAAGCTCAGGACCCCGCCCTCGACCCCCGCGTCGCCCGCGCCGTGGCGATGATGGAGGCGCAGATCGACACCCCCACCCCCATCGCCACCATCGCCGAAACAGTCAATCTCTCGCCCAAACGCCTCGAAACCCTGTTCCGAAAATCCCTCGGCCTGACCCCCGGCGCCTACGCCCTCAGCCTCCGCCTCGCCGCCGCCCGCCGCATGCTGACCGACACCAAACACCCCTTGTCGGAGATCGCCCTTCGCACCGGCTTCTCCAGTCCCGCGACGCTGACGCGTGCGTTCAAGTCAAGGTTCGACCAACCCCCCGGGTCACTCCGAACAAAAAACTGAAAAACTATTTCATCTGTTTACAAGTATCCCGGGGGAGGTGCAGCAAAGCTGCGACGGGGGCAGCGCCCCCTTATACCGCGTCGAGCAACCCCCGGCCCTTCAGCAGCGCCTCCACCCCCGGCATCTTGCCCCGGAACTTCAGATACAAATCCTCCGCCTCCTCCGACCCGCCCGCGCTCAGGATGAACTTCTCCAGCCGCCCCGCCACCTCGGGGTCAAACGGATCCCCCGCCTCCTCAAAGGCCGCAAAGGCATCGGCGTCCATCACTTCGGACCACATGTAGGAATAGTACCCCGACGAATACCCGTCGCCTGAAAACACATGTGCAAAATGCGGCGTCGCATGCCGCATCCGGATCGCCCTTGGCATCCCTAGCGCTTCCAGAACCTCAGCCTGCTTCTGCATCGGGTCTGCCGAAGGCGCCCCGGTGTGAAACTCCAGATCGACCATCGCGGAGCTTACAAACTCCACCGTCGCAAAGCCCTGATCATAGGTCCCCGCCGCCAACAGCCGCTCCAACATGTCGCCGGGCATCGGCTCCCCCGTCTCGCAATGCCGCGCATGCTGCTCCAGCACCGCCGGCACCTCCAGCCAATGCTCATACAACTGGCTCGGCAGTTCCACGAAATCCCGCGCCACGGACGTCCCGCTGATAAACCCATAGGTCACATCCGACAGCATCTGATGCAGCGCATGGCCAAACTCGTGGAATAGCGTCCGCGCATCGTCATAGGACAAAAGGCTCGGCGACCCCTTGGCAAAGTTGCACACGTTCACGACAATCGGCCGCTGCTCTCCACCAAGCTTCCGCTGCGACCGCATCGCCGAACACCAAGCACCCGACCGCTTCGACCCCCGCGCGAAGTAATCCCCAAGGAACACCGCCAGGTGCCGCCCGGCTCGCGTCACCTCCCATCCCCGCACATCCGGGTGATAGAACGGCCCATCCAACTCGCGGAACTCCAGCCCGAACAGCCGGTTCGCGCAATCGAACTGCGCCCCCAACATCGCTTCGAGGCCCAGATACGGCTTCAATGCCGCCTCATCCAAGTCATGCTCCGCCAAACGCCGCTTTTCCGAATAGTACCGCCAATCCCAGGGCTCCAGCGGACCCGGCAACCCGTCCGCCACCAGCATCGCCTCCAAGACACCCGCATCCGCCAGCGCCTTGCGCTTGGCCGGCTCCCACACCCGCATCAGCAACTCCCGCACCGCACCTGGCGTCTTCGCCATCTCCGGCTCCAGCTTGAAATGCGCGAAATCGGGATACCCCAGCAACGCCGCCCGCTCCGCCCGGAGGGCCAGCGTCTCCGCCGCCACCCCCCGATTGTCCGTCTCGCCGCCATTCGCCCCGCGCAGCCCCCAAGCCTCATAGGCCCTTTGCCGCAAGCTGCGGTTCGGTGAAAACTGCAGGAACGGCACGATCAGCGACCGGTTCAGCGTCACCACCGCCCCCAAGCCCCGCTCCGCCCCCGCAGCCCGTGCTGCATCCTGCACGAACCCGGGCAGCGCCGCCAAATCCGCCTCCGACAGCTCCATGAACCACGCCCGCTCATCCGCCAGCAGGTTCTGGCTGAACGCGGTCCCGAGCACCGCCAGCCGCGACTTCAAAGCCGTCAACCGCTCTGCCTCTGCCCCCTCCAGCTCCGCCCCGGCCCGCACAAACATCTGCCGATAAAGCGTCAGCACCCGCAGCTGCTCCGCCGTCAACCCCAAGCCCTCACACCCCTGCCACAAGCCGTCGATCTTCGCCCACAACGCCTTGTTGTTGGTGATCTCGCTCGAAAACGCCGACAGCTTCGGTGCCAGGTCCCGCTGCAACGCCTCCCGCGCCTCAGTCGAATCCGCGCCCGCCAAGTTCCAGAACACGCCCCCCACCCGGTC
>JANPBI010000129.1:0-26851 GCA_031430315.1 Rhodobacterales bacterium | reverse complement strand
GGATGACGGTGGACCGACATACCTTGGCAAGCTGCTGACCAAAGCACTCGCCTGATCAACGGCATAACCATCTTCACCCCGAGCCCCCCTTGGCTTGGTTCCTCCCCGGCCCCGAACGTATGCGGGGGGGCGCAGCGCGGCATTTCGCTAGCGACAGGCAGTTTCACCGGGGAATCCAGGCGGAATCCACCCGCCCGTTAATCTTGGAAAAAGCGACCCGTTATCAAAGGCTTGCGGAATCACGGCCTTGGCCTGCTGGATTCTTTTGTGGAATCCAGGGAATCCAGTTTTCGGAAGCTACTTTGGCCAGAATTCAGCCAGCAGAAGCCACCCGTTTCGAGCCGTGAGAAACTTGCCAGAGCCCCGTTTGAGGCCAAGTCAGTTGTCTCTCTGCCCCGCCCAGACGTGTTTGGAAGTATGGGCCGATGATCATCAGTCCCCCCGCTCCATCCTTGCACTCCATGCCGCCTTCCCGGCACCACGACGGTCCACCCTGCTCTCCATGACCAGCGCAGATTGGACCACCATTTCCTTGCGCATCCTCGATGAGAACTCGCGGCCGACGCGGCGCGCCAACAACTCGAGCTCACCGACCATGTCCTGCCCGCGAGGAAGGCCCTCGACGTAGCGGCGGAAGTGACGCAGCTCTCCTTCGATGTATTTTTGCGCGTCTTCATAGGCTCCGTCACGGTTCATTTTTGCGGCCGTGGCAACGACTTGTGCGCTCCACGTCCGCGCAACAATCTCGGCAATCTCTGCATCTCGGGGCTGGTCCTTGTTCGCCTTGCCGTCCACGGCCACGAGGTTGACTGACACCGCGCTGGTCTCAAGCGTGCTCCGATCAGCGACGGCGCGCCCGGTCGCAACCATCCCGAACTTGAACTCTTCACTACGCTGCGCTTTGGGACAAGTCACCTTGAAGACAGCGACGCGCTCAATGTCATTCTGGATCGGGCCCATGGAAACCGCGACACGACTGTCGCGGACATCGGCGTCCCCCTTGCCGAGAACGTCGACGCGGACGCCGGACGGCACGGTCATCATGATCTCCACGCCTTCGATGAGGGTGCCGAAAATGTCATCAAGCTCGCCTAGAAGGACCGAGGAAATTTCGCTTGTAAGTTCCGCGTCATGAAGACGGCCGCCACCGTTCTCGGCAATGCCCCGCAGGAGCTGTTCGTCATAGCCGTCTCCGATGCCGAGTGCCGAAGTCAGAACGCCGCGCAACCTGAGTTCCCCGGCATGTTCACGCAGCTCGTTCGGATCGGAAATCCCTTCGTTGGCGTGGCCATCACTCAGAATGATGATGCGGGGCGTCATCCGCACATCCTCTTCTGCGACCCTTGCGGCACATTCGACCCCGGCGAACCAACCGCCGGACAGATTGGTCATGCCCCGCGTCTGCAGCAGGGAAACCTCGGTGCGGATCCGGATCAGGTTCTCCCTGGAAACCGGAATAGCGTCGAGATGGACCTGCACATCCGAGGCGAAGGACACGAGCGTCAAGCGATCACGCTCCGTCAGGCGTTCCGCGAGCCCCAGCGCAGCTGCCTTGGCAGCCTCAAGCTTTCCGCCTCCCATCGAACCGCTGGCATCGATGACAAGGGCGATGTTCAGCGGGGTGCGCTCGGCTGGGCGGCGGTCGTCCTTCAAGTTGGCCCGGAGACGGGCGACAAGGTAGCGGACGGAATCGCCGCCCTCCCAGAAGAGTTTCCGATCGAACGCGGCGGCGGCGGCAAATTTCACATCAGTCATTTTTCGTCCTTCCGGTGAGAATGGCGCGGAACTGATCCGCGAGCTGTTCAAATAGGACCCGTTCGCGCGGTTCGAGATCACCGCGGACAGACAGTTCGAGATCGGGCGTGACGGATATGCGGGTCCAGATGGCACCCCGTGACCGTCTTGGCGCAGGGGTTTCGAGCACCTGTTCGAGCTGCAGGATAAGCCGCTCGATGTTGGCAAGATCAGCAGCGCGTTCCTCGCCGCGCAGACCGGGTTGGGACTTGCGCGGAAATCTTGCAGTCGAAGGTGCAAACTTCGGCTCCAGAGAAAAGGACGCCTGCGGATGGCTGTCCATCGACGGTGGTGCTGCAAGCGGCTTGATGCCTTGCGCCTGAATGCGGCTCAGATAATCGCGCGCGGTGCCACGCGGGGCTGAGGTCGGCCTAGTCTCCAGTGCCCATTCCCGGATCTGGTCCTCGGTCGCCATCATGAAGCGGCGCCCGATTTCTGCGAGCGAAAGTCCGTGAAGATCCTTGAGTGCGCGAACGGCCAGCGCCCGGTCCGCGTTGCTGGCGGGATAGCGTGCGCCGCGCCCGGCCTTGAAAGGCGGCGAGAGCAGCCCCTTATTCACCCAAGAGCGCAAGGTGCGTGCTTCGACCCCAGTGCGGTCGCTTAGTTCTTCGAGTGTGATTTCATCTTCTGACATGACGCGGATGTAGGTTCATAAATACGACATGTCAAGATGTCGCATTTATTGTCATGTTCCTTGCGTGCCCCACCGAGGGTTCTTGAGCTTTCGTCGAGAGGAAGGCCGAAGTCAGCGATCACCCGCGATAGGACCGTAGCTTGCGGCACCTTTAGCATCCCACCGGCACGCTGGCCTTTCGAAGATGCCGTGATTCTTGTCCGTTGTGTGTAAGTAACCCAAACCACCATGTTCGTGCCGTGGGAAGCTGGCCAGAGCCCCGTTTGAGTGCGAAAGCCAGCGGTCCTGCTAACCCTCCCTGACGGTTTCGGCCCCTGCTTCGAACACCAGTTCAGGCAATACCACTTCCCACTCATCGCGTCGGAGAAAATGGTGATAGCTCTCGTCGCCATCCTCACGCCGCCAGTTGAGGATGGCCGCGACCTCGCCACGCAGGAAGGTGGTGCCCTCGGGCGGGGCGAAGGCGCGGGACAGGCGGGCAAGGGTCTGGCCCCGGGCGTTGTCGATCCGCCAGCGGTCGCCGTCGCGGATCAGGTGAACGGCATCGCCCGGGCGGGCGGCGGCGATGGCGGCCAGTGATGGATCACCCGGTCGCATCCGCCCGGCGAAGGACAGATCCACCAGCTTCGGATCGGGCGGCATATAGCGCAGGCGGGTACGCGGAAGGGCGGCGGTGTCGGGGGTGACACGGCGGGTCAGGACAGCATCGCCCGGGCGGACAAAGGCATGGGGGCCGTCGGTCAGGACGGTCAGGGTCGACCGCGCTCGCGTCATGCCGACATAGAACAGGCGGCGCGGGGCGTCGGTATCCTCGCCACGCGAGGGGCGATCCCAACCGCCGTTCAGGATGGCAACATGGTCGAACTCCAGCCCCTTGGCGCGGTGGGCCGTCATGAGAAGAAGCCCCCGCTGTTCGCCGCGCACATCCCGCGCCCATTCGCCGAACCATTGCACAAGGTCTGGCACCGGGGCGGCCTTTTCGACCAGCTCGCGCGCCAGCAAGCCAATCCCTTCGCCGATTAGGTCGGTCCAGCGGGACTGAGGCTGTGCGTTCAGGATCGCGACCAGATCGGAGATGGTCAGCAGCCGGGTTCGATCTGCCAACAGGGTACGGACGAAGCCCTGCATCTCGCGCATCCGCCAAAGACTGAGCGGCTTTTCGTTGGCCATATCGATGGGGATGCCCAAGCCTTCGGCATAGGCGCGGAAAGGTTCCAGCCGCCGCCACTCCCGTGCGATGACGGCGCAGCGGCGCCAGGACCATTCCGGGTCAAGTCGCGACAGGCGCACCAACTCGTCCAGCGCCGCGACGGCCTGCGCGGCATCGCCTCCCGCATCCAGCAGGGTGACCCGCCCTTGCGCCACCGGGTCCAGCGCCGCCCAATCGCCCCCAGGCAACACCTTTGCGCGGGCGCGGTTCACCGTGATGTCGTGGCCCGCCTTCATGCGCTGGGCCGCTGGGGCAATTACGGCGTTTGCCGCCGCGATGATAAGGGCTGTGGAGCGGTAGTTTTCCGTCAGCCAGACAGGTTTCGCGGCATAGTCGGCCTCGAAGCTTCGGATGAAGTCGATGCTGGCCCCGGCAAAGGCGTAGATGTTCTGATCGTCGTCACCCACGGCAAAGAGGCTAATGCGCAGGTCATCCTCCAGCGATCGACCCGCCACCGCGCCAATCAGGGCGTATTCCTCGGGGCCAATGTCCTGATATTCGTCGACCAAGAGCCAGCGATAGCCCTGGATCAGCGTCTCGCGCAGCGCTTCAGCCTCGGGCTTGGTCAGACCGTCACCCCGCAAAAGCGCCACGGCCTGCATGACGATGCCGTCAAAGTCGCGCGGGCCTTCGACATCACCTGCAAAGCTCGCCCCCATCAGCCGCATCGCCAGCGCGTGGCAGGTCGACACCGTCACCCCCGCCGCGTCATCCCCGATCAGGCGGCGCAGGCGTTCGCGGATCTCGGCGGCGGCGTGGCGGTTGTAGGTCAGCACCAGAATGCCGCGCGGGTCCTCGCGTTTCACGCGGATGAGGTAGGCAATCCGGTGCACTAGCACCCGCGTCTTGCCAGACCCCGGCCCCGCCAAGACCAGCACGTTCGTCTGTTCGCGGTCATCACGCACGATCTCGGCCTGCACGGGATTATCCAGCGCGTCGACGATTGTCCGCCAGGAGGTGCCGGTGGTCTGCCGCCGGATTTCCGTGCCGCGTCCCGGCAGCCAACGGCGCAGGAAGGCGTCGCGGTCGAGCACGAAGTAATCCTCGGCCAGACGCTGGGCCTGCTCCATCGCCTCCAGCCCTATTTCGGCATAGGCGGCCATTACATGGGTCTGGATCGTCGTCTCGCCATAATGCTCTTCCAAGGGCGCGAAGTGCTGGACGGTGAAGGGGCCACCCTTGGGGTTCAGGTGAACGGTGATCGCCGGGCGGAAGACGGTCAGGCCCCGGCCCAAAGTGGCAACCTGCTGTTCGTGCAGCCACAAAAGCGCGCGGTCCATCAGGCGGGTCATGTCCTTGACCTCGTCCCGCAGAAGGGCATCACCGTTCAGCGCATCCAGCATCGCGCCGAGGGTGGTTTCGACCTGAATGTCCTTGCCGCGTGTGCCTTTGGTGGCCTTGCCCGTCAGATGGGTCAAGAGCGCCCCCGCCCCCTGTCGCCGCAGATCGGCGGTGCGGGCGATCACGGGCCAGGACCGCTCCAGCCGGACAAAGATCGTGTTGCGGCTGACCTTGCGCAGGGTCAGGTTGCCCCTCCCGCCATCCTGATCGCGCCCATCCTGCGCCATACCGCGCAGAATCGTTTCCACCAGATCGGGACGCACCTGCGCGTGGCCCTTGTCGCGCAAAGCCTGACAGGTCTCAGACAGGTTCAGGGGTTGCGCATCGGCCCCTTCGGCATCCGGCACCGTCTCTTGCAGCAGGGCGATGAGGTCGGCCTCCCTGCGTACCGCATGATCCAGTCGGCGGGCCGAGGCATCCTCGACCCCCAGATGCACATAGACCGTGATAGCCGTATCATTGCTGGCAATCCCCAGCGCCTCAAGGTCGGCAAAGGCGCGTTGCAATTCCCTGCCTGACAGCCCGCAGGCCCCCGTCAGATCGTCGGTCGAAACCCCTGCATCGGCGGGCGCATTCATCACCTCGCGCACAAGGTCCATCAGCTGGGTGCGGCGCTTGCCCGAAATCTGCGCGCCAATCAGGATCGCCGCCGCCTCATCGACCGACCGGATGCGGAGCGACGACGGGAACACCTGCGCCCGGTTTTCCTCGCGGCTGAGAAGCGTCGCCTCCTCCAGCCAGGCCACGGCGGTTTTCACGCGGGTGTCGTCGGTGGTCTTGTCGCGCTCGAACTCCTGATCCTTCTCCTCGCGCACGATCTCGCCGGGGGTGGCCACCACCTCGCCGGATTTGTGCTTTTCCATCCGCCGCAGCGCCTTGAGGATCGCGCCAATCTCATGCCTTGCCAGACGCGAGCGGGCCGAAAGCGAGAATTGCCGTTCCACGTCCTCGGGGCTGAACAGCAGCACGCAGTTGGCGGGGGCGCGGTCCCGTCCCGCTCGGCCTGCCTCTTGCAGGTAATTCTCCAGCGACCCCGGAATGTCGCCATGCACGACCAGCCGGATATCGGGCTTGTCGATTCCCATGCCAAAGGCATTGGTCGCGGCGATGACCCGCAACTGGCCGGTGCGGAATGCCTCTTGCACCTCACGCTTTTCTTCGGGGCTGCGTTTGGCGTGAAAGTAGTCCGCCGCCAGCCCCTGCCCTTTCAGGAACTCGGCCACCGTTTCCGTCGCCCCGCGCGTGGCGCAGTAGACCACCGCGCCGGATGCGCCTTCAGGCGGCAGGTTCGCCTCGATCGCGGAAAGGATATCGGTCAGCTTGGTCTCCTTCTGAGTGGGCAGCACCGCGAAGGACAGGTTGGTGCGCACTGCCCCGCCATCCAGCAGCATCAGGTCCAACCCCAGGCGAGTCTGGAAATGGTCGCGGATGTCGCGCACCACCTCGGGCTTGGCCGTGGCGGTCAGGCACAGGACCGGGGGCACATGATCGCCCGAGAACTCCTTGATGAAGCGGCTGACATAACGGTAATCGGGCCGGAAATCGTGGCCCCATTTGCTGACGCAATGCGCCTCGTCCAGCACCCAGAGCCCGACCTCGCGCTGTTGCAGGACCGTGCGGATCGATGGTGACCGCAACTGTTCGGGCGAGATCAACAGCATCGCCGCATCGCCCATTCGCACCTTTTCAAGCGCGTCATGCCGTTCGGGCAGCGACAGCATGCCGTTCACCGTGACCGCACTGGAAATCCCCGCCCGCGCCAGCCCCTGCACCTGATCGGCCATCAGCGCGACCAGTGGCGAGATCACCACCGTCAGCGCCCCGGTCTTGTCGAACCGCGACAGTGCCGGGATCTGGTAGCAGACCGATTTCCCCGTGCCGGTGGGCAAGATGCCCAGCACCGATTTGCCCGCCATCGCCTCGGCCACTATGCGTTCCTGCAACGGGCGGCCCATGTCATCGACGGGCTGCGGGCGAAAGGATGGAAAGCCGAACCAACGTTCCAGCGCGGCATTGGGGTTGTTCTTGTCGGCGCACCAGCCACAGGCAGGATCGCCGCAGTTGGTGTCGCGCAGATGCCGCACGATCCGCCCGGCCTGCGGAAACTGCAGCCGCACCCAGGGCGGCATGACCGAGTCCCCGCCCGCCACCGAAATCCACGACAGCGCATAGGCCATCGGCCAGCCGTTGCGCGGGTCGGACAGGCGGCCGATTGTCTGGTCTAGCCGATGATCACAGGCGCGCCCGTCAAGTTGGCGGCGGATGGCGGCATGGGCAGCGGCCTCAACGGGCGCGGGACCGCGCAAGGATTGGAACAGCGCGTCGGACCCGGCCGCGGCTTCACCCCGCGTCGTCAGATGGTGATAGGCCAGCAGGGCGTCCGGTGCCTCCTGACCCAGCCGTGTAAAGGCCGCGATCTGATCCGCCAGCACCTGCAGCGCCAGCCGCGCATCCTGTTCGGGGTCGTTCACATGCCCAACCTGCAACCGCCCATCCTGATAATGCTTGACCAAGTGGTGATACGGATTTCTCGGAAAGGCCAATGGGTTCAGCCACAGCGTATCAATCGGTGCAGCCCCCAACCCCGCCAACTGCGCCCGGTTGGCCACCAGATGCGGAAGGTCATGGCGCAGGATATTGTGGCCCACCAGATGCGCCGCCCCGTCGCAGAACACCTCCAGCCGGTCTAGCGCTGGCTCCAGAGCGCCCCCTTTGTGAACCAGCGCCGCCTCACCCCGCACCGCCGCAAAAGCAAACAACCGCGCAAACTTCGGATCAACCTCCAGATCGATGGAAACGCATCTGGACGGGAAAAGGGCGGGATCAATGGTCAAACGTCGAGCATCCGAATTCCAAAGGTCAAGAGGGGCTTCCAAGCCATTGGTAACCCTATCGCCGGGATTCGAAAGCTGAAGATTTCATTGCGGGAGTTGATGACACAGTGCATTCCAAGACCGGCACCGGCAACGCCATCCACAGTCACCGCATCACAGACTATGTCTTCCAGATCAAGCGCCACAAGGGCGGGCTTGGTGCGGCTGGGTCTCACCCAGCCGAATTCCCGGTGGCGCTGGTCAAGGCAGTGTTGACGGCGTTTTCAGACCCCGGCGACCTGATCTTCGAGCCGTTCTACCGCTCCGGCACCTAGATCGTCGCCGCAGAGCGCGCTGGGCGGCGGTGCTTTCCGATGGAGCTGGACCCGGTTTACTGCGACGTGGCCGTCCGGCGTTGGGAGAAGGCGACGGGGCAGATATCGGAGCTGGATTGGAAGCGCCTTGGAATATGATTGCCTGAACGCTGATGCAGCCGCTAGAAGGAGTGTGACCAAATTTAGCGGATACATCATGCCACGCAAATCTCTTCCACGCGCTCGCATTCAGGGCAATCTCGATGGCCTTTGTGGCGTTTATGCCGTTGTCAATGCAGTGAGAAACATCAGCTCCAAGAGGCTGAATGGTAAGCAAGAGAAGGAGCTATTCCGTCAACTGATTGGAATGCTGGGCAAAGAAAAGCGGCTGGAGGACGCTCTCTGCAATGGTATGACAGTTCAACCATTGGGCAGACTTATCGATGCCGCCAGCTCATTCCTGCAAGCCACACATGGTACCCGCCTCGGTCGTCAACTTGCCTTCCGAAAAGCTCCGGAAGGGCTCCAACAGTTTTGGGATGCCATCGTTGAACATTTGGACGAACATGGACCGGGATCAGTGCTTCTCGGACTTGGGGGAAAGCATGACCACTGGACCTGCGTAGGCACCGTGAGCGAGAATACCATTACTCTTATCGACAGCGATGGCATTGGACGCATCCATCGTAAACATTGCACAGTCGCCGATGCCAAAGGCCTACGACATCATGTACTTTGGCCGACTCAGACGTACCTCTTGCACGCTGAAACCTCGACTTGTTCACTCAGCGTTCCGGTTAGCAGACTTTAGCCTGTAGACAGATCCTCTGCTAGTGACCCTTTCGGAGCTGATAAGCAGGCCCTGCTTCTTTTTCAGGGCACCTGAGATCGCACCGCGAACAGTGTGAGCCTGCCAGCCTGTCTCGGCAACGATCTCGGAAATTGCCGCACCTTCAGGGCGCTGCAGCATTGCAATCAGCATGGCCTGCTTGGTGCCCGGGCGCAACGTCGGCCGTTTCGCCACTGGTTCCGCCTTCGCATGTTCGCGTATGGCAACCACCGTCTTGACTACCACCGGTTCAGTGCCGATGGCCAGCAGCCCCGCGTCGGTCACGATCAACGTGGTGCCATGCCCATCGCCGGTTTCACGCCAGAGCGGCTCATTGCGCCATAGGTTGGCTTCAACCTCCTGCAACCAGCCGCGTTCGATCATCTTGGTGACTGCCATCTTCGCCGCCGCCCCGGCCAACCCTTTGGGTAGCGGCAGGGCGATTTTGTCGGGGCGCTGGGCCCCAGCGCTCAGGATGATGGTCTGGGTTTCACTCAACTTGATCATGGTGGGTTCCTCTATTGATCGCGCTGAGCAAGGAAGTTGGCGATGCGCGACATCAGGTTATTGTGGCCGTCAGCATCCGCGCCGATGATCACGTCTCCATCGTAGTCGCGTTCCAGATCGGCGATCTCGCGCAACAGGGTGATGGCATCGTCGCAGGCTGCGAGGCGTTCGGCTTCCCATTTAGCGGTGATCGCGTCCTGTTCGATCTGATGGCGCTGGGCGGGATCAAGCGGCATGTTTGCCCTCCTTGAATGCGCTATCAGTGTTCTGGCGCAGGAGGCTGGCGTAGTGGTTCAAGGTGCCGACGTGGCCCCAGTTGATCTCGTCGGGGTGGGTCTCGAAATGCTCGTCGCTCAGCGCCTTCAGGCGTTCCAGCATCGCGTCGATCTGGAACTTGGTGGTCACGAATGCGTTGAGAGCCTCTGCATTGTCGGTGGCGCGGCGAGTGGTCATGGGGGGGTCTCCAGGGTTGAGTTTTATCATCTTGGTGCCAGCATCATCGCTCTGCAGGATCGATGTTCGTAGGTAAATCTAAGCAATATCCGTGCTTTCTGATCGCCCCGCTCAGATCAGCCGCATCTCGATCAGCGCCAGGCTGGCCGCGCCTGGCTGGACGGAGGGAAATTCGACTTTCAGGTGCGAGATGACATCGGTGGCATCCGTCTGGATTCCGCTGCCGCACGGCACGTGCTCGATGACTCCGGTGAGGCTTGCACCCAGATCAGCGAATACTTCTGCCTATGTAACAGCCGCTGCCCGCATTGATCACTTAAGGGAAAGGGCCTCAATCTTGCCCACTTTCTCCCGACAATGCCGAGAGCGGTGGAATCACAACCGAAGCGGTGAACCACTGGCGCAGCGCACGGAACCTGTTCAGACAAGACGGTCTATGCAACAGCGCCCTTGACAGCATCAAACCCATGCAAACTTCTTTCGAGGCCAAAGGAAATCTAATGACTGAGCTCGCGGACCTGGAAAAGAGACTGAAGTCCAACCCGATCTACGCTCTTTCACTTGGATCACGGGAGCTCTTTCACTCCAATTTCTTGGGTTGGCTTTTCGAACAGTATCCTCCCATGATTGGCGCAATCTACGATGGGCCTGTAAGCGGAAAAGTCACAACAGAGCGTGAGACGTCCAACCTTGACCTCATCGTTGAATTTGGCGAGCCAGACGAACGTCAGTTCCTGGTAGTTGAAGTCAAGGTCAAGGATGCACCTCGCCTCGACCAACTCAGAGATTATGATGAGAAAATTCAAAAGGCGATTAAAGCTGGGACATATATAGGCAAGCTACACAAGGTTCTACTTTCACTTGTACCAGCGCCAGAGCAACTGAAGTGCAAGGCTGAATCAAATGTCGATGATGGTTGGCGGTGCGTGTATTTCGCATCAGTCAGCAGAAGAATTATGGATATTGCCTCTGAGCATCCCATTGAGCCCGATCACAAGTCAATAATTATTGCTTATGCCCAGCTCTGCCGTGACCTTAGTGATCTCCTTGATCGTGCGATAGCAGAAGATGCGCAGGAAGATAAGTATTCCTTCTTAGTGGCCGACAAGGAAGCTGACATCAAAAGTGTGTACTCCGTAACCAAAAATCTGCGCTTCTCACAAACGATTGATAAGTATCGAGCTAGTGAACTTTGCGAAGCGATCAAGGCTAGAGTGGCAGAAGTGAAATTTCATGAAAAGCTAGAAGACTTGGAATTAAAATCTGGTTATGGCTTAGATTTAAAATCTGGTTATGGCTTGGACGGAAATAGACCCAGTGCCGGTGTCTCTTTGATCCTGAATCTCGATCAGCAGAAGTTTCCGAGAAGCAAGGTCGACATGATCGACATGGGTGTACACATTCAAGGGTCGCAATACCGTCGAGTGTTATCCTTTGGGCGCTTTGTGGTCCCTAGTCGCGAGGAGGGGAAAGATTCTGCCGCGATGGAAAAATTCATTGTTGCGACTGACCAGTGGAACTGGATGTTTGGAAGCCAGCTCAACGGAAAAAATCTTGAGAGCATCGGCGCTGAAGGAGCCATTCCACAGAGTGGGTTCTTCAAGGATAGCCTACAGATCCCGACCAGTCAGCAAAAGAACAAATTGCTTTGCAGCTACGCCCCCAAGCATATTTATCAGTATACCAACATTGGTGGAGATGGACGAATCCCTCTAGAAAGACTGATTGACGCTGTTATTGCCGATCTATTCTATGCTAGCGAACTGTTGAACTCTGAGGAGTACGTCGATCGGTTCAGGAATTGGAAGTTGAACCGGTAGTCTTTCGTTAGTCGAAGACATCCATCGCGTATGTTTTCCTGGTGACTTCTAGCCGCATCTGCGCCCGCCTTCTCAACAAGTCAGGGGCGACCATGGGAACCCACAACATGACCGGTTTTATTTGCGGATCCTGTCAGGACCAGACCGGGACAGCCACGCTGTACGGTGGCGACCGCATGATCAGAACTATTTGTGGGGGATTCGTTCCGAAAATCGCCAAGTTCACATCGCAACAACACTGAGGCCGGCCGCTCCGTTCCTGCCTCATCCCTTGGCCCTTCGGATCACTACATTGCACGGGCCGGAGCTTCTCGATCAAAGGCGAGCTCCAATCGCCCATGGTCGATCCAGTACACCGCAATGCCGTTCAGCGGCTTCAATGGGTTCAGATCGCCAATCAAACTTGCATAGGCGGAAAGCTGTGGCCAGTAAGCACCAAAGCCTGAACCCGCACCGCCGGTCTTGTGGTCGATCAGCAGGCAACCCTGCGGCCCGATGGCCAAGAGGTCGATCATGCCGGGGATTTCGGCACCCTCTGTCGTGTGACCTAGAACCGGGATCTCGCACTGCAGGTCCGTGTAACCGCAGGCTGACAGCCAAGCCTTCAGCGCACCCGCCCGCTCTGCCACCAGCGTGAGCATCGACTCATCCAGTCCTGTTGCCGAAGGCAGGGCAGCGATCAGGTCTGGCCGCGTCAGGCAGGTTCGCATGGCAAGGTGCAGCGCGGTGCCGCGGGCCACATCACTGAACGTCCGGGACCAGGGTGTACCAAGAGTGACACCCCGGCTCTCCGGTGCTGGATCGGCCGTTTTGGTCTGCGAAGGCTGCAACCGCCAAGGGGTTACGGGCGTGACGGGCAACGGCGTTTCGCTGCCGAACCGGGGCGCATCGCTGCCTGCACCCAGCGCATAGTCGGTGGCACAGGCCAGTTCCGGCAACTGCATGATCATCGCCGGGCAATCCACGCCGCCAATACGCAGCATCCCGCCCGCAATCTGCGGTGCGCAAGAGTCCTCCAGCACGTGGAACAGGCAGGTAGCTTCAGGCGCGTCCTCGTCGCGTTCTTTCAGAAAGTCCGGCCATTCCAGCACCAGACGGTCTCGCGCACGGGTGAGTGCCACGTAAAGCAGGTTGCGGGCATTGACCTCGAAATCCGCGCGACGGTCTTCGATAAAGCGTCGCGCGGCCTCGGGCGCGGCAAATCCCGGCGTATGGATCAGTGCGGCAGAGGCCAGGACAGCGGACATGTCGTCGATCTTGTCCAGCGCGTCAAACCGGGTCGCCGTGGTCCCGGGCCATTCTTCGATTCTATGGTCAAATTCTGCGACCACGGTAATCGGCCATTCGCGGCCTTTGGAGCCGTGCCAAGTCACGATCTCGACCGCCTCGGCGCTGTCCGCCGCAGGGTCCGGACGACGGTCGAAATCGCGATCTCCCGAACGTGCGTCGAGCCAGCCCAGAAACACCTTGGCCGTCTCTCCATGGAAACCAGACGCCGCCTTCAGGTCGCGATGCGCGGATTCGAAATCGCTGGCCTCTGCCTCCAGCCGCAACAGATCAGCGCGCGCCTGGGCCGCATCAAGCTGACGCGCCGCCCAGTGGCGCAGGCCCGCTGCGTCAAGCACGAGGTCCAACGCAACACCAACCGGCAGACGCGACAACCGGTCAGACAGGGCTGCAAGTCCCATCAGCACGGGATCATCCGCCAGCCGGCCGTCGATCTGCGCGGCAATTGCGTCTTGCAGGAGCAGCGGATCGGGGCCGAGCGTACGTAGCAAGAGCCCGGCATGGGCATCGGCGGGATTGGCAGCATAGCTAAGCGCCGCACGTGCCGCCCGGACCGCGGGGCTTGCCGCCCAGCCATCCTCGGCAATACGCACGGGGACGCCGCGGGCGCGGAGTTCCTCAGCATAGCGACCGGCAGTGGTATGGCGGCAGACCAGCAGAGCGATATCAGAAGGGCGCACAGCACGCACGGCGCCGGTCTTCCGGTCGGTGATCGTCTCTCCCTCCGTCAGGATGCGGGTGATGCGTTCGGCCACATGTTCCTGCGGTTTGGAGGATTTCTTGACCCCGCGCCCTTTCAACACCTGCAGCACCTCGATCGCCAGACCGGGCACCGGATCGCGAGTCGGGTCGAGCGGGTTGTAGCCCGCGCCGAACAGACCGGCACCCATGGCGTTGTTGAAGCACATGACGGCAGGTGTCGACCGCCAGTTGCGATCAAGCGGTTGCGTGGCGTCAGGGTTCGCGGCGGCCAGCGCCTGCGACAGCCGCGGATCGGCCCCCTGGAACCCCATGATCGACTGCTTCACATCGCCCACCAGCAGGGTACGCGGCGCCCTTGCTCCAAGCTGCCACAGCAGCGCAAATTGAACAGGGTTCGTGTCCTGAAATTCGTCAATGATGACGCAGTCGATCTCGTCCAGCACAGCCTGCCGTACAGCGGGATCGGTGCGCAGCAGGCGTTCGGCCCCGGCGATCATGTCGGCAAAGTCGATCAGGCCGAGCGCTTTCTTGCGCGCCTCGTAGGCCTCCATCACTTCCTGGGCGCAGGCGATCAGGCATGACAGATGCAGTTTTGCGTCGGCGAGGGGACCGGGATGAGCGGGCAGTACATCGGCGGCCTGCATGATTGCAGTCGCCAGATCATCATAGCCGTCAGGCGTCTTTGTGCGGCTGTTCGAGACCAACAGGCCGCGCAGCGATTGCCAGATGCTCCAGTCGTGACCCAGAAGCTCGGGATCCCTTTCAATGCGCCGAAACAGCGAAAGGTTTTTTTCCAGCGTTTCACGCGGCCCCTTTGCCGTCACCGTGGCGATCCCGCCCTCTGGAAAGGCCGCCAGCATCGCCAAGACTGCCGCCAGCAACGCAGCGCGGGCGGCTACCGGGTCAGCCATTGTCGGTCCATAGATCTGGTCAAGCCGGGCCAGCGCCGGGGCGATCAGGCGGGGTTCGCGCCCTGTGTCGCCCAAGCCCCGCAGAAGGTCGATCATCGCCAAGACGCGGGCGCGCAGGGAATCCTCTACCGTTTCGCCTTTTTGCCAGTTCGCCTGATAGCCGAACCGCTCCGGGGTAGCCTTGATCGGGTCCAGCGCATTGGCATGGGCCAAGGCCTGCCGGATCAGGAGATCCCTCTCGGCATCGCCCAGGTGGCGCGGTTGAAGCGAGGCGCCCGCCGCAAGGGCATGTTCCGTCAAAAGCCGCAGGCCCAGCCCGTGAATGGTCGAGACATAGCCCCGCTCGACCGCCATGGCCTCCTCCACCAGCCCATCCGACAAAAGACCCGCCCGAATGCGTTCACGCAATTCACCGGCCGCTACTTCCGTGAAGGTCACGGCAAGGATACGCTCCGGGCGCACGACCTTGCGTTTGACCCAGTCGGACAATTGCGTCTTGATGCGATGCGTCTTGCCGGCACCTGCACCGGCAGGCACGATGACCAAACCCCGATCTGACTGGTTCTGGCTCATGGTTGCTCTTCCTCGACCTGGCGGATGAATGCGGTGACAAGCGCAGAGCCATCCGTCAGCGCATAAGGGGTGAACCCCGCTTCTTTCTTGAAGAAGCCCTCGTCAGCCGTCGTGTTCAGGACCACGCGCCCTGCATCGAGTTCCGAAAGCCGTTCGGCCAATCGCTCAACCGCCGCCGCGTTGACGGCATCGCCCATATCGCGCACCAGAGACCCTTCTGCCAGCGCCAACCCAGAGGTCAGAAGCCCGCCGTCATTCATCAGGTGATAGGCGATCCCGACCTCGCGCCCGATCAGCGGGTTCATCCCATCACCCTCGCGCCGGATCGGGCGGGCGATCATGTCGCGATAAAGCGCCGCCTGCAGGTCCCAGCCCGCGTCCATCCGCTTGCGGCGGGCTGATGTGCCGCTTTTCTTGTGGTCAACGATCAAGAGCGCCCCGTCCGGCAATTCAAGGATCGCGTCGGCCTTGCCATGCAGGTTGATGCCATGCGCTTCGCCCGACAGCCAAATCTCGTTCCCGATGATCTTGGCCCCCAGCGCCAGCAAATGGTCGCGCCAGCGCAGCGCGGCTTGAAGGATCTCGCGTTCCAGCCCTTGACGCTCCAGGTCCCATGAGGCGCTGCGGAGGAACCCGGCATGGCGGGTCAGTGCGCGGTCATAGGCAGCGGCCACCGCGTCGGTGAGAGCGGCGCGTTCCGGAATGGGTTGATCCTTCAGGAACACATGCTCGAACACGTCATGGGCAATGCTGCCTTTGGTCATGACATCCAGTTCTTCGGCAGACCAGGACATGTCTTCCGCCTCCACTTCGGCCAGAAGCCAGGCTAGGGGGCTGACCAGAAGCGTTTCCAGCCGTGAGGGCGATTGCGGCTTTGCCGTTCCGTCATCCTTCCGGCGCAACGCCAGCAGGTCGCGGCCAGGGAAGTCCAGCGCCTCGGGCAGGTCGTGGGGATCCGGCAAGGCCGTCAGGGAATGATGCGCCACCGGCCAGTCGACTGGCGGTGTGCGCGACAGGTCCAGGATCAGGTCCGCCGTATCCTCGACACCCGCAATCGCCCGCGCAACAAGGGATAGGCCAGCCGACGGTTGAAGTCGCGCGCCTGACAGATCGCGCCATGGGATCAGGAATGTGACAGAGCCTGAGGCAGACTGAAGCTGCTGATCGAACAGCGACAAGGCCTGCGCCAACCCTTCGGCCCTGCCGCGGAGATAGAGGCCCGTAGCTTCGCGAATGCGCGCAATCTCGCTGTCCAGAAACATCGGATTGGCGCGGGGGCGCGTGGGATAGAGACCGTCCGTGAAGTCCATCACGATCAGATGCCGACAGGGTCGCCACGGGCTTTCCTGCGCAGACCAGAGGCTGACCCCCTCAAGGTTGCGTTCAGGATCGGTAGCCGACTGGGGCGCGATCTGGATGCCGCGCAGTATCGCCTCCCAGTCCGGGCTGCCCTCGCCGGGTGGGATTGGCAGGCGGGCGCGGACCTCGGCCCCCTTTGCAATCTGGTCGCAGATTCGGTCGATCAGGAATCGCAACTGCGCGAGACTGCCAGCTGCTGCGCGAATGTCAGTCCAGAGTTCTTTGTGCGCTGGGGTCGGAAACAGAACCTCGCCCCGGAAATCGCCACCCATCAGGCTTTCGGCCAGATCACGCCCGGTCTGTGCGGACCATGGCATCAGGGGCGACAGTGCTAGGCTTGCCAAGACCATCGCCGGAGTCGGAGGTCGCTTGGCAAGCGCCAGATGGAGAGCTGTTTCGCCGATGATGTCGCGCTCGGGCAGGCTGGCGGGAAGGCCGGACAGCGGCACACCTTGGTCTGCGAAAGCGCGCGCAAGCTGGCGCGGATCGCTGCCGGTGAGCACGGCAATCTCGCGGGCGGAAACACCGCCTTCGATCAGCGCGCGGGCGCGGGCGGCGGCAAAATCCGCGCAGGCTGCAAGATCGCGAAGGCCGTAAAGGGCCACGCTGTCATCCTGTGCCGCGGCGTCCACCACGGCGGCGGCAATACCGCCTTGCAACGCATGAAGCCTCGTTCCCTCCGCTGCAGCGCGCACGCGGGTGGGTGGGATGACAGCGCCAAACTCCCGCTCCAGCCGTGCAAACAGGGCCGCCATCGCGGCTGGCGCGTGCGGATCGAGCGAGCCTTGCACCACCGGTACCGGGTCCAGAAACCGCCCATGCGGCAGGTCCAGCATATGGCGGACCGGGGCAAGCCCATCGGGCAGGGCATCGCCCATCCGTCCCCAGAGGCGGATCAGTGCATCCAGATGCCGCCCGGCGCGGCTGTCTACTACCATCCCCGCAACAGGCACGCGCAGATCGGGTGTGGCCAGGACCAGATCTTCTAAAGCCGCAGTGACTGCAGAAATCGTCTCTACCGGCGCGTTGGCAAGGCTCTCCTGCCAGACAGGATCCGGCGCATCCGCAATCGCCCGCCCAGGCGCCCATTCCGGTGCCTTTGGGGCCAGAGAAAGTTCTGCCAGGCCCGTATCGGACAGGCGGTACTGCAAACCGGAACGCGGATCAGCGACGAGAAAGGGGTAGAACATGATTTGCCTGCTGACAGGAGGAGTGGGGTCAGTCTATGGAGGGGCCGCCCTAATTCAATGACTTGTCCGGCTTTTTGGGCAATCTTGTGACCAAGCCGACAGGGCCGCCGTTCAAGCCCCAGGGTAAAACGCAGATAGCTGCTCGGCTGAGTTGATATCCGATGAAAGGCGACCGAAATCATGGACCAGCCGTGAAATGATATCACCGCCTTCAACGATCTCAGCCCACCTGTGTCGAAGAACAGCCGCGGGATCGAGCAACCCCAGCATGTTGCCGGCAATCGCTCCTGTTGAGTCACTGTCGCCACCATGCGTAACCGAAATCGCGAGAGACTCTTCAAAGGATTTGCCGACAAGGCAGGCGTAGAGCGCTATCGACAACGCCTCTTCCGCTGTCCAACCGCCACCGAGAGACTCGACTGTTTCAGCGGCACCGTCCCTTGGTGCGACAATTGCTGCGCGAATTGCCCGCGCAGTTTCTTCGCCCCCAGGCAGTTGCGCATAAATCTCCGCCGTCCGGACCGCGCTCGCATGGAGATCAATGCCACTAGCCACATCAGCAAGCATCTCTGCCCACGCTGCGGCTGCAAGCTGACCTGTGACGTGACCATGGGTCAGCGCTGATGTGTCGATCGCCATCCGGCGCACCTGATCCCGTGAATACATCAGGGCGATCGGCGCAACACGCATGATGGTGCCGCATCCCTTGCTATCGTTCCGCGCAACGTCTCCGAAGTGCGCACTCGCCCCAAACGAAGACAGGCAGGTATTGCCCGGCGCCCGGCGAACCCAAAGTCGTGGGTCTTCGATCAGGCCGACTTCATCCGTCTGAACCGCCGGTTGGCCGCCTTGGGTCTTGTACCAGCGCAAAAGCGCGTGGTGAATGATGGATGGCGGGTGGCAGATGCCTTTCAGCACGCTCCGGATCTGCGCGCGCAGGATCCCCTCGGCCGTGAACAGCGTCATCTGAGTGTCATCTGTCATCGCGCCGCGCAGCCCCATGTGCGGCGGCAGGTCCTTGATGCCGCCAGGGTAGCGCTGGCGGATTTGTGCAAGAGAGAGGAACTCGATCTCAGCCCCAAGACTGTCGCCGATGGCACCACCAAGGAGACAGGCGTGAAGCTGGATTGGCCGCAATCCCCCATGACTGCCATGAATTTCCACGAAACGTTCCTGCACACGGGTCTCGATCGCCCCTGGCCGCGCGGCCCGGACACTCGCCATGGCGTTGGTCGCGGAACGTCCACGCTCAATGAGCAAAAGTGCCGCTACCGTTCCGGCACGGCCTAGCCCGCCCCGGCAATGGACCAGTATACGGTCGCCGTTTTCCAAGGTTCGGTGAAGAATTGGAGACAGATGGCGCCACCGCTCCATCGCCTCTGGCGTCGGCACGTCCACGTCGCGAATCGGGAAGTGATGCCAGTCCATGCCCCGCGCCTTTACGGCGTCGCCAAGCCCTGACACCGAAAGCATGTCGAACTCGTGGTCCTCGATCAGGCTCAGGACGGCTTTCGCCCCCCAAGCCTTGATCGCGTCCAGATCGATGTCCAGATCGCGGTCCCACGCCCCGCCAAAGACGCTGTCACCCTTCTTGCCCGGGCAAAGAGTAAGCCCGAGCAGACCGTTACCAATCGGAAGACTGTCGATACGAAGTGGGTGGGTGGTGCTGTCACGAAGCAAGCGTTGTTCCTTTTCTTTCGATTCCACCCAACCCTACGGTCCGCATACGTCATTTCCGGTCGTATCGGAGGCGAAGCTTCAAGAGGCAGACAAGAACCGCGCCTCGACCTGGTCCCCCCATCTTGCCAGATACCATTCCATTTCCTGCCGGCCCCCTGCACGAAACCGGACGATCAGAGAACCATCGTCCAGACGCGCAGTCTGCTGCCTTGGATGAAACACATAACCTGCAGCCTCATCCGCCACGGCTGGCAGAAACCGCCATTCGACGTCCTGCGGTTCTTCGCGCCAGATGCCGAAGCTTTCCGAGAGCCATTCCTGCAGATCGAAACCAACCGGGCGTTCATAAACATCGGCTTCCAGTGATATCCGGTCGAACCCGGCGAGAGCAAACAGGCGCAGATCGTCCTGATACTCGCTCCAGGCCAGCAAGTATTGGCGCCCTTGCCCGAACAGCATCGCAATCGGCCCAAGCCTTGCGTTGCGCGAAAGCTTTGCGGTGCTTCGGGCACGGTGATCTGCAGAAATCATCACGCCTGCAAGGATCGCCTCACGCAGGGCCGAAAGGATTTCAGGAGCAATCCTTTCGCGAGGTCCGGGTCGAAAGGCCACGCCATCAGCCATCAATTGTGCCTCCAGATCAGCGGCCATAAGTCGGCGGCGATCCTCACGAAACATGGCTTGCACCTTGGTCAACAGGTGCTCGAGCGCATCAGCCGTGGTCTCATCTCCCTCGCGCCGGGCAATTGCGGCGGCACGGTGCCCAGCAGTCAGTTCCTCAAGCGTTGGCTCCACCATCCGACCCAATGAACCCGGTGGAAAACGCCAGTACTTGCGGCCGCTTTCGCCGGAAAGCTCCTCTATCTGGGGGTAGGCATTGCGCACGGCATCGCGCATGCGTTCTGCTGTGCGTCGGGATACGCCGAAGTCTCGTTCGATGTCGGCAAGGGATATTCCCTCGGCCGATCCCTGCATCCGCAGCGCCAGTTTCTGCAGATCTTCCTGACGGGCGTAACGCATGGATCCTCCGGGCAATGTACCGCCACCTTTGCGGCGCACCGATGGGTCGTCAACGTCCAAAGCCGATCGGACGTCCCGCCCCCACCTTAGAGGTAGCCTCGCGGGTCAGTTCGCGCAGTATTTCTCGCGGATCAGCCTCGCCAAGCGCCCGCATCCTGCGCGCAACGTTTGCAAAATCTCCGAGAGCAAGCCGTTCGAGTGCGGGCAAACCGGCGGGTGGTGGGCACGGAAAATGTGCGGCCCAGGCAAGCGGGAGTTGATCGGCAGACAGAAAGTCGAAACGAATACGAAAGGTGAACCGGCGCTGCGTAGCCGGGTCGAGGTTCTCCGCGAAGTTCGTGGTGCAGACAAAGGGCAGCGGGTGGCTTTCCATCCATGTCAGCATTTCATTGACCTGAGAAACCTCCCAACTGCGTTCGGCGCCACGCCGGTCAGACAGCAGGCTGTCCGCCTCGTCGAAAATCAGCATGGCACCGTCAGCGCGCGCCTCGGAAAAAGCGCGCGCGATGTTTTGCTCGCATTCGCCGACCCATTTGGACAGCAGGTCCGAGGCGCGCCTTTCGATGACCGGCATGCCGATGACCCGGGCCAGATGCCGCGCCCAGGCGCTTTTTCCAGTTCCCGCCGGGCCTTCCAGACAGAAACTGACACGGCGAGTCGCATCCAAGGTCGCCAGCCGCGCTTCGACACGACCCAGATCGGCGTCAGTGCGAGCAAGGTCCTGTCGCCAGGGTATTTCCGCGTGATGCCGCGGCGGGCTGTCCACCCCGCCCTTTGCCAGACGTGCGGCCGCATCGAGCACCTGAGAAACAACTGCCTGCCCACCATCGCACAGCCGCGCCACCCGCATCGCGTCCGACACGAGCGCGGGCGCCTGATCGTGCCTTTCCGCCAGAGCGGGCAGAACCGCTTCCGGGAGGCCTGCAGCATGTCGCGCCTCGAGCCGTTGCCATATCCGAGATCGGACACGGCCCGATGGCGGGCGCATAAGTGCGGAATAGCTCATCCTCCGCAGGAACGCGGGGTCGCAGGCATCGACGGAGTTGGTGGTCCAGATTATCGGAATTGGGTTCGTTTCCAGCATCCTGTTGAAATGGACCTTCGACGGCATTTCATGGCTGAAGAAAGCGCTCTTTCTGCCGAACAGATCCTCCATTTCATCAAAGAGCAGAACGGTGTCCGATCTCTGCCCCAGCATGCGGGATGCCATGCGCAGTTCGGCGAGGCGCTCATGACGCGAAGGCGCTCCTCCTTCATCGTCAGTTTCTCCCACCGAGCGTAGAACGGCTCCGATCTCGGCCGCCAGTACCTTGGCGAACTCTGTCTTTCCCGTGCCTGGCGGACCATAGAGCAGGATGTTGATGCCCGACTTTCGGCTGGCCAGCGTACTGGACAGCAGGTCGCGCATAAGGTCCGCGTCGCGCCCCAGCCCTTCAAAATCCTGCCATTCAGCTTCGGGGGCAGCCGCACGGGGGAACATCAACGCGATCAGTTCGGCAATGCTGTCTACCTCGGCAAGAAGCGCGAGTGTCAGGCGCTCGGTCAGGTCAAAAGGCATGCGGTTGTTCCGCCTGCCGCGGCTGAGCTGCACCAATCCCGAACTTGCCAACCGTCCAGTAGAGCGCATGGCCGCCCGGATCTCGGACTCGGGCGCCAGGCAGAACCACGAAAGAAGGAGCGGTACGGTGACCTCTTTCGTCTCCAAGGCTCCATCGACGACATGCTCGAACCCGTCGAAGAGCTTGTAGAGGGCAACGAAGGTCAGCATCGAGGTCTCGACCGGCGACAACCCGAAGTGATCCCCGAGAAGGGTGGCGTTGCGCTGCACGATCTCGCCCTCGCCTCCACCTGTGCTGGGCATGAGGCTCTGGACAAGGTCGCGCACCTTGTCCCACCAGATTGCTCCAGGCCTGGCGCGCGGGCGCTCGGGGCAGTTCACCTCGGTCAGGTATTCCAGCCAACCGGGCAGCTCTTTGGCGATGCGGCTTGTCGGGCCGAAACGACTGGCCAACCGGGCGATCAGTTCAAGGGCAAGGTGTTGTTCGTGGCTCATTTCCATCTCCGTCTGTGTGACAGAGATGGCATGGCTATACGTCAGATCTGGACAGAGGGGTATGTCTCTGAACCAAGGTATGCATACGCCTACCGAAACGCCCCTCGAAACTGACACTACCGGGTGGCGGGTCACATGTTGGTGGTCAGGCAATCGTCGCGCATCAAGCATGGGCGTCCGTCAGAGCAGGATCTCTTGCAAGATGACAGCCAGTCTGCCGCTCGAGAGATTCCTGCAGTCTCTTGGCAAACACCGCGCGGCGCCGCATTTTTCGGACCCGTGCTCATGAGGCACCCGTCCGATATTGACGCATGCCTGTGGGAGAACGCGTCAGATGACCACGGGGGCAGGACATGAAAAGTCAATCGAGAACTTCAGGCGAGCGTGAAGCCGTCGGCATTCTGTATTGCCACGGATGGGGCTCGCGCTTCCACCCGAGCAAGAACAAGATCCGCACCCTGGCCAAGATGCGCCCGGTTGACGGGATCACGGTCGACTACACCATGCATCCGCAAGTGGTCTTCGAAAAATATGCAGCACGGTTGAAACTCCATCCCGAGGCGATGGTCGTCGGAACAAGCCTTGGCGGCTACTATGCCGCTTGGCTGGGCGCTGAGTTTGACCGACCGTTCATTGCGATCAACCCCGCGATCGCACCGAGCAAAACCCTGCAAGCGTACGTTGGCCATGGCGTCAACCATGTCGGAGAGCCCTTTGAACTGACGCAAGACTGCGTGACGGCCTATGATGCGCTCAGCTTTCGCTTGGATGGACAGGGAACCATAGTTCTCGACATGGGTGATGAAATTCTGGATGCGCAAGCAACGCTTAGCCTTGTCAGCGGGCGTCTGCCAGTTGTCGCCTTCGAGGGCGGATCCCACCGCTTTGACCACATGACAGAACTGATCGAAGGCCGACCGGATCTGTTCCACACCTGCTGAATGCAAACAGGAGCGAGCGGTCAAAGCGCCCCAGCGCCAGAATCATGTACCGCGTCATCACAGGAGAGCCGAATGGCTGACGTGCCTGAGACCATCGACGGGATTGCCCGGCGCCTCGGTCGGGACGTGTATTATCTTGTCCTCATCGACGATGACGGTGACTTCAGGGATATCTACACGGATGTTTCTGAAATCACAGATTGGCTGGATGCCAAGCAGATCGGCTGGAGCCTCTGTGCGGGCATCTTTGAACGTACCGTCTGGACTGAAGGTGGGCCAGGATGCATCTTCCTCGATATTCACCCCGAACATGGGCCTGAGGCAATGGAAATGGTCGAAGCACATTTCATAAATGCTGAGGGCGAGCCATCCATTCCAGGCTATGTGCCGGCCATGCTGCGGCTCATGAAGGCGCTCAGCTTTGCCGGGAGGTAATTGGAGAACTTCTACGCTTGTCTTTGGGGGCCCTGTTCAGGTGCATTTGGCAACTGGAAATCACTCGACATTGGTCAGATAACCCTATGGAACGGGCGCTATGCAGCGTGTCGGTCGGCTTGCGCGCAAACCGGCAAAAAGTCAGGAGTGACGGATGACAAGCAAAGCGCGGCGACTGCGCGTGATCGACTACGAAACGACAGGCGTGCCCGAAGACGCCGGGGCCGAAGTGATCGAACTGGCCTATGTCGACGTCGATCCCGATGCGTTAACCGTGACTGGCAACTGGCAATCCTTCGCCAAGCCCGTCGGGCCCATTCCGCCCCAGGTCAAGGCGGTGCATCACATTCTTGAAGAAGATGTTGCCGGGGCACCTGCGATCCGGGAACTATGGCCATTGCTGTTCCAAGGCTGTGCTTCGCAGGACATTCTCGTTGCGCACAACGCCGCTTTTGAACAGCATTTCCACAAGGGTGATGGACGAGCCTGGATCGACACCTACAAATGTGCCTTGGTGGTCTGGCCGGACGCTCCCGCTCACGGCAACCAGGTCCTCCGCTATTGGTTGAATCTTGACCATGCCACAGGGTTTGACCGCGCTGCCGCCATGCCACCGCATCGTGCCTTGCCGGACGCCTACGTCACGGCCCACGTCTTGATCCAGCTTTTGCAGGAAAGCACGATTGATGACATGCTGCGTGTTTCGGCATCACCGGCGCTGTTGCGACGGATCGGGTTTGGCAAGCACAAGGGGATGCTATTTTCCGAAGCCCCGGCAGATTACTTGCGCTGGATCATGGACAAGGCGGAGTTCGACGCGGATGTTACCGCCACTGCCCGGTATTGGTTGGACCGTGGAAAGACCTGAAACCTCAGGCGCCTTTCCTGACCCGGGACGGAAGACGACGCCCAGGTCTGCTGCCGGAAGAGGCAATAGCCGTCCGAATACTGAGCGGTTATGCCGTCCTGCGCGATCAAGCTCGGGTGTACATGAGAGATCTGGGCCGTGCGGTGTACTCGCAGAATGCGCCAGGCGCCTCAACCGTGGCGCATCGAACGGCTCGGTTCATGGATTCACGATGTCAACGAGAGGCATGGATTCGTTGCAGGCAAATCATGGCAGGCGCTACATGCCTGTCCCGCCTGACACTTGGCACATTTGTGCACCCGGATGAAGGGCGACAATGTCAGCAGACTGTTCGACGCTTAGCCCTTCTCGGACTCTGGCTTAGCCCTAGGAGAGAGTTTAACACCACCGTCGCAATTGAGGTCTGGAAGAATTCCGGCGATTTTGCGACGACTTAACTGTGTCAAAGAGATGGAGAGTGCATATGGCCATTCAGAGGATCCAGAGCGAAGACTGCTCGGTCGCCAGCCTCTTCCAATCCTTCTATGCCGTTCCCGACTATCAGCGCGAGTATGTCTGGGACACGGATCAGGTCGAACAGCTTCTGAAAGATGTTCGCGAAGAGATGGGCGATGGTGCAGCGCAGGATGCGCCCGAGTATTTCATTGGCAGCATTGTCGTCTGCCCGGGCCGAGAGGGCGTACTCGACCTGATCGACGGGCAACAGCGCATGACAACCCTCTACATCACGCTTTGCGCGATCCGGGATCGGCTCGCCGAGCTTGGGGCGCCGCCTTCCTCTGTTCTGAACGCGCAGATTGCAGATGCTGCAGTGGACGTCTCGGGCGAGGAACGTCGTCGTTACCGTCTCGATTTACAGTATGAGGACAGCGGAGACGCGTTGACACGCCTTGCCGATGGGAAGCCTATCGAAACTCCCTCGACCCAGTCGATGCGAAACATGCAGAACGCACATCACGTGGTCACAAGGTTCCTGGACTCAGAATTTGGACAGGATCCGGCGGATGTTCGCAAACTGTACGGCTACTTGACGAATAGGGTTAAGCTGATCCGCATCCAGACCGAGGACGTGGCGAAAGCCTTGAAGATCTTCGAGACAATTAATGATCGCGGCGTCGGCCTGAACTCCATGGACCTCTTGAAGAACCTGCTCTTCATGAAGACGGCAAAGGGGCAGTTTGACCGGCTCAAGGATACTTGGAAGGAGTTGCAGGACACAATCTTCCGCATGGGCGAAAAGCCTCTGCGATTTCTGCGTTATTTCATCTTCAGCCGGTACGACGTGGAACTCCTGCGCGAAGACGAGATCTATGGCTGGTTCACGAAGAACGATGCACTCGTCGGATATGGTCGCGACCCTATCACCTTCGCCAAGGAGCTCGTGTCAGCTGCCCGGGCTTACGAACGGTTTCGCCAAGGCAAGAACGAGAAGGGTGAGCGCAACCGCTACCTTGACAATATTCGACTGCTGGGTGGCCAGGCAGCGCGTCAGCATTTGATCCTTCTGTTGGCGGGACGCCATCTGGGCCCCATGCTGTTTGATCGGTTGGCTGCTGAGGTCGAGAACCTCTTCTTCTGTTACGTCATCACGCGTGAGCCGACACGCGACTTCGAGCGCAACTTCGCAAAGTGGGCGACAGAGCTGCGGTCCATCAAGACCGACGAGGAACTTGACGCCTTTATCGTGTCGCGGTTCGACAAGGCGAAGGCAGACCTCGCAAACCGGTTCGATGACGCGATGGGGCGTCTCGCGCTCCGCAGCTTGCAACTGTACCGGTTCCAGTACGTGCTGGCGAAGCTCACCCAACAAGTCGACCTGCTGGCCTATGGCGAAACCGAAGGCACAAGGTGGCTCGGGAACTATGTGAGCGGCGGGTATGAGGTCGAGCATATATTCCCGCAGACTCCGAAAGCCGAGGCGACCGCAGAGTTTGGTCCTGTCAGCGATCCGGAAGTCGTGCAGAGGTTGGGCAACCTTGTCCTAGTCGAGAAATCCATCAACACCTCTCTCGGAAACCGCCCTTACAGCGAAAAGAGGCCAGTGTATCAGCAGTCCAGGCTGCTGTTAACGCGGGCGCTGAGCGAACGGCCAAAGGTGGGCGCGAACACCCGGATCG
>JANPBI010000128.1:0-19660 GCA_031430315.1 Rhodobacterales bacterium | reverse complement strand
TTTTCCGCTGGCGGGGCTGCGATCAACCAGCTGGCGCGCACGTTCGGGGCGACGTTGACGGTGCATCCGATTGCTCTCGATCGGCCCACGGGCGACTTCACCCAAGGCCCTGCGATGTCCGAGGATGACTGCGTTGCGGCCCTGCGCGTTGGTTGGGATGCTGTGGCGTCGGATGCGGATGTGTTCGTGGCGGGCGAGATGGGGATCGCCAATACCACGGTCGCTGCGGCACTTGCCTGCGCGCTTTATGGCGGTGCGCCCGAGGATTGGGTCGGGCGGGGAACCGGCGTTGATGATGCCGGCCTGCGTCGCAAGGCCGATGTCGTGCGGGCCGGTCTGGCACGGCATCAGGCCGTGACGGGCGATCAGCTCGCGGTGCTGGCAGCCCTTGGCGGGCGTGAGATTGCGGCGATGACCGGTGCGATTGCAAGGGCACGGGTCCTGCGAATCCCGGTAGTGCTGGACGGGTTCATCGCCTGCGCGGCTGCCGCAGTGCTGGCGCAAATCGTTCCCGGTGCCCTGGACCACTGCATCGCGGGCCATGTCAGCGCCGAACAGGCGCATGCGCGTCTGTTGGGGCATCTGGGTCTTGAGCCGCTTTTGTCGCTTGGGCTTCGGCTGGGCGAGGGCAGCGGGGCGGCACTGGCGCTGGGCGTGGTCAAGGCGGCGGCGGCTTGCCATTCGGGTATGGCCACTTTTGCCGAAGCGGGCGTCTCCGACGGTTAGATCTATTCAGCGGCTGTGGCCTTGGGCCGCACCTCATCCAAGTCTTCAATCAGGGCCGTTTCCAGATCGCGATCCAGTTGTTTGGCGCGGGCGACATAAGCCTCGTTCAGGTGCACGGGCTGGCCGGGCACCCAAAGTTCGGCCAGGTCGCGCATCGCGGCCCGGTCGACCCGGTAGAATGTCTGCGACATCCGCGATGCCTCATATTCGGTGAACCCGATGTTTTCCAGCACGTAGCGCCCCGCGCGGACAGAGCTGTCAAAAGTTTCGCGGACAATGTCATTGGCCCCTGCCTGAAACAGTTCGTACACATGCACCCGGTCGCGGGCGCGGGCCACGATGTGCAGATCGGGGCGTTCGTGGCGGGCATGCCGGACAATGGCATTGGCATGGGCGCGGTCATCCACGGCAACCACCAGCACTTCGGCATCCGCAAGCCCGGCGGCGGCCAAAAGCTCAGGGCGCGTCGGGTCGCCATAAAACCCCTTGAAGCCGAACTTCCGCATCGTCTCGATGATCGTGATATCGGCGTCCAGCACGACGGTGTCGATGCCCGAGGACCGGACCAGACGGTTCACCACCTGCCCGAACCGCCCGATGCCCGCGATGATGACGCGGCCCTTTGCGTCGATCTGGTCCGGTTCCACCTTGTCATCTGCCAGACGGCGCGCAATCCGGTCGTAGATCAGGAACAGGATCGGCGACAGCAGCATCGACAGGCTGATGACAAGCGAAGTTGTCTGCCCCATGGACAGAGACAAAAGATCCTCGCTGCGGGCAAAGCTGACCAGCAGGAACCCGAATTCTCCGGCCTGGGCCAAACCCAGGGCAAAGAGCCAGCGATCATGGCTGCGCAGTCCCGCCACGGTCACAAGGATGTAAAGGACGGCGACCTTGGTCGCAATCAAGGCCAGTGTGGCCCCGATGATCAACAAAGGCGCCGAGGCAAAGGCCTGGATGTTGATCCCCATGCCGACGGTCATGAAGAACAGACCCAAAAGCAATCCTTTGAAGGGTTTCAGGTCGGCCTCGATTTGGTGACGAAATTCGGAATTGGCCAGCACCACACCCGCGACAAACGTGCCAAGCGCAGGCGACAAGCCGACCAGCATCATCAGAAACGCGATCCCCAGGACCATCAGCAGCGACATGCAGGTCGACATCTCCGGCAGGCGCGACGCATGGACGAACCGGAATACCGGTCGCGACAGGAAATGCCCTGCCAGAATGATGGCCGCGACGATGGCCAGCGTCAGAAGGCCTGCACCCCAGCCGGGCAGGGATTGCACAAGGCTGATCAGGGGTTCGGCAGCACCTGCGTCCTTTGCCGGGTTCGCTATGCCAAACTGATCTGCCGTCGGCACAGCAACGCCGGGCAGCACCAACAGCGGGATCAGGGCCAGCATCGGGACCACTGCAATATCTTGTGCAAGCAGGACCGAAAATGCTGACCTTCCACCCCGACTGCGCATCAGGTTCTTTTCCGACAGCGTCTGCAGCACGATGGCGGTGGATGAAAGCGACAGCACCATGCCGATCAACAACGCGACCTGCCAGGGCTGACCCAAAAGGACAAGGATGCCCGCAACGGCAAGGCAGGTGCCCACCACCTGCACGCCGCCAAGTCCCAAAAGCGCGTGGCGCATGTCCCAGACGCTGCGAGGGGCGAGTTCCAGCCCGATCAGGAACAGCATCATCACCACGCCGATTTCGGCCATGTGCTGCAGATCCTCGGCCTCGCCAGCAAGCCCGAACACAGGACCAAGCAGGATGCCCGCCGCCAGATAGCCAATGACCGATCCCACGCCTGCGCGCACCGCCAACGGCACAACAACAAGGGCAGACGCCAGATAAAGGCTGGCAAGGAAGAGGCTGCTTTCCATTGTCTCTCCGTTCAGGTGGGCGGGTCAGGCGGGCAGGGCGGCGTCGGCTTTCAGCTGGTTCATAACGATCTGGCTTTGCACCCGCGCAACGGCAGGGTGCGGCAGCAAGGTTTCATGGATCAACCGGTTCAGATCGCGCAAATCGGTACACCAGATATGCAAAAGGTAATCCGCCTCTCCCGTCAGGGTCCAGGCGGAGATGACTTCGGGACAGGCGGCGATCAGGGTGCCAAAGGCGCGCGCCCCCTCGGCGGTATGTGCGGCCATCTGCACCTGCACAAAGGCCTGGACGGTCAGCCCGATACGCTCGGGGTCAAGGCGTGCGACGTAAGATGTCACATACCCCTCAGCCTCCAGCCGCTGTCGGCGGCGGGCGGCCTGGCTCGGCGACAGGTGCAGGATGTCGCCCAGGGCCTGGGCCGTGACCATGGCATCCTTTTGCAATTCGGCCAGCAGCCGTGAATCAACGGCATCAAGCATGAGTAAACCTTGCGTCATTTCGGGATTCGGCGCGGGAAAGACGCGCCTTCATGCAAAGATACAAGAAAAAACGCGCGCAACAAGCATGGAATGTGCGGTAATCTATCACACAGTTGCAATAATTGAAGCGAGAGGCCGGCCACAATGGGACCCTTTCCGCACGATGCCGCAAAAGCCGTGATCTCGGCGGAGAACCCGGCAGGGACCGACGGGTTCGAGTTTGTCGAATTCGCACATCCCGATCCGCAAGCGCTGCGCGATGTGTTCGCCAGAATGGGCTACCAGCGCACCGCCCGCCACCGCAGCCGCGACATCGAGTTGTGGCAGCAGGGCGACATTACTTATGTGCTGAACAACGATCCTGACAGCCATGCCGGTCGTTTTGCCGCTGAACACGGGCCATGTGCGCCCTCGATGGGCTGGCGGGTGGTCGACGCGGCGCATGCCCACGCTTATGCGGTCGCCCGGGGCGGTGTGTCCTTTGAGGGACCCGGCAAAGCGCTGAACGTCCCCGCCATCGTCGGCATCGGCGGATCGCTGATTTACTTCATCGACCAGTATCCCGACGCCAATCCCTATGACGCGGATTTCATCTGGGAGATGCAGCCGAAGCCTGACGGTGTCGGGTTCCAATATCTCGACCACCTGACCCATAACGTCCACAAGGGCAATATGGACGTCTGGTTCGACTTTTACTGTCGGCTGTTCGGGTTCCACCAGATCCGGTTTTTCGACATCGAAGGCAAATTCACCGGCCTTTTCTCGCGGGCCCTGACATCGCCTTGTGGGCGCATCCGCATTCCGATCAATGAAGATCGCGGCGAGACGGGACAAATCGTGGAATACCTGAAGCGCTATAACGGCGAAGGCATCCAGCACATCGCGGTAGGTGCGTCCGATCTGTACGCTGCTGCCGATGCCATTGCCGCCCGTGGGCTGAAGTTCATGCCCAAGCCACCCGCTGCCTATTACGAGCTATCGAAAACCCGTGTCGTCGGACATGCCGAGCCCATCGAAAAGATGGCCAGGCACGGCATCCTGATCGACGGCGAAGGGGTCGTGAACGGGGGCGAGACGCGCATCTTGCTGCAGGTCTTCTCGAAAACCGTGATCGGGCCGATCTTTTTCGAATTCATCCAGCGCAAGGGGGATGATGGGTTCGGCGAAGGCAATTTCCGCGCCTTGTTCGAGTCGATCGAACAGGACCAGATTGATCGCGGCGTCATTTCCGCCGCGTGACTGGTCAGGTCTTGGGTAGTTTCAGCGAAACCAGCCGTCCACCTTTTTGATAACGTACCTCGGTCGCGGTGATCGCCGCGACCTGGCCGCCATCGACGCTGTCACCAACCGAAACTTTCTTGTAGCGGCCAGAGGCCAGCCGGATCAGAGCATAGCGCTTGGACGGTGTCCCGTAGACGCCGATCAGATTGATCTTGGACAGGTTGATCGCGTTGGCGAAGGTCGCCTGTTTGGCAACATTTGTCTTGGTCGGAATTTTCGGGGCTGCGCTGGCAAGTTCCGGCTCAGCGTCATCCTCGGGCAAGGCATTTGATGCGAACTCGTTTTCGGCCTGTCCGGGATCGGGTTCTGGCGTCCGCACGGCGGCGGCAACCGCAGCCTCGACGGCGCGCGACATATCCCGTGGTTTCGCGGCGGGTCGGCGCGACACGGCCAAGGTCATGACATTGCCGGTGGCGGCGGCGCTGGCCACCGCCTCTTCGACGGCGGCATTGGACTGCGCGGTCAGCGAGGCATTCGCCGTCTCGTTCCGCGCGGCGGAGGCCGTCGACAAGATAGTGTCAGGACGAATCCGTGGACGCATGGTCACCGCGCGCTCGGCCGCTACCGTGCCCAAACTGGCGTCATCGGCATTTTCCTGGGCCGGGGTGGTCAGAGTGGCGGGACGTGGACGCGGGCGGAACCCGGCCATGGCCGGATCGGCCGGAGTAGGTGGGGCCACGTCTGACGCTGTAGTCGGATCGGTGACTGGCACCGCATCCGGGGCTGGTACCGCAACCGCCGCTGCAACAGCTGCGGCAATCACAGCCGCGCTGCGTCCAGGCGGTGTGACGGGTGGCGCACCTGCAAAAAGCATGATGCCGTCGGGCGACAGGATTCCTTCGGGTGGCGGAATGATCAGCCCGTTTTCGCCGAATCTGTAGACGGTGCCAAAGGGTGGCGGTGGCGGTGACGCCGCCGGAGTTGCATCGGCAGACAATGCCGGTGTGGGCAGCACAAGCGCATCCTGAAAGTCGGGTGCCACGTCCGTTGTCGCCAGGAAAATCTCGTCGGGCGGCAGGTCGGCCTGACGCGACTGCGGCGCGGCACCGACCTCAAGATCCGGGGCTGCTGCAAGAACCTCTGCAGCAGGAGCGGGCGGGGTCGTTTCAGCCGCCACATCCGCAGTCGAGGTGTTCGCGCCGGGCGCCGCAACGACCGCATCTGCTGCCGGTTCTGCGGGGGCTACCTCTTCATTCAGCGTTGCCGTTGCCCCGTCGACCGGTGACGGTTCTGTCCCGTCGACAGACACCGTCGGGTCCGTCGCCACCACGCCGACCTCGCCGTCGGCTAGGGCTTCTGGGTCGTCCTGTGTTGCATCGGCAGGGGTTACGAGCGCTGTGGTTTCAGCATCGCCGGCAACTGCGTCATCAGGGGAAGCCTCGGCGGTGCCTTCGTCTTCGGAAGGGACAGCAGCTGCGACTTCATCGGATAAAGTCGCACCTGAATTCGGTGTCACATCCTGTTGATCTGCCGCGATTTCATCGTTTACCGCAGGAGCTGCGCTTGGTGCCGCGCTTACGGCTGTATCGACTTCTGTCCCGGCGTCGTTCTGAGCGATGTAATACGTCGACCACGCCGCAATCAGAGCCAGCGCGAACAGCAGCAGTCCTGTGAGGATCAGCCCCAAGAATCGCGGTTTTCCTCGCTTAGGCAAGGGTTTGGCGCCAAAAGTTCCGCCCGGGCGTGTCAGTGGCTTGGTCGTGGTGCCCAACGCCCCAGATGTCGCCAGCGCAGCGGCCGCGGCGGCCACCGCGGGCGGTGGCGCGGTTGGCCCGCCCTTGCGCTTTTTCGAGCCCGGGATTGAGGGAGCCGTAACCTGGGCATCCGTTTTCAAGGCCCCGTTCGGGCGCTTGGCAACAAAATCGCTCCGAAAGTCGCCTTTCACCTGACCGGGAAACTCGGTGAGGCCGGGCTTTGCCGACGCCGCTTGGGCCCGTGGGTCGTCTGTGCCGCGCCGGCTGGCGAACGCGATCTGTGCCGCCTTGGAGGGTGCGGGGGGCAGGTCGTCTTCGGCCATCGCCAGTCCGTCACCCGTGACGCCACCGGGATCGGCCACATGGGCAAACGGGGCTTCCTCGATCGTGGTCTTGCTGTCGGCAAGTACTGTCGAGTGGGCGGTGGAAGTAGGTATGGGTTCAGCCTTGGGTTCCGGCCACATAGGTGCAGGCGTCACATCGAAGTCGGGGACGGGGGCTTGCATCGGGTCTGCGATAGCTGCCGTGACCTGGAGTTCAGGGGAAAGATCGCCAGCTACGACAGGCGTGGTCTCTGCCACGGCCGGTGCTGCCTCGGCCGACGTGGCTGTCTTGGCGGGTTTGGGTTCCGGTTCCGGTGCCAAGTCGGCCATTGGAAGGTCCCGCGTGACAATGGTCATCGCGTCTCGATCTGGATCGACGGCTTCGCCTTTTGGCAGCGTTCCCTTGGCGGCGTCGGTCATGCCAAAGAACGGCTCGCCCTTGAACGATGATGCCTCGGGCAGGGCGACAAAAGACACCGGATTAAACCGGTGTTCCACAGCAAAGGCCTCGGCCTCTTGCAATGTCTCGCGGGCAACCACGGCCACCTTGACCATCGTGCCTTTGCCGCGCCAGTCAAAAACCAGATCCTCGGGGGCATAGGGGGTGCGCCCCACCAGGCCTTTGGCGATCTGCTTGCGTCGGGTTTCGTCGTCGGGGCCTGGGGCTTCGACATCGATGTAAAGGATTTGCGAGTCGGGTATGACCAGCTTGGTCGTCACCCCGCGGGGCGCAAGACCCAGCGCGGTACGACGCAGGTAGGCCAGCGCCTCCGGCAAATCGGGTGTATCAAAGGCAACGTCGCCAACCTGCAACCAGCCGCGGCCAGTCCGATGCAGAAGGCCAACACGTTCGTTCGACAGGTTCAGGGCAAAAGTTGGTTTCATTGTCCGGGTCTAGCACAGCCATCTGTCCGGCGGGAACGCGATCCCGCAGGACATCGCACGTCTACAGCAGCTTTTTGCCGAATGAAAGAGAATGGGCCAAGGAATGGCTTGTGACATGCGTCCAAGAGACGAATGGTCGCGATTGTTCCAAGGAGGATCCCATGCACATTCTGAAAGTTTTCGTTCTGGCGGCGATTATGGCCACATCTGCTGTACCGGCGGCCTTTGCCGAATCTACCGCAACCATTAGTGTCAGCGGCGAGGGGCGCGTCGCCAGCAGCCCCGACATGGCAACGATTTCCCTTGGGGTGACTACGTTTGGCGATACGGCTGCTGCTGCGATGGCGACAAACTCTGACGAACTGGCCAAGGTCATGGGGAACCTGACCGCCGCCGGGATCGAGGCCAAGGATATCCAGACCACGGGTCTGATGCTGAACCCAAACTGGTCGTATGATTCCAGCGGCAGCACGGGCACGATCAATGGGTATACCGCGATGAACATGGTCAATGTGCGGGTCCGCGCGCTGGATGGTTTGGGTGGCGTGCTGGATGCGGCGGTCAAGGATGGGGCAAACACGCTGAACGGGCTGACCTTTGGCATAGCGGACCCGCAGCCCGTGAACGACGAGGCGCGCAAGCTGGCGGTGGCTGATGCCGTGCGCAAGGCGGGGCTCTTGGCTCAGGCGGCGGGTGTCAAGCTGGGCGCGGTCATGTCGATCTCGGAGCAGACCGGTTATGCCGACCCGTCGCCCATGTTCCGCGCCGAAGCTTCTGCCGCCCCCAGCGGCGTGCCGGTAGCGGGCGGTGAAGTCGCGATGACGGTCATCGTCAACATGACCTGGACTCTGGCAGAGTAAATGACACGGGCCTGCCGGAGTATTCCCGCAGGCCCGCGTTCGTCAGGCTGTCGCCGCGGCCAGCGCTTGATCCAGATCGGCGATGATATCGGCCACATCTTCGGTCCCGATCGACAGCCGCACCACGTTCGGCCCAGCCCCGGCGGCGATCTGCTGCGCCTCAGTCAGCTGGCGATGGGTGGTTGAGGCCGAATGGATCACCAGCGACCGCGTGTCGCCAAGGTTCGCGACGTGGCTGAAGAGTTTCAGGCTGTCGACCAGCTTGACGCAGGCGTCGTAGCCGCCCTTGACCGCAAAGGTGAACAAGGCCCCGGCACCCTTCGGGCAGATCTTCGCGACCCGGTGATAGTAGGGCGAGGATTTCAGGCCCGCATAGGTGACGGCATCGACCCTGGGATCGGCCTCCAGCCACTTCGCGACCTTTTCGGCGTTCTCCACATGGCGCTGCATGCGCAGGGACAACGTCTCGATCCCCATCAGGGTGTAATGCGCGCCTTGCGGGTTCATCGTCATGCCCAGATCGCGCAGGCCGACAGCGATAGAGTGGAACGTAAACGCCATGCCGCCCAAGGCCGCGTGGAAATTCAGGCCGTGATAAGCAGGCTCGGGGGCCGCAAGGCTGGGGAATTTACCGCTCTTCGACCAGTCGAACTTGCCCGAATCGACGATGGCCCCACCCGTGACGGTGCCGTTGCCGGTCAGGTACTTGGTGGTCGAATGGACAACGAGTGTGGCCCCATGATCGATGGGTCGGCAGAGGTAGGGGCTGGCCGAGGTGTTGTCGACGATCAGCGGCAGGCCGACCTTGTCGGCGATTGCCGCGATGGCATCGAGGTCGGTGATGTAGCCGCCGGGGTTCGCGATGGACTCACAAAAGATCGCACGGGTGTTGTCGTCGACCGCCGCCTCAACAGCCGCAAGGTCATCGAAGTCGACGAACTTGGCCGACCAGCCGAACTTGCGGATGGTGTTGGAGAACTGCTGGATGGTGCCGCCGTAAAGCTTGGTCGCGGCGATGATGTTGCAGCCGGGGTTCATCAGCGGGAAGAGCGCCATGATCTGCGCCGCGTGGCCCGAAGAGCAGCAAACCGCACCCGCTCCGCCCTCCAGCGCCGCGATCCGGTTGGCCAGGGCCATTACCGTCGGATTGGTCAGGCGCGAATAGATGTAGCCGACCTCTTGCAGGTTGAAGAGTTTCGCCGCGTGGTCCGCGTCGCGAAAGACGTAAGCGGTCGTCTGGTAGATCGGCACCTGCCGCGCGCCGGTGGCGGCGTCCGGCGCGGTGCCCGCATGGATCTGCAGCGTGTCAAAGCCTTGGGTCATCTGGTGTCCTCCCGTGTTTTGGTTGGCGGGCAAGTTAGGGGAAGCCCTTGGCGCTGTGAAGGGGCCGCCGCGCGACCTGCAAGAATGAGAATGGAATGCTTGGATCAAGGGCTGGCAAGGAACAATCGCGTCCACGGGGCAGAGAAAACGGGATCGCCGATCCAATTTGACTGCTTCAGCAGCGATCCGGATGACAATGTTACCCGCACAATGTTTTCGTTCCGTTTTTGCGGGAAATGATCATGTTTGGCCGCATGACACATGATCTTTTCCTTGCCCTTCTCGGCTTTGCCTTTGTGACCTCGGTGACGCCGGGGCCGAACAACATGATGCTGCTGGCATCCGGCGTGAACTTTGGCGTGCGGCGGACGATCCCGCATATGCTGGGGATATCGCTCGGTCACATGCTGATGGTGGTGCTGGTGGGGCTTGGCCTGTCGGGCGTCTTTCATACCGTTCCGCAGCTGATGACTGCGCTGAAGGTAGCGGCGGTGGCCTATATGCTTTGGCTGGCGTGGAAGATCGCGAATGCCGCAGCGCCGGGGACGGCAGCGGCGGCAGGCAAGCCCTTTACCTTTGTGCAGGCGGCGGCGTTCCAATGGGTGAACCCCAAGGCCTGGGCAATGGCATTGGGCGCGATTGCCGCCTACGCCCCCGATCCATCGCTGACAACGATCGCCATCGTAGCCGCGACCTTTGCCGCCGTGAACTTGCCCTCGGTGTCGGTCTGGGCTGCGGCTGGGCAGGTGTTGCGCCGCTGGCTGGATGATCCTGTGAGGTTACGGGTGTTCAACTGGACAATGGCGGTCTTGCTGGTGCTGTCGCTGATCCCGGTCCTGCAGCTTTAACGCAGCCACAGGCCTTCGCGTTTCAAGGTGTTGCGGATGATCTGCTCGCGCAATGGCAGGTGGTCGCGGTCGAAAAGCGCGCGCGCCTTGCGGCCTTTGTTTTGGTAGACCATCAGCTTGACCGGGTCCCCATCGCGCAAGATCCGGCGCAGGTCCTTTTGCCCTGCAACGGTCTCCAGCACCTCGACAACGCGGTCGGATTCCCGGGCATAAAGCAGGGGGATCGTACGGTAATGGCACGTCACGTCGCCATCAAGTCCCGCCAGTTCCGGCCCCGGACGCCCCCCGCCAAAGGATTGGATCACCAGTGGCAGGGCGATCTGGTCGAGCCAGGGATGGATTTCCTGACAGATCAGTGGTTCTGGCCGATCATCGCGAATACTCTGGGCATATTGCAGGAACCTCGCGCCAAAGGCTTTCGGGCTTTGGTGAAAGAACCAACCGGCGTTGAAGTAAAGGTGCCGCTGCCAGTATTCGGCGGGCTGGCTCAGATCCAGTGAACTTTCGTAGTCCAGCCCGAACCGCGTATAGAGCGATGACCAGATGTCGACGTAAGTCGGCCCGTAGAGTTCCATCACGGGCCAGGTCCCCTCGCGCCGCATCGAGGCGGCGGGCTTGGTGAAGTCGAACGGGATGGATGCCAGATCGCCGGTGATCAGGGTATCGGTGTCGAGAAACAGAAACGGCTCGTCCGGCAGGGCTGCCAGCGCCTCGATCTTGTTGCCTTCGGGGTAGGACGCGCCGAAAACATGGTTCTCGAACGGCAAAAAGACCGCGCCTAGGCTGGTCAGCAGATCGCGGATCGCGGGATCGGTGACGCGCGGGTCATCTTTCCAGCGAGGGCCAGGTTGGGGTTCAGCAAGATAGAGCGTACCTTGGAAATCCGCGTTGGTCAGCCGCAGCGAGGCGGCAAGCAGGATCGCCTCAAACTGCAGGCGTCCTCCCTGAACGACGGCCAGAATGTTGAACGGTGTCATCGCGGTGGCGGGGAAAAGCGCAACGAAAGGCAGGACATTCCACCGTCCAGCTTGGCGCATTCCGAATTGCCGATCTCGCGCACAGTCAATCCGGCGGCGATGATGCGGTCACGTGTGGCGGGGAAACCGGCAGGAACCAGCACCAGATCGTTGAAGCGGATTGAATTGGCGGCGGCCTCTTCGCCCGGAGCAGTGTGGATGACCTTGTAGCCCGAAAAGCAGCCCGATGCGGCGAGGCGTTCGGTCGAAAGGATCGTCTCGCCATCCAGCAGCGAACAATCGGTCTTGAAATGAAGGACACCCGGCGGGGTGAGAACTTCGCGCACCTTGTGGCTCCATTCAGCAACCAGCTTCGTCATCTCGGCGATGCCGATCGCGTTGGTGCGAGCGGAGCGGCCGACAAGTATCTCGGTTTCGGTGACAAGGATGTCGCCGCCTTCGATATAGCTTTCGGGGCCGGTTATCAGGCGGATGTCGGCATAGAGCGGGGCCAGGTGCGGGGCCATTTCGGCGGCCTCGCCCAGACGGCTGGGGGCACCAGGGCGCATGATGATGGCACCCTGCGGCAGGCAAAGGGCGGTGTCCTCGACAAAGACGCTGTCGGGAAAATCCTCAAGTGCTGGCAGCTCGATGACGGTGGCACCGGTTGATCGCAGGGCAGCAATATAGTCCGCATGGTGGGCTTGCATCAGCGCAAGGGCCGGGCTGCCGGTGTCCACAGCGCGCAACCCGCGTGTGATCGAGGCGGCGGGGCGGCGGGTGATGGCATGGGTAAAGCGGTAGGAGGCGTCGGTCATTGGCAAAATCCGCTCGGGTTGCCGCCGTTTTGTGGCACCCTGAGCGCCCCTCCGCAACCCCTTCAGCCGGGCCAGGGCAGGGCAAACAACGGATGGGTGATCCAGCGCCACAAGGCATGGTCGAGGAACTGGGTCGACAGGATCACGAATGCAAATGCCCCGCTGGCCATCATCGCCAGTGCAACCCAAAGGGACGTGGCAAGGCGGGACCGCGCCTGTGCAGGGGCAGCGGCGTCCGATGCCACGCTGCCGTCCCACAGGCCGGGACGCAGACCTGCCGCACGCGGGGCCGCGAAGGCGTAGATGCGCGCCGCCATGCCCCGCAAAACCATCAGGCCCGCAAAGGCGATTGCTGCCACGCCGAGGACGATCCGGCTTTGCAGGTCTGCCGCTGCCTCTGGGGTCATATCCTCCAGCCCCGGAAAGAACTCGTGCCCCATGATGATCACACCGTGGGCGGCAAAGAACGGCATAGCAAGGATCAGCGTGACTGCCGCCAGCCAGGTCAATCGCCAGCCGGACTGCGCCACGACGCCCTTTATGCGGCGCAACTCATACGCGGCAGACAGACGGTCCTCGGTCGCGACATGGGCCAGCATCAGGGGCAATACGGGCAGGATCAGAGCGGCCACGGCCATGCCGGTCAGAAAGACCGATGGTCCGACAAAGGCTTGCTCATATCCTTTGTTGAATGAGTTTTCCCAGCCTGCCCACCAAGCGCCAAGCCAGAAAATGGTAAAGGGTAGCGTCCAGGTCATCAGGGCCACCAGCGTGATTGCGCCCGCACGGATATTCGCGGCCAGGCCGCCCAGCGCACGCGCAACGCGACCCCTTTCGCGCGGGCCCAGCAGCCAGCCGGGGGCGTCCTCGGCGGCGCCCATGCGGGTCCGCGTGATCCAGCCCATACGGCGGGTCAACCAGCCCAGCGCCAGGATCGAGGTGATCGCCTGCGTGACCAGTAGGGTTCCGACGGCCAAGTTGACGGCCAGACGCCCAAGGCGCGCCAGCCGAGAAGGGCGATAGGAGATGCTGGCGGTCATGCGAACATCCCTTCAATAGCGCTACCCTCGGCGCGATCGGCGGCAAAGCCCATCATGGCGGCAATGCTGGGGGCGATGGCGGATTGATCGATAGGCTTGTTGATGGTCCCCCGCGTGATGCCGGGACCGAAGATCACGGCCCATGTTTCATGCGCAGAACGTGAGTTGAAATGGTGCTGGAACGGCACCTCGGCCAAGGGGTTCGCATCGCGCCCGCAATCAGGGGTGATCACGAATATCGTGTTGTCGCGGTAGAAAGGGTCCGCATCGGCGGTGGAGACCAGCCGCTGTAATCCTTCGTCGATGATTGCGATGGCCCGGGTGTAATGGGTCGGGTTGCCCCAATGGACGTAGTCCGGGTCTTGATAGTTCACCATCAGGAACCGGGGCTTCAGTTCCGCCATCGCACGCACCGACAGTTCCGTCAGCAGCCGGTCGCCGCGCGGATTGCGCAACCCATCATCGCCAAAGGAAGCCCGCCAGCGTGCCCAGAACGCCTCGACCTGAGGGCTGGGTTCCGGGGTGGCGCCGCGCGGATCAACCTTGAGCAAGCCAGCCCGTTCCTCTTCGATACGGGCGCGTGCCTCGTCGGTCATTCCACCCTCGGCCAGCGCCATGCGCGTCCGGTATAGTTTGTAGCGGTGAAGGCTGAGCATTTCGGACCGAAAGTCGATCCCGTAATGGTCATTGACGCCAAAGGTGAAAAACTCTTCCTGCGGACGGTCCTCGCCATTGACCAAAAGAACCTCGTGCGAGGCCAGGTCAAACTGACGGCGCAGGTATTCGAACAGGGTGGGTTCCGTCGGCTCCAGCCGGTCAGACAGAAATTCGGTGCTAAGATCGCGGTAGGCAAGGTAGCGACCAGTAAGCAGGTTCAGCGTGCCTTCGGCGTGGCTCGTGTTCACGCCCTCCAGCTTGTCGATGCGGAGATCGGGGATAAAGGTGCCCCGCTTGGCCAGAACCTGTCGCAAATAGGGGGCCCAGGTCGCCGCCTCGTCGATGGTTTCTGCCCGTCTCACTCCGCCGCCAAAACGTACGAGGACGACATTCGGGCCGCTATAGGCGGGCGCGGCCTTAAGGATGTTCGGAAGGCCAGTGGCGGCTAAACCCGCCGCCAGTCCGAGGGTAAAGCTGCGGCGATCCATGGCATCCTCCCAAAGTGTTAATATGTTTAACATTGCCATAACCGCAGGCTTGGCGCGGTAAATTTTCCGTGAAGGGGGGATTTTCACGGCGGTTGTATCACCATGCCGACAGCAAAGGCCTGAACATGGTGGGCGACCCTGGAATCGAACCAGGCGTGGGTCGCCCCGGGGGAGTTACAGTCCCCTGCCGCACCTTGCAGCTCGTCGCCCGCCGCGCGTGGGTCTAATCAAGGGGGCCGGGGGCGTCAAGCATGAAAGGCGTAGTGCAAGGGGGTGGTTTGGGGTTGCCCTTTGCGACAAGCGGCGCGCATTGTCGCGGGCGAAAATGGCAAGGCACCAGGACCAATGAAACCAGGATCGAAAAAGCCCGATTGGGTGGTGGACAAGGAACGCAACCGCCGGGCCGAGGCGCGCGAAACGGTGTGGCTGTTCGGATTGCATGCGGTGCGGGATGCCTTGTTGAACCCAGCCCGGGAAAAGCTGCGGCTGGTCGTCACCAAGAATGCGCTGGACAAGCTGGAAGCGGCGGTAGCGGCATCGGGCCTTGCGCCCGACGTGGTGGACCCGCGCAGTTTTTCCGTGCCGATTGACCCGGGATCGGTACATCAGGGGGCCGCGCTTGAGGTGCGGGCGCTGAACTGGGGCAGCCTGGAAGACGTCTGCGTTTCAGGCGCTGGTCAGCCGCTGGTCGTTCTTCTGGACCGCGTGACGGACCCGCACAATGTCGGCGCGGTGCTCCGGTCTGCCGAGGTGTTCGGCGCGCGGGCCGTGATCGCGCCGCGCCATCATTCCGCGCCGGAAACCGGAGCGCTGGCCAAAACGGCAAGCGGTGCGCTGGAACGGCAGCCCTATTTGCGGGTTACCAACCTGTCCGATGCGATGGTCGATCTGAAAACCATGGGCTATGTTCTGATCGGTTTGGATGGTGACGGGACGGTCGATCTGTCCGATGCCATGGCATCGGTCGGGCCACGGGCCATCGGGTTGGTGCTTGGCGCGGAAGGCCCCGGATTGCGCGACAAGACGCGCGAGACCTGCGATCTGGTGGCGCGTATTCCGGCGTATGGGGCGTTTGGCTCGCTGAACGTGTCAAACGCCGCCGCTGTCGGGCTGTATGCAGCTGCATCACGCCAAGACAGTCCGATAAAGGGCGGTGGCAGCGCGCAATGATCACGTTTGTGGGAAGGTCGGTGGAATGGTGCAATGGCGTTCCTATATCAGTTTTAGAGGAGCGGGCCGGAACTCCGTTCTTCTCTTCACTGTCCCTCGTTCCGTGACTGGCGCCCGGCCGACTGGTCCGGGCGCCTTTTTGTGGGTAGGCTGGCCAAATGACAACTGACGCCGAAATCCGCGATATCCTGACATCCGTGCGCAGCATTGCCGTTGTCGGCTGGTCGCCCAAGCAGGATCGGCCCAGCCACGGTGTTGCGGCCTATCTTGCCGCGCGCGGTTACCGGGTTATTCCGGTCAATCCCGGGCAGACGGGCCAGGCGGCCTTGGGCCAAACCGTTCGGGCAACGTTGGCCGAGGCCGGGCCGGTCGACATGGTCGACATCTTTCGTCGCAGCGACGAGGCGGGGGCGGTCGTGGATCAGGCGATTGCTGTCGGCGCAAAGGTCGTCTGGATGCAATTGGGTGTGGTTGATGAGGCGGCTGCAATGCGGGCGCGTGCGGCGGGCCTGCGGGTTGTGATGGACCGGTGTCCCGCGATCGAAATTCCGCGACTGGGGTTGTAGGCCAGATTCGTTCGAAGATTTTTGCCTTACCTTGCGGCTTTTTCGGTCAGTCCTGACATGCCCTCGCGCCGTTCCAGTTCCGCCAGCACATCGGCCAGCGTCAGGTCCCGCGCGGCCAGCATGACCAGCAAGTGATAGACAACATCCGCCGCCTCTGCCGTCAGGCGGCCGCGGTCGCCCTTGACCGCCTCGATGATCGCCTCTACCGCCTCTTCCCCGAATTTCTCGGCGCATTTCTCGGGGCCCTTTGCCAGCAGTTTGGCGGTCCAGCTGGCTTCGGGATCGGCCCCTTTGCGGGCGGCGATGGTGGCGGCAAGGCGGTCAAGTGCGTTCATGACAGCCTCATCGGAATGCCGGCTGCGGCCATGTGGGATTTGGCCTCGCCGATGGTGAATGTGCCGAAGTGAAAGATCGATGCGGCGAGGACGGCGCTGGCATGGCCTTCGGTAACACCTTCGACGAGGTGATCCAGCGTGCCGACGCCGCCCGATGCAATAACCGGGACGCTGACGGCATCTGCCACGGCGCGCGTGAGAGGGATGTTGAAGCCCGCCCTGGTGCCGTCGCGGTCCATCGAGGTCAGCAAGATCTCTCCGGCCCCTTTCGCCGCGACTGTCCGGGCAAATTCCACCGCGTCAATGCCTGTCGCCCGCCGCCCGCCATGGGTGAAAATCTCCCACTTGCCAGGGCTGACGGTCTTGGCGTCGATGGCCACGACGATGCATTGCGACCCGAACCGATCGGCGGCTTCGGCCACGACATCGGGATTGGCGACAGCGGCAGAATTGAAGCTGACCTTGTCCGCGCCTGCCAGCAGCAGCGCACGCACATCGTGATGCGTCCTGACCCCGCCGCCAACCGTCAATGGCATGAAGCACGCCTCGGCCGTCCGTGTGACCAGATCGAACATCGTACCGCGGTTCTCCTCGGTCGCCATTATGTCGAGAAAACAGAGCTCATCCGCGCCCGCTGCATCATAAGCGCGCGCCGCCGCGACCGGGTCGCCCGCGTCGATCAGGTCGACGAAGTTCACGCCCTTGACCACACGGCCATCGGCGACATCGAGGCAGGGGATGATGCGGGTTTTGAGCATGGCGCGACCCTAGCGCGGGTGGGGCGCAAGGAAAAGGGGCGCTGCCCCCGACGCGCTTCGCGCGCCGTCCCCGGGATATTTGAGAAAAGGTGAATTCAGGCTTTGAGGGCGGCGATGGCTAGGGAAAGGTCAATCGCCCCGTCATAGAGGGCGCGGCCCGAGATTGCACCCGCGATGACACCGGTATCGCGGAGCGCGATCAGGTCGGCCATGGACGACACGCCGCCCGATGCGATCACGGGGATGGTGACGGCACGCGCGAGGGCCTCGGTCGCGCCGATGTTCGGCCCTTGCATGGCGCCGTCTCGGTCGATGTCGGTGTAGATGATCGTGGCCACCCCGGCATCCTCGAAACATTTTGCAAGATCGGTCGCCTGCACGTCGGTTTCCGTGGCCCAGCCCTTGGTCGCGACCATCCCCATGCGGGCGTCGATGCCGACCGCCACCTGGTCCGGAAAGGCGCGCGCGGCTTGCCGCACGAGGTCGGGGTTTTCCACCGCCACTGTCCCGAGGATGACCCGCGCCAGGCCCTTCGCCAGCCACATCTCGATCGTCGCCATGTCGCGGATGCCGCCGCCGAGCTGACAGGGCACGGTGACACGGGCAAGGATCGCTTCCACCGCCGCAGCATTAACTGGCTGGCCCGCAAAGGCGCCGTTGAGGTCGACCAGATGCAGCCATGCGCAGCCCGCCGCCTCGAACTTGGCCGCCTGCGCCGCCGGGTCGTCGCCAAAGACGGTCGCCGCCTCCATCTCGCCGCGCAAGAGGCGCACGCATTGGCCGTCCTTCAGGTCGATGGCGGGGTAAAGGATCATCGCGGTCTCCCGGTTTGGCGCGGGTTTGGCATGCGCGCGCGAGCTTGCCAAGGGGGGGGCGACCCGACGTCATGCTTGCCTTGGTGCGCCAACGCCTCGCAAATGCCCCATCACCTTTGGGGGGGAGGGACCGAAATGAACCGTACCATTCTTGCCGCCATTTTTGCCGTGACTACCGGCGCCGCCTTTGCCGGGGATGCCGTCGAGGGCGTCTGGCAGACCCAGGAAGACGATGGCGCCTATGCTCATGTCACCATCGCGCCCTGCGGCCCGGCTTTCTGCGGGGTCATCACGCAAAGCTTCAAGGACGGTGCCCCGTTCGCGTCCGAGAACGTTGGAAAGCAGATCGTAATCGACATGGTTCCCGCCGGGGACGGCACCTATGACGGCAAGGTCTGGCGCCCGTCCAACAACAAGATCTATGTCGGCGGGATAGAGCTGAACGGCGATACCATGAAACTGGCGGGCTGCGTCGCCGGGGGCCTGATCTGCAAAAAGCAAACCTGGACGCGGGTCTAGTAAACCGCAAGGAACGGGTCGTGCGCGCCTCTCGGCTGGGCTAGCAAGGCCTCCAACCAAAGGGGGCCTGATGCAGCGCAGTGACTGGTTACGCCTGATCCTTTTGTCCCTGCTTTGGGGTGGGTCGTTCTTTTTCGTCGAGGTGGCGTTGCAGGGACTGCCGGTGCTGACCGTGGTCTGGCTGCGGGTGGCGCTGGCGGCGGGGATACTGGCGGTGGCCTTGCGGGTCATGGGATTGGCGTTCCCCGACCGCGCTGTCTGGCCCGCCCTGCTGGTGATGGGATTTTTGAACAACGCCGTGCCCTTCACGCTGTTTGCGCTGGCGCAGGGGCAGATTACCGGGGCGCTGGCCTCGGTTTTGAACGCGACGACGCCGTTGTTTACCGTGATCGTCGCGCATCTGGCGACCCGGGATGAGCGGATCACGCGGACCAAGGCGCTGGGCCTTGCTTTCGGGTTCGGCGGGGTCGTCGTCATGATGGCGGGGGCGGAGTTTTCGGGGGCAGGTCTGGCCAAGCTCGCCTGCCTTGCGGCGGCAATTTCCTATGCGTTTGCAGGGGTTTGGGGGCGGCGGTTCAAGGCGATGGGGGTGGCACCGCTGACGACGGCCTTTGGGCAGGTGATGGCGTCGAGCGTGTTGATCCTGCCGGTCTGGCTGGTGGTGGATGCGCCCTGGACGATTGCCTGGCCGGGCGCGCAAGTTGCGGGCGCGGTCCTGGGGATCGCGGCGCTGTCGACCGTGCTGGCCTATTTTCTCTATTTCCGGCTGCTGTCGACGGCGGGGGCCACGAACCTGTCGCTGGTGACATTCCTGATCCCGGTTTCGGCGACGGCTTTGGGCTGGGCGTTTCTGGGCGAGCATTTGTTGCCACAGCATCTGGCGGGGTTCGGGCTGATCGCTTTGGGATTGGTGGCGATTGATGGGAGGGTGGGGCGATGGGTCTTCGGACAACGGGCCGGGAGTTAAGTGACACCGAATGGGCGGCGCTGGTGGGGCGAGAGGTGAGCCTCGGAGTGTACGGCGTGGTGACGACGGGGATCGTGTGCCGCCCCGGTTGCCCGGCGCGGACGCCGCTCCGCGGGAACGTGCGGTGGTTTGCGGGGGTGGATGCCGCGCTGGCTTTGGGGTTCCGGCGGTGTTTGAGGTGTGGGGCGGGCAAGCCGTTGGGGACGCTGGGTTAATGGGCGGAATTGAGCGGGGATTGGCGTCTATATCACGTCTACATCGCGTCTAC
>JANPBI010000127.1:0-4305 GCA_031430315.1 Rhodobacterales bacterium | reverse complement strand
GCGCGCATGGATTGGCAAGACGAAGGCATGCAGCTGTTCATGCGCCCGCATGGCGAAAGCAGCGCCATGATCGAGGTGTTCACCGCGTCCCACGGACGGCATGCCGGGGTCGTTCGCGGGGGCGCGTCGCGGCGCATGGCCCCGATCCTGCAGCCCGGCGCGCAGCTGTCGCTGACCTGGCGCGCGCGGCTGGATGACCATATCGGCACTTTCACCGTTGAGCCCTTGCGGTCGCGAGCCGCGCTTCTGTCTAACCGCCTGGGCCTGGCGGCACTCGGTTCCGTCTGTGCCCTTATCCGTGCCGCCCTGCCGGAACGCGAACCCCATCCGCGCCTCTGGGCCGCGACCATACGCTTATGCGACGCCTTGATGGACGGCCCCAACTGGCACGCCGCCTATCTGAAGTGGGAGGTCTTGGTGCTGGAAGAGATCGGTTTTGGCCTCGATCTTGCCGATTGTGCGGTTACCGGGGCCGCGACTGACCTCGCCTATGTCAGCCCCCGCACCGGTCGCGCCGTCAGCCGTGCCGGGGCAGGGGACTGGGCCGACCGGCTACTGCCTTTGCCTGCATGCCTTCTGGGCGACGCGCCCGCGACACCGACGGATATCCTTGCCGGTCTCGCCATCACCGGCCATTTCCTGACGCGTGAGGTGCAGGGCCTTGGCGATCCTCCTGTCCTGCCCGCTGCACGTGGCCGCCTGCTCGACCTATTTGCCCGCGCAGCACCGCCGCAATGACGCGCTCGGCACCCCGAGTGTCGGCCAATGCGCAGATTTTCCCTTTTGACTGAGGCATCTTGTCTCCAAGAGACCATGGCCGACCGCGATCCCCCCCTTCCCGCGACCTTGCGCCGCCTTCCCGGTGCGCGCGACTTCGCGATGCTGGCGGGTCTGGATGCGGCCGTGCGCGGGACGCTCATCTCGGCAATGCCGCTGACCGTTTATGCGGCCATGGGCACGGCAGAACTGACGTCCAAGGTCTATCTCATCGCTGGAATCGTGGCGCTGGTCGCGGGCCTGATGGTCCCCGCCCTGACGAAAATCCTGCCCCGCCGCTGGACCTATACCCTCGGCTGCTGTCTTTATGTCGCGGGCATGGCTTGCGCGATTTCCGGCGGCCCCATCGCCATTGGCGTGGCGCTTGCGATGAATGCGGTGGCCACCGTCACCATCTTTGTCTGCTTCAACGCCTATGTGCTGGACTATATCGAGCGTGCCGACCTGTCGCGCACCCAGTCCACCCAGATGGTCTATGCCGCCACACCTTGGGCAATCGGTCCCGTGGCCGGCGTCTGGATGCATGATTTCTGGCAGCCTCTCCCGTTCATTGTTGCCGGTTGTTTTGCGCTTTGCCTGCTGGGAACGTTCTGGTGGTTGCGTCTTGGCAATGGGAAAACCATCTCGCGCGCCAAGGGCCCGGCGCTGAACCCGCTTGGGTATCTCGGCCCGTTCCTGCGCCAGCCCCGCCTTGTCGCCGGCTGGGCCTTTGCCGTGATGCGATCCTGCGGCTGGTGGGTCTATGTCGTCTACCTGCCGATCTACTGCATCGAGTCCGGGATCGGCGACAAGGTCGGTGGCATTGCCCTGTCCCTGACGAATGGACTTCTGTTTGCGGCACCCATGGTCAGCCGCCTTGCCCGCCGCGCGTCGGTGCGCAAGACAGTCCGTGCGGCCTTTGCCGGTGCGTCGGTCCTTTTGACGTTGGCTGCGATCCTGTCGCCTTTGCCATGGCTCAGCGTCATCGCCATGATGTGCGCATCGGTATTCCTGATCACCCTGGACGTCGTTGGTGGCTTGCCCTTCATGATGGCGGTCAAGCCCTCGCAGCGTACCGAGATGGCCGCAGTCTATGCCAGTTTCCGGGACGTCTCAGGCATCGTCACCCCCGGCGCGGCCTACCTCGTGCTGCTCGTCGCCCCGCTTCCCGGCATCTTCGCCGCAGCCGGACTTGGCTTCGCCGTCATGTACCTGATTGCCGGTCGGCTGCATCCCCGCCTTGGGATACAGCGCCCCTCACGCGGGCGCGAAGTGACCACAGCGCCTTAGATCTTGGTGTTGGCAACCAACCAGGCCGCCGCATTGCGCAGCGCCTGTGCAGGGGATTTGAAAGTCATGCCCATCTCGCTGACCGCCCGCGCATTCGATACGCGCTCCACCGTGCCCAGCTTTGGCAGGATCGACTTGATCGAGGCATCAAACAGCGCCAGCATCCGCAAGAGAAAGATCGGCGCCTGTTTCGTTGCGATCCTGCGCGCCGGATAGTCTGCTTTCAACGTCTTTGCCATCTCCACAAAGGTCATCGACCCCGCCGCCGCAATGAACCGCTTGCCTGCCGTTTCCGGCTGTTGCACGGCGCGCAAATGCATCTCTGCCACGTCCTGCACGTCAACAACGGGCAACCCGAAGGGCGGCTGCATCGGGTCCTTGCCCTTCAGGAACCGCTCCACGATCCCCAGCGACGAGCCATAGTTCGCATCCAGCGGCGCCCCCAGCACAAAGCCCGGATTGATCGTGGTCAGCGCCAGCCCGTCGGCCTTGGCCATCTCCCACGCGCGGCGTTCCGCGAGCGTCTTCGACTTGCCGTAGGCCGTGGTGGTCGGCAGCGCCACATCGCACCAGTCGCCTTCATCCTGCACGCCCGACTTTGCCTCGTTCAGCACCGCCACCACCGAAGACGTCAGCACAACCCGCGTCACACCCGCCGCCTTGGCCGCCCGCAGCACCCGTTCGGTGCCCTGCACCGCCGGTCGGATCAGGTCGTTCTCGTCCTTGGGCTGCGCGATCGGAAAGGGGGATGCGGTGTGGATCACGGCGCTGATGCCGACCATCGCCTCGGCCCAGCCCGCATCGCTTTCCAGGTCAGCGGCGACAAAGCTCAACCGGTCCGCCGCGCCTGCACCCGCCACCGGCAGCACGGCCTTTCGGACCTCATCCGCACGGTCCAGCCGCCGCACGGTTCCGCGCACAACATATCCCGCAGCAAGAAATTTCGCCGCGATGTGCTTGGCGATAAAACCGGAAATCCCGGTGATCAGAACCGTTTCGGTCATGGCGCTCCCCATTAGTGTCAGTTGTCACTGTCAAGATAGGGGTCAACTTGCCAGCGTCAAGACGCTGTCAGACATCCGCGATGCGTCAGTCCAGAAGTCGGCGCGCAATCACCTGCGCCTGAATTTCCGCTGCTCCCTCGAAGATATTCAGGATACGTGCGTCGCACAAAACCCGGCTTATCTGGTATTCCAGCGCAAAGCCGTTGCCGCCATGGATCTGCAGCGCATTATCCGCCGCCGCCCAGGCCACCCTTGCCCCCAGCAGCTTTGCCATCCCCGCCTCAAGATCGCAGCGCTTGTCATGGTCTTTCTGCCAAGCCGAATAGTAGGTCAGCTGCCGCGCCATCATGATTTCAACCGCCATCATCGCCAGCTTTCCGGCGACGCGCGGGAACGCGATCAGCGCCTTGCCGAACTGCTGGCGGTCCTTGGCGTAGGCCATCCCGAGTTCCAGCGCGTTCTGTGCAACGCCCACGGCCCGCGCGGCGGTCTGGATTCGCGCGCTTTCAAACGTCTGCATCAGTTGCTTGAAGCCTTGCCCCTCGACGCCGCCCAGAAGGTTGTCGCCCTTCACCGCAAAGCCATCGAAGTTGACGGTGTATTCCTTCATGCCACGGTAGCCGAGCACCTCGATCTCGCCGCCCGACAGACCTGCATCGACAAACGGCACCGCATCCGTGCCCGGCGTCTTTTCCGCCAGGAACATGCTCAGCCCGCGATAGTCGGTCGTCCCCGGAACCGTCCGTGCCAGCACCGTCATCACATGCGTCCGCGCCGCATGCGTGATCCAGGTCTTGTTGCCGTTGATCTGCCAGTCCTCGCCGACTTTCGTCGCCTTGGTCCGCAGCGCCCCAAGGTCCGACCCGGTGTTCGGCTCGGTGAACACTGCGGTCGGCAGCACTTCCCCACTCGCCAACTTCGGCAGCCACTCGGCTTTTTGGGCTTCGGTCCCGCCGCACAAGATCAGTTCCGCCGCGATCTCTGTTCGTGTTGCCAGCGACCCCACACCGATATAGCCGCGCGACAACTCCTCGCTGACCACAACCATCGACGCCTTGGACAGACCGAACCCGCCATGCGCTTCGGGGATTGTCAGGCCAAAGACGCCCATCTCTGCCAGCTTGTCGATGACCTGTATCGGGATCAACTCGTCGTGCAGATGCCAGCCATGCGCATGCGGCACCACTTCCTCATCGGCAAACCGGCGGAACTGGTCGCGGATCATCTCAAGTTCGGCATCGAGGCCAGTGACGCC
>JANPBI010000126.1:0-25745 GCA_031430315.1 Rhodobacterales bacterium | reverse complement strand
CAGGAATTCCGGCTGTACCTGCGGCGTCTGCTGCTGTTGCCCTTGCACCGGTGGGAACGGACGCTGGCCACAAGGCGGATCAGCCGGGGCCGGTTTCCCTATCATCTGGCCCTGCTGCAGCTGGAACATGACGCGAGTTTCCAGGCGCATTCTCCCTTTACGACCATGACGGATTTTCTGGATCTGGTGATCCATGGCTTTGCCAAAGGCGCACCCGCACACCATCATCTGGTCTTCAAGGCGCATCCGCTTGAAGATGGTCGCACGCCGATTGCGCAAGAGATCCGTAGGCTGACAAAGGCGCATGGATTGGGTGCGCGCGTGCATTTCGTCCGTGGAGGAAAGCTGGGCGGGCTTTTGGATACAGCTGAAACCGCCGTCACGGTGAATTCAACCGCCGGCCAGCAAGCACTGTGGCGTGGCCTGCCCTTGCGGATATTCGGACAGGCCGTCTATGCCAAGCCGGAGTTCGTGTCGACCCAGCCGCTCGCCGAATTCTTTGCCAACCCCCAGCGTCCCGACCCTGTCGCTTATCGCACGTTTCGGGCGTATCAGCTGGCAACCAGCCAGGTAGCGGGGGGGTTTTATTCCACGGCCGGACGACAGCGGCTGCTTCGGAACCTGGTCGACAGGATGCTGTCGGACCTGGATCCCTATGACGCACTTGCATCAGAGAGCGCGGCCAAGCGGCAACAGTTGCGCGTCGTTGTCTGAACAATCGAACCATTGCTGGCCAATCGTGCAGTCTTTCGATACGGTTACAGCCAAAAGTTGAGGCAAGCTCCATCATAAGGAGTGAGAGCAGTGATCCGAACGACCCCCAGAACGGCGCAGGCCGTGCTGTTGCTTGTGATCTTGTCCGTGGTGACCGCATGCGGTTTGCCGCGTTCCGGCCCAAACAAGCGCGAGATTTTCGCAGGCTCCGTCCTGAAGGAAGGCGACGCCTTCATTGTCACGGTCAATGACCGGGTGACACGCGCGACATCCATCGTGCCATCCTTTGGCTTTGGCTCTGGCTTTCGAAATGCAGGGCTTGTCGGGTCCGACACGATTGCCCCCGGGGACACGCTGGGCCTGACCATCTTTGAAAACGTCCGCGATGATCCGCTTTTGGGCAATACCGGACAGCGTGTGTCTGCGCTGACGGATGTGCAGGTAGACGGCCAGGGCTATATCTTTGTGCCTTATGCCGGACGCATCAAGGCGGCGGGGCAAACGCCCGAAGGTCTGCGCAAGGCGGTGACCCGCAAGCTGGACACCCAGACGCCCGATCCCCAGGTCACCGTGCAGCGCCTGGCGGGCGACGGTGCTACGGTCACAATATCGGGGTCGGTCGGCGCGCAGGGCGTCTATCCCGTCGAACGTGCAACCCGCACCCTGTCGGCAATGCTGGCTCGCGCTGGCGGCGTGTCGGTTGATCAGGAGATCGCCATTGTTCGCGTCACGCGCGGTCACCAGACCGGCAAAGTCTGGCTGATGGACCTGTACGAAAACCCCGGTCTCGACATCGCCTTGCGCCCCGGAGACCGGATCGTGGTCGAGACCGATACCCGCGCCTTCGTGGCCTTGGGCGCAACGGGGTCGCAGAACCGCGTGCCCTTCAACACCCAGAACTTGTCGGCAATCGAGGCGATCGCCACAGTCGGCGGCCTGAACACCTCCTTGGCCGATCCCACCGGGGTCTTTGTGTTCCGTAACGAGCCCGCCGAGATTGCCAATACCGTGCTGGGTCGCAACGACCTGATTGGTGATCAGCGCATGGTTTATGTACTGGATCTGACCCAACCCACGGGCATGTTCGAAGCACGCGATTTCCTGGTTCGTGACGGCGATACCGTCTACGTGACCGAAGCGCCCTTCGTGCAGTGGCAAAAGACGCTGAATGCCATCACCGGTACGGCAGGTGCTGCAACCGGTGTATCGGACGCGGTCTCCGGCGGTACCTGACCAGACGGTCATGGCCGACCTTGACCACGCCAGCACAGCCGCCGGGTCCTCCCCCCGGCGGCTGTGTCATCTGAACCTGGGGTTCCTGCGTGACCGACGGTTGGCGCGGATCGCGGAACTGGCCGGGCTTCCGCTGCATTTTGGCTGCCCCCAACCGGGCGATGCCGTGCTGGTCTGGGGCCATAGCCCGGTATCGCCGCGCGGCGAGGCCCTGGCACGCTGGTGCCGCGTGCCTTTGTGGCGGGCAGAGGACGCGTTCCTGCGGTCGGTCAAACCGGGACGGGCCGGGGGGACCAGGCTGGGCCTTTTGTTCGATCCGACCGGCGGTGTGCATTATGACAGCACCGCCCCGTCCCGGCTTGAGACGATCCTTGCCACGGATCCCTTGGACGATACCGATCTTGTGGCGCGCGCGCAGGCTGCCATTAGCCGGATCCGGGCCGCGCATCTGTCAAAATACAATATCCATGATCCTGCCCTGCCCTGCCCGGCATCCGGCTATGTGCTTGTCCTTGACCAGACCCGCGATGACGCATCGATCCGGTATGGCGGGGCATCCGCGCAGACCTTTCGCGACATGCTGATGCGCGCGCAACACGATCACCCCGCCGTAAGGATCGTGATCAAGACGCATCCCGAAACGCAACTGGGCCTTCGCCCCGGGCATTTCGACCAACGCGACGCCAAGGGTCGCATCAGCCTTTGCACGGCTCCGGTTTCGCCCTGGGCGTTGCTGGACGGGGCCATCGCGGTCTACACCGTCAGCTCGCAACTGGGGTATGAGGCGATCCTGGCCGGCCATCGCCCTTGCGTCTTTGGCCAACCCTTTTATGCGGGCTGGGGTCTCAGCGCAGATGACGCGCCCGTCGCCCGCCGCAATCGCCACCTGACAAAGGTTCAGCTTTTCGCCGCCGCGATGATCCTGGCCCCGACCTGGTACGATCCATGTCTGGACCGCTTGTGTTCGCTGGAAGAGGTGATCGACCAGCTAGAGGCGGAAACACGCAGCTATCGACAGGACCGGGCGGGCTATGTGGCAACGGGCGTAAGGCTGTGGAAGCGAAAGACATTTCAATCCTTTTTCGGCCGCCAACGTAAATTGCGCTTTGACGACAATCCGTCCCGTGCCATGGCGTCCGCCATCCGCCGCGACCAGCCACTGATGGTCTGGGCTGGCAAGGAAACCAGCTCCCTTGCCAGCGCGCCCCGGATCGTGCGGGTCGAGGATGGCTTTTTGCGCTCGCGTGGGCTTGGGGCCGAACTGGTGCCCCCCCTCAGCCTCGTGCTTGATGACATGGGCATCTACTACGATCCGACCCGGCCCAGTCGGTTCGAAGCGCTGATGAAGACCCCGCTTAGCGATTGGTCCCGGGCACGGGCGGACCGTCTGGCAAAGGCCCTGGTAGCTGGCGCCATCAGCAAATACAATCTGGCCACCCCGCCCCTGCCCGCCTTGCCGCAAGGCCACAAGATCCTGGTCCCCGGCCAGGTCGAGGACGACGCCTCGATCCGTCTTGGCGCGGACAAGGTGCGCACCAACCTCGACCTTTTGCGGGCGGTGCGGGCGGCGCATCCTGCTGCTGTTATCCTGTACAAACCGCATCCGGATGTCACCGCTGGTCTTCGGCCGGGGGCGGTCGCTGCGACCGATCTTGCCGGACTGGCCGACCTTGAATTGCCGGACTCCGATCCCGTGGCGCTGATCAACGCCGCCGATGCAGTCTGGACGATCACCTCCACCCTTGGGTTTGAGGCCCTGATCCGGGGCAAGCCGGTTATCTGCCTCGGGGTGCCATTCTATGCCGGATGGGGCCTGACGACCGATCTTGGCCTGATCCCAGACCGCCGCAGGCCTTGCCCCGGTGACGGCGTGCCCCCGGACCTGCTGCATCTGGTGCATTCTGCCCTGATCAGCTATCCGCGCTACCGCGATCCGGTCAGCGGCCTGCCGTGCCCTCCCGAGGTGATCGTCCGGCGACTGGCATCAGGCACGCCGCTGCCGCGCGGCAGTCGCTTGCTGCCAAAACTGCAAGGCGCGATGGCAAGCCAATCCTGGCTTTGGCGGCGCTAGTCGCGGCAGGCCAGCAGCGCCGGGATGCGGTCCACCGCCCCTGCGGCCCGCGCACCCGCCATGGTCACGACCATTGCCTGCGACCAGTCGCCCGAGGCCAGCACCAGTTCATGCCCCTGCCCGCAGTCCCGCGCGCCCCCGGTGATGAAATCATCGCCGATCCGGTGGTTGGTCAGGTCCGGGACACGCCCGACTTCTTGCAGGCGATCCCCTTGAAGCCGGACAAAGACCAGCTCCCTCAACAGGTGCGGACGATCGACATAGGCTATCTCGATCTGCCCATCGCCGTCGAAATCGCCGACCCCTGCCGGGGCAAGCCAGCGGTGGCGTTGGCCTATGAATGGCGTCGCGGCCATGCGCCGTCCAAAGGCATCATAGACCGCCAGCGACGCCCCCCGGCGGATATGGGTTTGCACCACCACGACCTCGGCCAACCCATCGCCCGTCACATCGACAACACGGGCGGTGACATCTTCGAAAACGTGGCTGTCAGGAAGGGTAACGTCGATTGTCTGCAGTCGAGGGGTTGCGCAAGGCGGGCAGGTCTCGACCGTCAGCCGCAATCCGCCCCATTCCAGCGCATCGCCCAGCACGGCGTGATCATAGCGATCCGTCGGAAGGATAAGGTCAGCGGCCACCACCGCAGGTATCGGCAAAGGCGTTTTTGCAGCAGATGGGCTGGCGACGGCAACGAGGGCCAGTGCCAGCCCGCGCCACATCAAATTTGCTTTTGCGGCATCTGAACGCGCAATCCGTCCAATGCGTCGCTGACCTTCAGCTGGCAGGTCAACCGCGATCTGACGGGATCGGGTTGCCATGCAAAATCGAGCATGTCCTCTTCCATCGCGTCCTTTTTGGGCAGCTTTCCAACCCAGGCCGCGTCGACATACACATGGCAGGTCGAACACGCACAGGCCCCGCCACAATCCGCCTCGATCCCCGGAATGCCGTTGTCGCGCGCGCCTTCCATGACGGTCAGGCCGTTGGCCACGTCAACGACGTGCTCCTTGCCGCCATGTTCCACGTAAGTGATCTTTGCCATGCCTGCCCAGTGTCCCGTTTTTTGCCAATATATGCAGGACATAGGCGAATCGCGACGGATTTGCCAGAGGCCCCGACAACCTGATACCAGGCTTGTGTGGCGGCCACAGACATGGGCCAACCCGCAACACCTTGCACCTGAAAAGGCCGTTGATCTTTCGCCGAACGGCAATTTTGGCTAAGATCGCCGCAACAACGCCGGGGCAAACCGGGACAGATATCGGGCAGCACATGACAGACGCTACATTTTCCCGCCAGGCATGGGCTTTGGCATTGATCCTTGCGGGCTGCGTGCAGACCCCGTCGGGCATTGCCAGCCGCGGCGATTTTTCCGCCGATCTGGTCCGCAGCACGCAAGACATCCCGCCCGAAGCCCCGCTCGATGCCTGCTGGGCCCGAGACGACACCCCCGCCGTGATCGAGACCGTGACCGAACAGGTCTTGCTGACCCCGCAGATTCTGGACGAGGCAGGCAATGTCGTGCAGCCTCCCGTCTATTCCAACAAGGTCGACCAGCGTATGGTCAAGGATCGTGAATCGGTCTGGTTTCAGACCCCTTGTTCCGACCAGATCGATGCCGCCTTTGTCGCCACGCTGCAAAGGGCGCTCAAGGCGCGGGGCTTTTACCTTTTGCCGCTGACCGGCGAGATGGACGCGGCCACACAGGATGCCGTGCGCCGCTATCAAGCTGCCAATGGTCTGGACAGCGCCATCCTGTCTCTTTCGGCAACCCGAGATCTTGGTCTGATCGAAGTTCCGCGCGCCGATCTTTGAACGCCAAGCAAAAGGGGGGCCGAAGCCCCCCTGATGACGTTTGCGCAGTGGCCTTGTCTATTCGACCGACAGCGCCACGAACCTTGGATCGCCACCCCGCCGGACCAGCAAAAGCAGCGATTTGCGCCCTGCCGCCTTGGCATCCGACACGCGGTCTTGCAGATCCTTGGTCGTCAGCACCTGTGTCTGGCCTGCCTCTGTGATCAGGTCGCCGTCACGCAGCCCTTTGGCATAAGCCTCGGACGACGCATCGACATTCATCACGATCAGACCCTGGCTGCCAACCGGCAGGCCCAGCTTGCCGATGATTTCGTCATCGACCACGGTCAGCGTCATGCCAAGGACATCGCTGGTCACCGGATCCTTTGGTGCGTCCGCCACTGCAGGCACAGGGGCATCCGCTTCGGCTTCTTCGCGGCGACCCAGCGTAACCTGGATCGTCTCGTTCTTGCCGTCGCGCAGCACCTGCACCGGGACGGCCTTGCCAACCGGCGCATCGGCAACATTGCGGGTCAGGTCGCGCACATCCGCGATCTCGACGCCGTCAAAGGTCAAGATCACGTCGCCCGCCAGCAGGCCCGACTCTTTGGCTGGTCCCTCCGGCACATCCGTGATCAATGCGCCCTTGGCATCGGTCAGTCCCATCGCTTCGGCCACGTCCGGCGTCACGTCCTGAATCCGAACGCCCAGCCACCCGCGCCGCGTCTCGCCGAATTCCTTCAGTTGCGACACGGTTTTTGTCACGACGTTCGACGCCATCGAAAAACCGATGCCGATAGATCCGCCATTGGGCGACAGGATCGCGGTGTTCACACCGATCACCTGACCGTCCATGTTGAACAGCGGCCCGCCCGAATTGCCGCGGTTGATCGCGGCATCCGTTTGCAGATAGTCATCATAAGTACCCTGCAGCTCCCGGCCGCGTGCCGACACGATCCCGGCCGAAACCGAGAATCCCTGTCCAAGCGGGTTGCCCATCGCCATAACCCAGTCACCGACCCGCATCTGGTCGCTGTCGCCAAACGACACAAAGGGAAGCGGCGTTTCACTTTCGACCTTCAGCAGGGCGATATCGGTCTTGTCGTCCTTGCCAATCAGCTTGGCATCCAGCCGCTTGCCCGAAAAGAATTCGATCTCGATTGAATCGGCCCCTTCGATGACGTGGTTGTTGGTCACGATGAAGCCATCGGCACTGATCACGAAGCCTGACCCCAACGCTTCAGACCTCTGCGGAGCATTGTCTTGCGGCATCTGGCCGTTGCGGTCCATGAAATCCTTGAAGAAATCCTCGAACGGTGATCCCGGCGGGACGCCTTCCATTCCGGCGGCGGGCCCCGCGACCATGGACGAGGTCGTGATATTGACCACCGACGGGCTGATCTGTTCGGCCAGTTCGGCGAAACCTTCGGTCGGGGCGCGGGCAAAGGCACCCGTAGCTTGGCCAAGGGCCAGACCAAGCCCCAAAGTCAGGGCCAAAAAGACCCGCGTTGCGGGCCGCTGCATTTTCTGGACGTCGACACGGGCGCCGCGGGTCATCGGGTAAACCTGCATAAGCACTCCAAACTCCTTTTGTTGTCGCTCGGCCGGCTTTGGTACGGGACGGCCCCGTCCAGATGTCGGTCTTGCCTGCATCATCAGATAGGCGCGGGAAACTGCAATGCAAAACCCTATTACAATCGCTCAATGCCTCGTGAACGACATTTTCTTGCCGAGCCGGTCCGGATCACCCAGCAAGGCTCCGTGCCAGCCAGATCAGGACGCCGCCTGTGGCCATTCCAGCCAGTCCGATCATGCGGCGATGATCCTGCCCGATGCGCGCCAAGGCCCGTAGCAAGTCCTCCATGCGCAAAGGGGCCAGCGCAAGCGCCAGCCCCTCTACTATCAAGACCAACCCGATCCCCCAAAGGATCAAGGTCATGGGGCCGCAGGGACCGGATCAAGGTCCCGAACAGCGTCCGACCGCAGATAGTCAAAGAACTGGCTGTCCGGTCGCATCACGATCGAGGAATTGCCCGGCAGCAGGGACCGCTCATAAGCCGTCAACGACCTTGTAAACGCAAAGAATTCCGGGTCGCGGCCAAAAGCCTCGGCATAGATCCTGTTGCGTTCTGCATCTGCCTCGCCGCGGGCCACTTCAGCCTGACGGCGCGCATCCGAGGTCAGTTCCACCACAGTTCTGTCCGCCGAGGCCCGCACACGTTGCGCAGCTTCGCCGCCGCGCGCGACCTCGTCCGCCGCCTCGCGTTCGCGTTCGGCCCGCATCCGGGCAAAGGTCGCCGACAGGTTCTGTTCGGGCAGATCCGTCCGCGTCAGCCGCACGTCGATGACATCGATCCCCAGCGCCAGCGCCTGGGCGCGGGCATTGTCGCGGATCTTGTTCATCAAGCCGGTGCGGTCCTCGGACAGGACCCGTGCCGAATCCACGGAGCCGAGGACTTCCTGGATGGCCGGGTTCACGATCCCCTCAAGGCGGCGCAGCGCCGTTTCTTCGCCGCCAACGCCGACAGCTTCGCGGAAGGCGACCAGATCAACGATCCGCCATCGGGCAAAGGCGTCGACCACCAGGCGGCGGTCATCGAGCATGGTCACTTCGACCGGGGCCGTCGGCAGACCCAGAATGCGGTCCTCGTAATAAACCACTTCCTGGATAAAGGGGATCTTGAATCCCAGACCGGGTTCGGTTTTGACCTGCTTTACGGCGCCGAACTGCAAGACCAATGCGCGGCTGCGTTCATCGACGATGAACAAAGACGACAGGATCCCGGCGATCAGCACGATCAGGACGGGGAAGACATAAATCGCGCGCATCAGTTGTTCCCTCCGGTCGCTGCGGCACCGGCCTGTGGTGTCGTCATCCGGTTCAGTTCATTCAAGGGCAGGAAGGGGACAACCCCCTGGCCCGCCTCGCCACCTGCCACCCCATCAAGGATGACCTTGTTCATGCCGCCCAGAACCTTTTCCATCGTCTCCATGTAAAGACGACGGCGGGTCACTTCGGGCGCCTTGATATATTCGTCATAGACCGACAGGAACCGGCTCGCTTCGCCCGAAGCGGCGTTGACGGCCTGTGCTCGGTAAGCCTCGGCCTCTTCCAGAAGACGCGCCGCTTCGCCGCGTGCGCCTGCTGTCACACGGTTGGCATAGGCATCGGCCTCTTTTTCCAGCCGGTCGCGTTCCTGCTGTGCAGCCTGAACCTCGCGAAAGCTGTCAATGACTTCGCGGGGTGGTTGGGCGCGCTGCAGGTTAACGCGGACAACCGAAATCCCCGCATTATAGCTGTCCAGCGTGGATTGGACCCCTGCCCGCAAATCCGTGGCGATGACACCGCGGTCCCGGTTCAGAATCGGCGACAGTTCAGAGCGGGCAATGATGTCGCGCATTGCACTTTCAGCAACAGCGCGGATCGTGCCTTCGGGGTCTTGCAGGTTGAACAGGTACATTTCAGGGTCCGAGATGTTCCACACGACCTGGAACCCGATATCCACGATGTTCTGGTCGCGCGTCAGCATCAGGCCAGAATCATCACCCGCATCGCCCTGCCCGATCTCGGTCATCCGTTCGCCTGTGACCTGCACCTTTTCATAAGAAACGATCGGCCAGGGCGCAAAGTTCAGACCCGGCATGCCAATGCCTGAACTTTCGCCGAGGAAAAGCTCCACCGACCGTTCTTCAGGTCGCACGGTATAAAAGGACATGAACCCCCACAGCGCAATCGCCGCGAGACCCGCAAGGGCAAGCCCTTGGCGCGAGAACAAAGGCCCTGTCGGGCCGCCGCTGCCGCCATCCGGACCGCCGCCGCCGCTGTTGCGACCGCGCCCGCCCATCAGAACGCGCAGTTGTTCTTGCCCTTTGCGCATAAGCTCATCGATCTCGGGGATTTGCGGCCCTTCGCCACCCGGCCGTCTTGGCCCGCCTGGACGACGGTTTTCGCCTCCGGGCCGGCCGTCTCCGTTCCGGCCATCACCGCCGCGATCCTCACCTTTGCCCCCGCCACCCCAGGGGCCGCCGTTATCCGACATCAATCAACCTTTCTTGCGTTCAGTTGTCCCTTTAACTGGTTACTCGGGACGGAAAATCAAGCAACCTTGTTCAGCTTCGCCGCACAGGACGCCGCATTGTCACCAGTTCTTCCGACATTGTCGGATGCACGGCAACGGTACGGTCAAAATCTTCCTTGGTCGCGCCCATCTTGACCGCAACGGCGGCAAGCTGGATCAGCTCTCCAGCCTGCGGGCCGACGATGTGGCAACCCAACACCTTGCGCGTCGCCAACGATACGACCAGCTTCATCAGGACGCGGTCCGATCGGCCGGCAAAAAGGCTGTGCATCGGACGGAAGGTCGCCGAATAAACCTCGATCTCCTCCTGTTCACGCGCCGCCTCTTCGGTCAGTCCGACCGCGCCCATTTCCGGTTGGGTAAAGACAGCCGATGCAACCAGTTCATGGTCGGCCATCGTCGGCACCCCGCGAAAGACGGTGTCAGCAAAGGCGTGGCCCTCGCGGATCGCAACCGGGGTCAGGTTGATCCTGCCCGTCACATCGCCCACGGCATAGATCGAGGGAACCGCCGTCTGGCTGTAGCTGTCGACAACAATCTGTCCGAGCCGACCGAAATGTACGCCCAAGCTCTCCAGCCCGATCCCGGCGGCGTTCGGTTTGCGGCCCGTCGCATATAGCACCTGATCAAATATGGCGTCCGACCCATCGGTCGACACCGCCCGGATACCACTTTCAACACGTTCCAGCCGCATCACATCGGTGCCGCAACGAATGGTAATCCCGCGTGCTTGCATCGCCGTGGACACATGTCCCCGCGCCTCGTCATCGAACCCGCGCAGGATCTGAGCTCCACGATAGAATTGCGTCACCGCAACCCCCATGCCGTGCAGGATGCAGGCGAATTCGGATGCGATGTACCCTCCGCCGACCACCAGCGCGCGTTTCGGCAAGTCTTGCAGGTGAAACATCTCGTTGGAGGTGATGGCCAGCTCACGGCCTTCGAACTCCGGCACAAAGGGCCGCCCGCCGGTGGCAATCAGAATGTGCTTGGCTCGCACCCTCTCGCCACTGGCCAGGCGCACGGTATGGGCATCCTGCACCGTGGCGCGCACATCGTGGATGGTCACCCCGGCCCCGACCAAAGTGGCGCGATAGGACGCCTCAAGCCGCTTCAGCTCAGCTTCGAGCGCATGGCGGAACTTTGGCCAGTCAAACCCACGGTCGTCCACATCCCATCCATAGGCGCGGGCATCCTGAAACATCTCGCCATAGCTTGACGCAAACACCATCAGTTTTTTTGGCACGCAGCCGCGAATGACACAGGTGCCGCCCATGCGGCTTTCCTCGGCCAGATGGACCTTTGCGCCCCCTTCGGCCGCGGCGATCCGCGCTGCACGCACGCCGCCGGACCCGCCGCCGATCACAAAGAGGTCGCAGTCAAAGGCCATCGGCTCAATTCCCCATGTCGCGAAAGATATTGGCCTCTTCGGCCAAAACATCCGCATCCGACCCGAAACGCGTGGTTTCCGCGTTCAGGACATCGACCCGGCCATCGCCATGTCCCAAGATCACGGTGTCGCAGATATCCAGGAAAAGTCCATTCTCGACAACGCCGGGGATCTGGTTCAACGCCAGCGCCACCTGGCGCGGATTGCCGATGTGGCGAAGGTGTAGATCCACGATGTAATTCCGCTCGTCCGTCACCAACGGAGCGTCCTGCGCCATGCGCAAGGTGCAGTCGCGGCTCAACACATCCAGTCCCGCCAGCATCTCCTCGATCAGCGCCTTGGTGGTCTGCCAGCCAAAGGGCACGATTTCCACCGGCAGCGGAAACGCCCCGAGATGCGACACCTGCTTGGCCGCGTCGGCGATGACAATCATGCGGTCCGACGCGGTGGCCACGATCTTTTCTTGCAGCAAGGCAGCCCCGCCGCCCTTGATCAGGTTCAACTGCGCATCAAACTCGTCTGCGCCGTCAATGGTCAAATCCAGCCATTTCGCCTCGTCCAAAGTCGTCACCGGCACGCCCGCCTGACGCGCCAGCTCCGCCGTCCGACGTGATGTTGCAACCCCCGTAACGCGCAAACCTTCATCGCGAATGCGCTCACCAAGGGCGCGAACCATCCAGGCGGCGGTGGAGCCGGTGCCAAGACCCAGCTTCATTCCGCTTTCGACAAAGTCGACGGACCGGCGGGCCGCCGCGTGTTTTGCGGTGTCGATCGGGGAAAGCTCGGCGGGCATCACATGTCTCCTGGCCATCGCGGCCCCGGTTATAGGCAGATGCGGCCCCGTGTGTAAGAGCGTTTTCGCCAACTGGACCAGCGCAAAGCCGCGACAGCGCGGCCAAAGGCGCGGATCTGATCTTGCGGGTCGCAAACCGGCGGGGCATGCCCCTCCAACAGGGATAGCAATGCATCAAACGAGGGCCGGACCATGTATCTTTTGCATTTTGCGCCCGACAGCGCCTCGCTGATCGTCCGTCTCGTACTCGACGAGGCGGGCTTGCCTTACCAGACAGCATTGGTCGACCACACCGCGGGTGCGCAGTCGGCAGCCGCGTACCGTGTCGTCAACCCTGCCGGGTTGATCCCGGCCCTTGAAACCCCGCAAGGCATTCTTTTTGAAACCGGGGCGATCCTTTTGTGGCTGGTCGACCGCCACGGCTTTGGCCCCGGCGAGGCGGAACCCGCGCGGATCACCCTGCTCAAATGGCTGTTCTTCCTGTCAAACACCGTGCATGCCGACCTTCGCCAGATCTTCTATCCCGAGCAATATGTGCCAAAAGACGCTGAGGCCGGTCACCATGCCATCATGACCAATCGTCTGCGGCGGCATTTCAAGTTGCTGGATCAGGCAGCCGAAGATGCGCCCGGCCCGTTTGCCGTCGGGGGTGTCATGGCTGCGTATGTCGTTTGCCTTATGCGGTGGGCAGTCCTTTTTCCCAAGGGTCAGATGTCCTGGTTCCACCTGGACGACTACCCGGCCTTGGGTGACATTGCCCGCCGCATCGAAGCCCGACCCGCGACACAGCGCCTGATCCTGGCCGAGGGGCTTGGCCCTAACCCGTTCACCGCTCCCGTCCACGTCACGCCGCCAAACGGATCGGCGACGTGACCTGCTTGCAACCCGCGCGCCCTCCGATCAAGGTTGTTGCATGACGTACATCCTGCATACTTGGCCCGACTCCGCCGCTCTGATCGTGCGTCTGGTTCTGGAGGAACTGGAAGTTGCCTATACCGCCACATTGATCGACCGGGCCAGCGGTGCCCTCGATAGCGCCGCCTATCGCAGCCTGCAGCCTCTGGGCAAGATCCCGGTGCTGGAAACGCCCGACGGTCCGATCTTCGAGACGGCGGCGATCCTGCTTTACCTGTCCGAAAAGCATGGAAAACTTGCGCCCGCCCAAGGCAGCCCGGACCGCGCCGCGTTTCTAAAGTGGTTCATCTTCGTCACAAATGAGGTCCACCCCACGGTGATGCAAATCTTCTACCCCGAACGCACCGCCGGACCCGAAGCGGCGGCTGCCGTCACTTTGACAGCCACGGCACACCTGCGCGAGGACCTGACGCTCCTCGAGCAGATGGTTGCCCGCGAAAAGCCCGCCTGGCTGTCACCTGCCGAACCTTCGATCCTCGGCTATTTTGTCGCGACCCTTATCCGCTGGATCAGCACGCTGGAACCCGGTCATCCTGCCCGCTGGTCTGCCAGCGATTTCCCTGCCCTTTGTCCTGTGTTCGCCGCGCTGGAAAAACGCCCGGCCGCCCTTGCCGCCGCTGCTGCCGACGACCTTGGTTCCACCATCTTCACCAACCCATCCTGACCACAAAGGTACCCTATGTTCTTGTCCGTCTTCGACATGTTCAAGATCGGCGTCGGCCCGTCCTCGTCCCATACAATGGGTCCGATGGTGGCGGGGGGGATGTTCCTCGACCTGCTGCGCCGGTCCCCGTTCCATCCCAGGGGTTTGCGCGCCAGTCTTCATGGCAGCCTTGCCTTTACCGGCGTGGGCCACGCTACCGACCGCGCAACCGTCCTCGGCCTCGCCGGGTTCCTGCCCGCAACCTATGACGCCGAGAAAGCCGATGCCGCGCTTGCCCGGACCCGTGACACGAAACTCATTGAGGTCCCCGGCCTACCGCCGCTGAAGTTTGACCCCGCGACCGACCTTCAGTTCGATTTCGGCCCCGCCCTTCCGGGTCACGCCAACGGCCTGATCCTTCGCGCAACCGATGCCCAAGGTGACGTGATCCTGTCCGAGACCTACTATTCCATCGGGGGCGGTTTCGTTTTGACCGCCGACGAGCTTGCCGCCACTACGGACAAAAAGGCCCGCCCCAAGGCAAACGTCCCCTACCCGTTCGAGACTGCTGTCGAGATGCTGGCGATGGCAAGATCCTCAGGCAAGACCATCGCACAGATGAAACGCGCCAATGAGCTGACCCGCATGCCCGCCGCCGAGCTTGACGCCGGGATGAACAGGATCTGGCAGGTGATGACTGACTGCATCGACCGCGGCATGCTGGGTACCGGTATCCTGCCCGGTGGCCTCAAAGTCCGCCGCCGCGCGCGCGGTATCCACGAGGCGCTGATGGCCGAACGCGGGTTGAACATGACCCCGCCGCACACGATCAACGACTGGATGTCTCTCTACGCGAGGGCCGTAAACGAGGAAAACGCCGCCGGGGGGCAGGTCGTGACTGCGCCCACCAACGGGGCCGCTGGCGTCGTGCCTGCGGTGATCCGCTACTGGCTCGACCACGTGCCCGGTGCCTCCCGCTCCCAACTCGGCGATTTCCTCCTGACCGCCGCCGCCATCGGGGGCCTTTGCAAGCACAACGCCAGCATCTCCGGGGCCGAATGCGGCTGCCAGGCCGAGGTTGGTTCTGCCGCCGCGATGGGCGCCGCTGGCCTCGCCGCCGTCTTGGGCGGCACCCCCGAACAGGTCGAAAACGCGGCAGAAATTGCGTTGGAGCATCACCTTGGTATGACCTGTGACCCGGTCAAGGGCCTTGTGCAGGTCCCGTGCATCGAGCGAAATGGCCTTGGCGCCATCAAGGCCGTTTCCGCCGCCAGCTTGGCCTTGCGCGGCGATGGCATCCACCTCGTCTCTCTCGATGCCTGCATCGAGACGATGCGCCAGACGGGCCGCGACATGCACGAGAAATACAAGGAAACCTCGCTCGGCGGCCTCGCCGTCAACGTGCCGAACTGCTAGTCACACGCTCATGACCGCGACGCTCTCCCCAGCGCATGTGACCGGCCGCACCTATCGGGGTGTCGGCCTGATGTTGGCCTTTTGCGTCATGGCCCCGCTTCTGGACGTCTGCGCCAAACTTGCCACCGCGACGATCCCAGTGGGCCAGATCACGACCGCTCGCTTCGTGCTGCAGTTCGGCCTTATGGTGCCGGTAGCTGTCTGGATGGGCCTTGGCTGGGACCTGGACCGCAAGGCCCTGTGGCTCATGGTCGTGCGGGCGCTCTTGCTCATCGCCTCCACCTTCACCTTTGTTGCCGCCGTTCAGGTGATGCCCATCGCCGATGCGCTTGCCATCGTGTTCGTCGAACCCTTCATTCTGCTGATTCTGGGTTATCTGCTGTTTCGCGACAGCATCGGCCCGCGCCGGATCGCGGCATCAGTCGTGGGGTTCGGTGGAGCATTGCTGGTGATCCAGCCATCGATCGACGTCTATGGCTGGGTGGCGCTCTATCCGCTAGCTTGCGCTTTCGCCTTTGCTTTCTACATGCTGATCACCCGCGCGGCGTCCCCCTTGATGCATCCGGTCATGATGCAGGTGCACACGTCCTGGATCGGCAGCATCTTTTGCCTCGCCGCAATGTGGGCGTTCGAGGGGTCCGGCAGCGCCGTCCTTGACCCCGTGATGCCGCAAGGCTTGGCCTGGATCTGGCTGCTTGGCGTCGGGTTCTGGGCCACGGTCAGCCACATGTGCATCACCTATGCGCTGAAATATGCGCCCTCCGCGACCCTGGCGCCATTGCACTATACCGAACTCGTCTCAGCGGTCTTTTATGGGTATTTGGTCTTTGGCGATTTTCCCAATGGCATCACATGGATCGGCATCGCGATCATCACCGGGTCGGGCCTTTACATCATCTGGCGCGAACGTGCCGTGTCACGCGCCCTTCCCGGTCACTGACACCAGCCCGGCAATTGCCGCATCCAACCGGCGGCGCGGCAGGATGACCAGCATGCCGGGGCCATCCATATCCAGCTGCACCTCGCGCGCAACCACCTGATTTGACGTGCCTATCATTCCGTTCGGCGCAAAACCGATCCCGTCAATGGGCCAGCGCAGCCCCCTGCTGCGGCCTTTCAAATCGGTCATTGGAAACAGGGAAAAGCGGTCACCCGGAACTAGTTCCAGATCCATCCGGCGCGGCGCATGAAACACAATGTCGGACGCGCCGATGACGATACAGGGCTGGCAGGCATGCGCCACCAGCGCCGTCAGCACCGCCAGCCCATGATCCAGCCGCGCACCCTGAAACCCCACCGCCAGCACGATAGGTGCGCACACGGACCGCAGCGCCTTGTCGAAATCGGTCGTCTCCTGCTCGGCCATTTCATGCACGATCGCGGGCGAAAGGGCCTTCCTCACGGCCGGAAAAATCGAATCCAGATCGCCGATCACCGCCTCTGGCACAAGGCCCAGCGCATGAAGCCGATTGGCTCCGCCGTCCACCGCGACCAAGTGTGGCGCACGCGCCATTGCCAGCACCAGATCCCGGCGCGGCACCGGACCGCCGCCCACCAGCACAATGGCCCGAGAGGATTCGACAATCATCTGATTTCTGCCGATACTGTTGTCAATTGTGGCGATGATCCGGGTCGGGGAACACAATCAATCCTTCAAATCACCCTTCTCTGTCCATGGATTCGAGCAACAGTGCCGTCACGAGTGTCTGGTACGAATTGTAAAAGGACGTCCGTCACATGACCGGGGCGAACAAAATCCTTACCGTCTCCTATGGCACTTTCAGCTGTACGCTGGAAGGCTTTGACGATCCATTCAATACGATGAAGGCGATAGCGGAGTATTTCCGCGACCTTGCCGCAGATGACCGCTATTTCGGCGCCGAACCGCCAACGCCTGACGCCGCCATGCTGCACCGCATCGCGGAACGCGAGGTTCAGCGTCGGGTCGAGGCCAAGATCGACCAGAACGGAATCACCCTGCGCACCGGCGAGGCGATGGCACCGGTTGCACCGGTCGTGCCACAATCCACCCCTATGCCAGTCCATGTCGAAGCCGCTGCCCCGTTGGCACCTTCCGTCGACCAGACCGCAGACGATGGCGTCGCCGCACGCCTGCAAAGGCTGCGCCGCGCCGCTGCTGCCGATGGCGTCACACCTTCCGCGACCGCAACCAGCGCTGTGGTGGCCTGGGCGAGCGATGAGGCCGACAATCTTTACGAGGACGAACATTTCGAAGCAGCCCCGGCCGCAGATCTCCTCCTTGAGGCGGCGAACGATTTTGCCGAGGATGCCGTCTACCTCGACATTTCCACCGATTTTGACGCGCAGGATGTCGAAAGCGAACCTGTGGAAACCGCCGCCGAACTGCTTGTAGTAGAAGAGACCACGCTGCAAGTCGTGATGAATGATGCCCAGGACACAGAAGTGGAGGCCGTCGTGCTGGCCGCCGCCCAAGAGGTAGTCACCCAAGAACCTGAAGAGACCGTCGAAAGTTCTGACCCGTCACCGGTCGAGGCCGATCTGTCCTTTGACGCCTTTGATATCGCGCCGGCGATTGCCGAAACGCTTGCCGATGATGCCAATTCCGTCCACGACGAAGTAGCTAAGACCGAAGCCGTTGCACCTGACGACGACCAAGCTGCGATGCTGGACCGCTTGATCCTGGGCCGCGAAGATTCCCCCCGGATCGACGAACAACCCGGTCTCGAGGCCCCGGTTGAGACCGCGAACGGCGTCGTCTTGTCCGACCTGATCGCGACGATGACCGAAGGCCCTGACCTGACCGAAAACCTTGGCCACACGGCAAATACCGAAGCCGAGGCCGACTTTGCCAACCCTTATGATATGACCGATCTTGATCGGATCGACCTGGATGACATCGATCTGGACACTGCGTCAGCCGCCGACTTTGCCGACGATTTGCCAGAGGCACGCGATATCGAAGACCCCGAGGAAATCGCCGAACTTGCGGCGATGGACGGCGTGGATGCCGACGCAATCGCGGACTTTGCTGCCGCCGAGACTGTCACCGATTCCGAAGATGCTAGCTTTGCTGCCGCTGAGACCGTGACCGAATCTGAAGATGCTGGCTTTGCTGCCGCCGCCGATGACCGCCTTTACAACGACATCGCGCCCGCCGAAACGGCCGTGGAGCCCGCAGCCCAACCCGCAGCCGAGGATAGCGACGTCCCCGGGGCAGAGGCGCACGATGTCGCGGCATACAGTGATATCGACGACGACACCGATGCTGCTGCGTTGGACGATGACGAAACCGCGCCCGGCTTGCTGAACAAGGCGCAGATGGCGCGCGCACGGGTCATCAAGATCCGTCGCCCCGGCACAACAGAACGCCCGACGATGTTGGGCAGCGAACCCCCGGCGGCCTCCCAGAACCCGACCCTTTCAGACAAGGCCGAGGCGGAACTGATCGCCGAACTGGCCGACGCCGAAGCCGCAGGTGCCGCGGCAAATCCCCCTGGGGCCGACGCCGACAAGGATGCCGACATGGCACGCCTGCTGCGGCAGGCCGATACGGAAATGGCCGGCCCAGAAAACCGCCGCCGCCTTTCGGCCATTGCACATCTCAAGGCCGCTGTGGCGGCCACCATCGCCGACCGGCGGATCGGACGCGCGAAAAACCCCGCCGAGGAAGAACGCCTCGATCCCTATCGCGACGATCTTGCCCGCGCTGTGCGTCCCAGCCGCCCCGATGAGGCCGAAGCGCCGGCGCAGACCGACCGCCCGGCCCCGCTGGTGCTGGTATCTGAACAGCGCATCGACCGGCCAAAGGTCGCCTCGACGGCCGCAATTGTAGCCGTCACCGAAACGCGTCCCCCTGCCGCCCCGGTGGTGCCGGTCCGTCCGCGCCGCATCGTTGCAGGTGCATCCTCGGCGGCCGTTGCCGAACCTTTGGTCGATGCCATTGCACAAACGGATCTGGCCGACGACGTCCCGGATGATTTGCTCGATCTGGAAGACGGCGAAAACTTCGACGATGCCGCAATCTTCGCCGATCCACGGTCGTTTTCGGAATTCGCCGAACGGGTCGGGGCCGAAGATCTGCCCAGCCTGTTGCAAGCCGCCGCAGCCTACGCGATGGAGATCGAGGAGATGCCCTCGTTCACCCGTCCGCAATTGATGCGCCAGATCGAGGCGCATGGCGACGCGGGCGAATTCCAGCGCGAAGATGTGCTGCGCAGCTTTGGCAACCTGTTGCGCACGGGCGATTTCATCAAGAAACGCCGGGGGCAATATGCGTTGCAACAAGACGCGCCGATCCTGGCGCAGGCGCGCAAGATGGTCGGAGAGAACTGACCCTGCCTCATGCGGCAATGAACCCTAGGCACCCCGTCGCGGGGTGCCTTTTCATTTCTGTGGGTGATGCGGGTCCACGGCGCTGTCTTGCGGTTGCGCCTCCGGATCTGCCTGGCCGATCCCACGAAACAGGGCCTTGAACGGCAGCGCCCACAGCACGCCAAGCCCGATATAGACGCACAGTTCCAGCCAGAAAGGCGGACGGTCGAACAGCCCCACGATGCTGACCGCTGCCACGATGTAAAGCGGCACGCCGACCAGCAGGATCAACAGCGACAGCCGTCGCCGCGTTTTATAGTCTAGCGCCATCTGCAGCCTCTCAATCCACGAACGGGTCGGTGACGAGGATGGTGTCATCCCGTTCCGGCGAGGTAGAAAGTAGCGCCACCGGACACTGGATCAATTCCTCGATCCGCCACACGTATTTGATCGCCGCCCCGGGCAACTCTGCCCAGGACCGTGCCCCGGCAGTTGTCTCCGTCCAACCATCCATCTCTTCATAGACGGGTTTGCAGCGGGCCTGTTGGTCCGCCGCCGTCGGCAGATAGTCCAGTTGCATGCCATCCAGCTCATAACCCACGCAGATCTTCAGCGCCTTGAACCCGTCCAGCACGTCCAGCTTGGTCAGCGCGATGCCGGACACGCCGCTGGTGGCGCAGGTCTGGCGCACCAACACCGCATCGAACCAGCCGCAGCGGCGTTTTCGCCCGGTAACGGTACCAAATTCATGCCCCCGCTCTCCCAGTCGGTCACCATCCGCGTCAAACAGCTCTGCCGGGAACGGACCTTCGCCCACGCGGGTTGTGTAGGCCTTGACGATGCCCAGCACGAAGCCGATCGCCCCCGGCCCAAGACCAGTCCCGGTTGCCGCTTGCCCGGCAATCACATTGCTAGATGTGACAAAAGGATAGGTGCCGAAATCAATGTCCAAAAGCGCCCCTTGCGCCCCTTCGAACAGGATCCGCTTGCCCGCGCGCCGCGCCTCATTGAGCACTTTCCAGACCGGCTTCGCATAGGGCAGCACCTGCGGCGCAATCTGACGCAACGCATCCAGCAGCGCGGCCCGGTCAACCTCGGGCAACCCCAGCCCCCGGCGCAAAGCGTCGTGATGCGCCAAAAGCCGGTCCACACGCGCCTCCAGCGTCGCCGCATCGGCCAGATCCGCCACACGGATGGCCCGGCGGCCCACCTTGTCTTCGTAGGCCGGTCCAATACCGCGCCCTGTCGTGCCGATCTTGGCCACTCCTACAGCCCCCTCGCGGGCGCGATCCAACTCGCCATGCACCGGCAGGATCAGTGGCGCATTTTCCGCGATCATCAGGTTTTCCGGCGTGATTTCAACGCCCTGTCCCCGCAGCTTGTCGATCTCCATCACCAGGTGCCACGGATCCAGCACAACGCCGTTGCCGATGACGCTGAGCTTGCCGCCCCGCACGATCCCTGATGGCAACAGCGACAGCTTGTAGACCTTGCCGTCGATGACCAGCGTATGTCCCGCATTATGGCCGCCCTGAAACCGCGCCACGATGTCGGCGCGTTCCGACAGCCAATCGACGATCTTGCCCTTGCCCTCATCGCCCCATTGAGCCCCCACAACAACGACATTGGCCATACTGCTGATCCCTCGGGTTCCCAAAACCGACTGACCTATAGACAAAGCCGGGCGCAGGGGGAACCGGGAAAGTGGGACTAGTCGGCAAGGCCGCCAAATGGGATGAGGTCGGGGCAGCCGTCGCGCAGCGGCCCACCCAACGCATCGCCGCACCAGCGGTCGACCCGCAAACCTGCCTTGGCAATCAGGTCGGACAACTCCGCAAAGGTCGGGAACGCCAACCGGGATGTTGCGGAATAGGTGCGCCCGTCCTGTAGCCGGTAGTGGGTCTCGTATTCCACCAATTCCGGACCATTCAGGGCCCGAGCATCATTCCATCGCTCGACCTTCCCGAACGCCGGATGCTCCCGCCGCTCGTAGGTCGCCTTGCGAGTCCAGTCCTCCCACTCTCGCGCTGCAGGGTTCCGGCTGTCGAAAAAGAACCGCCCCCGCGGTTCCAGATGCCGCGCAATCGTCTCCAGAACCGCCGCCCGGTCGTCACGCGTGAGCAGCGTCTGAAACGCATGCCCCGTCATCACCACAGCCCCGAACCGCCGCCCAAGGTCAAGCCTGCGTGCATCCGCCTCAACCCAGGTGACCTTGTCCCCGCCGGCCCTTGCCCGCGCAATGTCCAGCATTGCCGCCGCAGGATCGACCCCGACCGCATCAGCGCCACGCGCCGCAAGTTCCGCCGTGAAAATCCCCGTGCCGCATCCGAGGTCAAGCACCGACTGCGAACCCGCAACCAGTGACGCAAAGTAGTCAAAATCAGGCGTCCAGGGGCAATCCCAATCATAGAACTGTGCCAGTTCCGGGTCGTGATACTGGCGTTCCTGCTCCATATGACGCTCCCTTTCGCGCCTGTCCCTCCGAAAGACTGGACATCAACACCCGCATTTGTCACCCCTAGGGTCAGCTTAACACAACCCCGGATCATCCCATGGGCATCCTTCTGCGCTGGCTTGGCGCGTTTGTTCTCCTCGCCGCAACATTTAATCCGACGCAATGGAACTATGTCCGCTGGGTCGAGGCGAACTGGGGCATCCAGACGCCGCTTGCGGTCCTTCTGGGGCTGGTGCTGGCGGTGGGCTACATCATCTATGTGGGGGCGACGTTCCGGTCGCTCGGGGCCTTTGGCATGCTGATCATCGCGGCCCTGTTCGGTGCGATGATCTGGGTGCTGATCGACTGGGGCGTGCTGGCGCTTGGCAACCAGAACCTGAACGTCTGGCTCGGGATTTTCGCCCTTTCCCTGATCCTCGGCATTGGCCTGTCCTGGTCAATCCTGCGCCAGCGCTTGTCAGGACAGGCAAGCGTCGACGAGATCGAGGGCTGATGCTCCTCTACCTCACCCTCGGCACCAATGACCTTGAAGCGGCCACCCGGTTCTACGATCCGGTCATGGCGACCATCGGCCTGCATCGGCAGCGCACCGAAACCGAAGAGATCGGCTATGCCACCCCTGCAGACACGCGCTGCCGCCTGTGGATCACCCTTCCCTTCGACCAACAGCGCGCGACCAGCGGCAACGGCTCCATGCCCGCCTTCGATGCCCCGTCCCGCGCCGCCGTGGATGCCTTCCACACCGCCGCCGTCGCAAATGGCGGCACCGACGAAGGTGCCCCCGGCCTGCGCCCCTACGGCACCAGTTTTTACGCGTGTTATGTCCGAGATCCCGATGGCAACAAGCTGAGCGCGGCTTGCGAGGGGCCGCCGGGCGACGGTGCCAACTGACACATCTCTGTTATGTTCCCGCCATAACCCACGGGCCCTGCACGACGTCATCATCTATCACAACCCCGGCTGCGGCACCTCCCGCAACACGTTGGGCCTCATCCGCAATGCCGGTATCCTGCCGCATGTGATCCCGTATCTGATCGCGCCGCCCGCGCGTGACCTTTTGATCTCTCTCATCGACCGTATGGGCATCACGCCGCACGAACTTTTGCACGAAAAGGGCACGCCGTATCTCGAGCTTGGGCTGGATCGCGACTTCATCACCGACGAGCAACGGCTGGACGCGATGATGGCGCACCCGATCCTGATCAACCGGCCTATCGTGGTGAGCGAGCGTGGTGTGCGCCTGTGCCGCCCGTCCGAGGTTGTGCTGGACATCCTGCCTACGCCGCAGCGCGGACCGTTCGTTAAGGAAGACGGCGAAATCGTCCCAGTACAGGGCATTGCATGAGCGCCGACCTGACCCGCCGCCTGGGGACCGAATTCATGGGCACCGCCCTTCTGGTCGCCACCGTCATCGGGTCCGGCATCATGGCGGACCGTTTGTCGGGCGGAATAGACGGGCTGGCCGTTCTGGCCAATGCGCTGGCCACGGGGGCAATACTGGTGGTGCTGATCACCATCCTTGCGCCCCTCTCTGGCGCGCATTTCAACCCTGTCGTCAGCGGCGTCATGGCAATCCGCCGCGGCCTTCCGGTGGCTGACCTGTTCCCCTACATCCTAGCGCAATGCGTTGGCGGGTCCGTCGGAGCCTTGCTGGCCAACCTGATGTTCGATCTGCCTGCGATCCAGATCGCGGCGACCGCACGCGGCGGTGTCGGCCAGTGGCTTTCCGAGGCCATAGCGACCTTTACCCTGATCGGGGTCATCTTCGGCGGGATACGCCACGCACCGCAGGCGGTGCCGCTGCTGGTCGGCCTGACCATCACCGGGGCCTACTGGTTCACCGCTTCCACATCTTTTGCCAATCCCGCCGTGACCCTTGCACGCACCCTTTTAGACACATTCGCGGGCATTGCCCCGGCCGACGTCGCCGCCTTTGTCGCAGCCCAGATTGCCGGTGGCGCTGTCGGGACCGCGATCTGGGGCTGGCTCTTTGCAAAGGACCAAGGCTAACAGCTTGCACCGACCGGCGCTTGCCCCTAGATAAGCGCGGCAAAGCTGCCGGAAAGCACCCATGGAAAACGTCATCCTGTCCGTCCACCTGATCATCGCCCTGATCCTGATCGGCGTGGTCTTGCTGCAGCGCTCCGAAGGGGGCGGGCTTGGCATGGGGGGCGGGGGTGGCAATATCTCCGGTCGTCCGCCGACGACGCCGATGGCAAAACTGACCTGGATTTTTGCCGCCGCTTTCATCGTCACATCGGTTACGTTGACGATCCTGGCTGCGCGCGATGCGGCCCAGGGATCTGTGGCAGACCAGGTTCCGGTGACCACCGAAACCCCCGCCGAAACCGAAGGCAGTGCCGTCCCCGGGCTGAAGGCTGGCGATGATCTGCTGCCCCCGGGCGACATCGATGCACCGGCCGTACCTTCCACGGCAGAGCCTGCAACGCCACCGGCGACAAACCCCTGATACCACCATCATTTGACAGAATGACGTTCCGGCCCGCAGCATCTTGCGGTGCCGTTGCGTCGGCACGGGATCTGGGATATTCCCCGACTCCCGTGGTGATGCGATTCCTCTGATCCCGAATCGCCCATGAAACACGGGGGCTTGTCCTATGGCGCGCTATATCTTCATCACCGGCGGCGTGGTGTCCTCGCTTGGCAAGGGTCTCGCCTCCGCCGCCCTTGGCGCGCTTTTGCAGGCCCGTGGCTACACCGTCCGGCTCCGCAAGCTCGACCCCTACCTCAACGTCGACCCCGGCACGATGTCGCCCTTTGAACATGGCGAAGTGTTCGTGACCGACGATGGTGCTGAAACCGACCTCGACCTTGGCCATTATGAGCGTTTCACCGGCGTCTCTGCCCGCCAGACCGACAGCATTTCGTCGGGGCGCATCTATTCCAACGTGCTGGAAAAAGAACGCCGCGGCGATTACCTCGGCAAGACCATCCAGGTGATCCCCCACGTCACCAACGAGATCAAGGATTTCCTCCGCATTGGCCAAGACGAGGTCGACTTCATGCTCTGCGAGATCGGCGGCACCGTCGGCGACATCGAGGGCCTGCCCTTCTTTGAGGCCATCCGCCAGTTCATCCACGAACGCCCGCGCGGCCAATCCATCCTGATGCACCTGACCCTGCTGCCCTACCTCGCGGCCTCGGGGGAGCTGAAAACCAAACCCACCCAGCACTCCGTCAAGGAACTGCAATCCATCGGCCTTGCCCCCGATGTCCTTGTCTGCCGATCCGAACACCCGATCCCGGACAAGGAACGCGAGAAAATCTCGCTCTTCTGCAATGTCCGCAAAGACCATGTCATCCCCGCCTATGACCTCAAGACGATCTACGAGGCCCCGCTGGCCTACCATCGCGCGGGCCTCGATCAGGCCGTGCTGGACACGTTCGGCATCACCCCCGCGCCTAAACCCAACCTGACCCGCTGGGAAGACGTGATGGACCGTCTGAAGAACGCCGAAGGCGTGGTCCGCGTCGCCGTTGTCGGCAAATACACCCAGCTGGAAGACGCCTACAAATCCATCGCCGAGGCGCTGACCCATGGCGGCATGGCCAACCGCACCCGCGTCAAGGCCGAATGGATCGACGCCGAGATCTTTGAACGCGAAGACCCTGCCCCCTATCTTGACGGCTTCAACGCCATCCTGGTCCCCGGCGGGTTCGGCGAGCGTGGCACCGAAGGCAAGATCAACGCCGCCCGCTATGCCCGCGAGAAAAAGATCCCCTATCTGGGTATCTGTCTGGGCATGCAGATGGCCGTGATCGAGGCCGCCCGCAACCTTGTCGGCCTGACCGATGCGGGGTCAGAGGAGTTTGACGTTGAGGCGGGCGCGAAACGCTTTACCCCCGTCGTCTATCACCTGAAGGAATGGGTGCAGGGCAACCACGTCGTCCAGCGCAAGGCGGGCGACGACAAGGGCGGCACGATGCG
>JANPBI010000125.1:0-23098 GCA_031430315.1 Rhodobacterales bacterium | reverse complement strand
CTTCCAGCGCCTTGAGCCTTGCGGTCAGGTCACCGATTTGCTCGGTAAATGTAGTCGCCTGACTTTCTGTCTTCACTATACGCTCGATATAGGGGGTATCGGTCGCGCGCGCCTGTTCTTTAGTGGATAGGCTCGTGCCATAGAGCGCCACAAGACCGCCAAATGTGGCCGTCGCCACACCGCCAAGCACTTTCCATACAATCGTAGGTATACCCCCGGGGAATCCGCTCATCTCAGCCCCGCCCAAGCAATTCTGCACCAATAGTGTGATGGTGCAGCGGCTGAAACGAACGAGCAAGCCCCCTAGCGACGTGACCTTGCGGTTTTGCCCCTGCGCAAGGCAAACCAGATTTCCGGCGCGACCTTGCCATCTTCGGGCAGCCTGCTTTCGCCCCGTCCCTCGATCCGCTAGGGTTGTGCCAAAGCAAAACCGGAGGGGCCGATATTGACACTTTCCCGGCGGATCATGATCGCAACGTCGCTTGCGACACTGGTTTCGGGCTGCGTTGCGGGTCGCGGCGCCAGCCGTGGCAGCGGTGGGTCGTCGACGGTCTACCGCGCCGTCCCCAATGCGGGCTATGACGCCTGGGTCGCCGCGTTTCAGGACCGCGCGGCAAAACGTGGGATTTCCGGGCCGACCCTCAGCGCTGCCTTTCGCAACGCGGGCTTCCTGCCCGGCGTGATCGAACGTGACCGCAACCAGACCGAATTCACCCGCACGCTGGAGGATTACCTGGCCATCGCCGCCTCGGAGGAACGTGTCAGCCTTGGCCGCGCGCAGTTGCGCCAGCAGGTGGGTGTCTTGTCCGCCATCGAAGGCCGCTATGGGGTTGAACCCCATGTCGTGGCCGCCGTCTGGGGGCTGGAGAGCTTTTTTGGCACAAGGCGTGGCGATGTGCCGGTCGTGTCGGCACTGTCGACGCTGGCCTATGAGGGGCGGCGAGAAGAGTTCTTCGAAGGGCAACTGATCGCGGCGCTGCGCATCTTGCAGAACGGCGATGTCAGCGCCGACCGGATGACCGGCAGCTGGGCCGGGGCGATGGGGCATACCCAGTTCATCCCAACCTCGTATCTGGAATTTGCCGTCGATTTTACCGGGGACGGACGCCGCGATATCTGGTCGGATGATCCCAGCGACGCGCTCGCCTCGACTGCCGCCTATCTGTCGCGGTCGGGCTGGACTCGCGGGCAGCCTTGGGGGGCCGAGGTGCGCCTGCCGCAGGGGTTCAATGCGCGCCTCTTGGGCCGGGGCAAGGGCAAGTCAGTGGCGGAATGGGCCGATCTGGGCGTGACAACTGCCAGCAGCGGTCGCGTGCCCGCATCCGGCTCGATCATCGCGCCGAAAGGCGTTGGTGGCCCGGCCTTCCTTTTGACCAGCAATTTCAACGTGATCCTGCGCTACAACAATGCCGAGAACTATGCCATCGGCGTAGGGCACCTGTCAGACCGTCTGGCGGGCGGCAGTGCCATTCGCGCGGATTTCGGGGCGGACGCCGTGGGGATGAAGATCGCCGACCGGCAAGATCTGCAGCGCCGCCTGACCGCCGCCGGGTTCGACACCGAGGGTGCCGATGGCGTCATCGGTGCGAAAACCCGCGCAGCGATCAGCGCCTATGAGGCCAGCGTCGGATTGCCCGTCACCGGCGAGCCGTCGCTGGAATTGCTGCGCCGTCTGCGCTGACGGGAGCGTCCTGCCACAGCATGGTCATTGAGAACCCCCGGCGACCTGCTATCGTGCTGCTCACACCAATTTTTGACGGACCCTGATCCTGCGACCTTGCGACCAAAACACGTTTGTTCCGGCCAGGTCACGCCGCTGGATCGACAACAATCTGTCGCAGCTGGAAGGCACCGCGCCGCCTGCGGGCCGAAAGCGACAGGTCATCCTGACAGGCTTTTCGCGATTTGGCTTCGGTGCCAAAGGCAAGGTCTATATCCCCGAATATCTTCCCGCCTTTACCTACCGCTTGGCCAAGCATGACATCGACAGTGCCTTTGCCTGGAACGAAAACGGGCTGGAGGCAGTAGTAGACGGGCGCGATACCGCGCTGATCCACCTTTTCAACGAGGAAAAGGCCTGCGCCTACAATGACCGCATCCGTGCCATCGAGGCGCGGTGCAGCCTTGTCTTTTGTACCCGCCGTGCCGGGGCCATTGTGGCGAAAAAGGCCTATGCAAACCAATATCTGACTGCACGCGGCATCCCGATGCCAGAGATCATCGAGACAGCCGACACCGATCTTCCCGTCTTCAGCAACGCGGCAATGGGATCGGGGCGGCGGACCATCGTTGCCGCCACGGCGCGGGAAATTGACATGCAGCGATACAACACCCGCTATGTCGACACCCGATTGCAATTCGACGGCGTGACCTACCACACCATGTTCCGCATCCAGGCCATGTGGGGCGAGATCCTGCATGCCTATCCGCGCGCCCGCGATGAGCGCGAAAAGTCAGCCTCGGTCCATAGCAAGGACACGCCCGCGAATGGTCCGTTGATCGAATACTTGAATAGCGAACTGATCCGGTCAAGGTGGGACGAGGTCGTGGACTTCACCCGCCGCATTGGCGACATTCTCGGCCCCGGGGCCTATGCGCATGACATGATCGTGTGCAACCAGACCGGCAAGATGTACATGGTCGAAAGCGGGCTGAAGTTCAACGACACGCCCTACGCCGACTACATCGCCGCCGCCGCCGCCGAGATGCCCTGCAACGCAATCTTCTATTCGGGCCAATACGCCGTTCGCGCGGCAGACCTTTTTGCGCAAGCCTGGGATAGGGCGCGACAGACGCCGGTTCCTGATCCTGCTGGCATCGACCTTTGAGCTGAATCCTATTCCGGCAAGACCAGCGAAACACAAAGCCAAGACAGAAAGTGCATAGATGACATTTCACATCGGGGCCAAACCGGGCGACATTGCCGAAACCGTTCTTCTGCCCGGCGATCCTTATCGCGCACGCTGGGCCGCGCAGACATACCTCGAGGACGCCGTTATGGTGAACGAGGTGCGCGGCATGCTGGGCTATACAGGCACCTGGAACGGCCACCGCGTCACCATCCACGGATCGGGCATGGGGATGCCATCCTTGTCGATCTATGCCAACGAACTGATCCGCGATTATGGCGCGCAGACGTTGATCCGCATCGGGTCGGCAGGGGCCTTGCAAGATCACGTCAAGGTCCGCGACGTCGTCCTCGCGATGACGGCCTCGACCGCCGGTTCCCCCTCTCGCACCATCTTTCGCGAACTCAGCTATGCCCCGTGTGCCGACTTCGCCCTGTTGTCCGCCGCGTACAAGGCCGCGCAATCCATGGGCGTACCGATCCACGTCGGCGGCATCTTCTCATCCGACACCTTCTATGACGAGCGCCCCGACCTTGGCGCTGAACTCACCCGCCACGGGACGTTATGCGTGGAGATGGAGGCGGCGGAACTTTACACGCTCGCCGCGCGCTATGGCCGACGGGCGCTGGCTGTCCTGACAATCTCGGACCATATCGTCACTGGCGAGGCCCTGCCCGCCGACCAGCGCGAGAAAAGCTTTGGCGCGATGGTCGAGGTGGCCCTGCAGGCGGCCTTCGCATGACACATCTTGTACTGCGACCTTGGGTGCCTGCCGACTGCGAGGCGTACATCCAGTCCATGGCCGCGCGCGTGGCCGCCCCGTCAGGGCAAGTTGCCGACCGGATCGAGGCGCTGATTGCCCAGAACCTGCAAATCCATGACCGCGACTGCTTTAACCTCAACCCTGCAACCAATGTCATGAACCCAGCTGCCGAGGCGGTTCTGGCGCGCGGCCTGGGGTCGCGTCCGAGCCTTGGATACCCTGGCGACAAATACGAGATGGGGCTGGAGGCAATCGAGGAAATCGAAGTCATCTGCGCCGAACTTGCCGCCGAGATTTTCCAGGCGACCCATGCCGAGATTCGGGTGCAATCCGGCGCGCTGGCGAACCTTTTCGGCTTCATGGCGCTGGCGAAACCCGGAGATGCGATCATCGCACCTTCGCCCGCCATCGGCGGACATGTCACGCATCATGCAGGCGGGTCGGCGGGGATGTATGGCCTCATCACCCATTCCGCGCCGGTCGACGCGGATGGTTATTCCATCGACGTTGCAGGTCTTGCGGCGCTGGCCAATCGCGTCCGTCCGAAGATCATCACCGTCGGCGGCAGCCTTAACCTGTTCCCCCATCCCGTCGCAGACATTCGGGCGATTGCGGATAACGTCGGGGCCAAGGTCCTGTTCGACGCCGCCCACCAATGCGGCATGATCGCGGGCGGCGTGTTTCCCAATCCGCTGTCCCAGGGCGCGCACTTGATGACGATGAGCACCTATAAATCCCTCGGCGGTCCGGCGGGCGGTCTGATCGTGACCAATGATGCGGAAATCGCCGAACGCTTGGACGCCATCGCATTCCCGGGCATGACAGCGAATTTTGACGCTGCAAAATCGGCCTCCCTCGCGTTGACGCTGCTGGACTGGCGCGGGTTTGGCCCGGCTTACGCGCGCGCCATGGTGGACCTGGCGCAAGCGCTGGCGCGGGAACTCACTGCATTGGGCTTGCCCGTCCACGCAGCCGACCGGGGCGCCACGCAGTCGCACCAGTTCGCCATTGCGGCGGCGGCCTTTGGCGGCGGGCAAGCGGCGTCGAAAACCCTGCGCAAGGCCGGCTTCCTTGCCTGCGGCATCGGGCTGCCGATACCGGAGGTGCCGGGTGACATGAACGGGTTGCGCATCGGCACGCCGGAATTGGTGCGGCGCGGTGTCACACCAGCCGATGCGCCTGCGCTTGCGGCACTGATTGCCGAAGGATTGCGCAGCAACGCCCCAGAAACAGTCGCCCCGCGAACGGCTGCCTTGCGGGCACGCTTTCAGGGCCTGCATTTTATCCGTCAGGGTTGACTAAACCGATTCGTCCGCGTCAGGTGCCTTCCCCCGACCAAAAGGAGACGGTGATGCAACAGCGGCAATTGGGTCACGGCGGCCCTATGGTCTCGGCGATCGGCCTTGGCTGCCTGTCTTTTGGCGGAATTTTCGGCGAAACGACGCGCGAGGACAGCTTGCGCTGCCTTGACGCGGCCTGGGATCACGGCATCACGTTTTTCGACACCGCCAACATCTACGGCAACGGCGTCTCCGAAGATGTATTGGGTGAGTGGCTTCGCACCCGTCGCCGCCCAGCGGTCGTTGCAACCAAGGCCAGCATCGTCGGCGGCCCAAACCGGCGCATCGACAATTCCGAAGGCCATCTGCGCAGCGAACTTGAGGGGTCTCTCAGGCGGCTTGGTGTCGAAAACGTCGCCCTTTTTTACATCCACCGCCACGAAGAGGCGCGGCCCATCGAAGAGGTGGCGACGACGCTTGGCGCTTTGGTAGCCGAGGGTAAGATTGGCGGCTATGGCATGTCGGAAATCGCGCCCTACACGCTGCGGCGCGCCCATGCAGTACACCCTTGCCGGGCGGTGCAGAATGAATACTCGCTTTGGACGCGCCAACCTGAGATGGGATTGATCCAGGCCTGTGCAGAACTCGGAGCGGCCTTCGTGCCGTTTTCCCCGCTGGCGCGCGGCGCATTGGGGCATACCATGCTGGATCCGTTCACCTTGCCTGCAACTGAATTCCGCCGTCAGATTCCACGGTTCTCGGCAGACAACTGGCCAAGAAATCGCGCGATGATCGACGGATTTCGCGCCTATGCGGCGGACCGTGGGACGCCGCCTGCGGCGCTGGCCCTGGCTTGGGTGCTCGACCAGGGGACCCATCTTGTCCCGATCCCGGGGACGAGGACGGCAGAGCATGTCATCGATTGGGTCGGCGCATCCGATGTGCGACTGTCAGCCGAAGATCGCAGCATGATCAGTCGGTTGCTGCCTGTTGGCTGGGCGTTTGGTGATCGTTACGACCACGATCAGGCCAGCACGGTCGAACGTTATTGCTAGCCAGTCCTGAGTCGTGCGGACCGATCAGCCGACAAGTGCCATACGCGGTTCGGTCGGCAAAGGACGACCCTGAACCAGCGGGGTTGCGATCTCTATGATATCGGCCTCGCGGCGGAGCTGGATGTATTCCAGACCCGGGCGGCGCGATGCATGCATCGTAGAAAACGCCGCCGGCATCTTCAGCACGGCATAAAGTCTGCCGTCCTCGTCGTTCCGGTAAGGTTCGCCCAGCCGCGTGGCATCATAGCCCAGTTGCCGCAGCGCACGCATCAGCGCCAGCGATGAAAGGCAGATCAGCTCGCTAGCGCCATGTGCAATGGTGGTCTCGACCAACCCGTCCACGATCAGGCGCAGACATTCGCTGCGCTCGCGCTGGGTTGTCAGCGCATCAGAAATGACCAGCCGCGTACATTCCCAGACCAGCGGGCTGGCAATTTCGACCGACATCACATGCGCGGGGATATGCGGCAACTTGCCCGAATAGGCATCGCGCAGCATGTAGGTATGCTCGCCCCAGCTGGCGGTTGTCGGCATGGCGCGCGCCCCGCCGACCACGATGCCATCCTGCACCACCAGCGAGTAATGCGCCACCGGCGTGTCGTACTGGTCCATCTCGATTGTTTCGTTATGCGGGATATCCCACTTCAGCTGGTCAACAAAGACCTGCTTGCGCAGACGCAAAAAGTCCCAGAACGCTGGACCATGGCGATGAAGACCACAAAAATCGAATCGTAGATTGAACATCGAATCCCCCAAGGCTTGGAAACAATGTGCTCCAAAGCCCGGAAAAGGACTACCCCTTTAAGTTGTAATGTGGTGCGATTGAGAGAAAAAAGTGGCAGAAATCCGACAATTGGTTCCTATTCGGGACTAAACAGTGCAAGTGCACCCGGCCGACGGCATGAGGCTCCAAGGCAGCGGTCTGGTGAGAATCGATACCAAATAGAAACAGTCCCGCTAGCGGCAACAGCTTGGGCAAATGCGAATGCTCCTTGGGAACCGTCCCGCCACACAGCAGATGCTTTGGGTCCGCAATCAACGACCTGCGGGACATTCCAGTTTGGGGGGGATAAGTCAGTCGTGGTCCGCGCCAGAGCCGGACAGCAGTCCGTTCAGAACAGTCGACGCGACGCTGCGATGGTGGCAGCCTGCGACACAGTGCGCGCCGACAACTTTCGCTTGGCACCGTTAAGTCGGGCTTTGACGGCACTTTCGGAAATGCCGATGGTATCAGCGATCTGACGCAGACGCATGCCCCGCGACAACAGCCGCAAAGCTTCGATTTCAGCTCCGGTCAGCGATTGTTCCATCGGCTGGGCCTGGTCGGAATGCAACATCGACAGCATGGATGACAAGAGGTCCAGTTCCGGGGCCAGATACTCGCGGTCCGCCCGGAAAAAGAACCCGAAACTTCGTCGACCGTGATCGGTTGGCAGATGCGCCGAGGCGACGGCCCCATGCGCGAGGCCAAAGATCGCAGCGGTCGAAACAACCCCCAGCGGATCGGGCGACTCGATCTCGGAGATGCGGGCAATGCCGGTGCTTGCGTAGACCCATTTCATCATCGGGTCATAAACGACAAGGCCATGTTTGGTGTAATGCTCGACCCAAAGGTCCGGCAACTGGTTTAACTCTTCGGTTGGAAAGGAAAAGCCAACGCGCAATGCAACATAAAAGCCTGCTGGCGCCAACATACCAATCTGGTCGGTGAACTCTTGTAAACGTGTCATCTTATCAAAGCAGTTGCCGAGCGGGCCAATGAGACATACCGTACATTACGAAACCATTACCCGGCTCGGTTGTTCTGCCGTGTTGACGGCACCCTAGAGATGTATCATGGCGAAGGAAACGAGAAAAGTCGAGCAGATGCGGGAACTTCTCGCGCAGATCTCCGAGACTTGCGATACGGGTTTTGCCCTTGCCATCCACATCCGGTTTACCCGACCGGCTCTGCTTTTCCGAACATACCGGCAGGACTGGATCGAGCATTACAGCGAAAAAGGCTTCATGCTCAGCGACCCGGTCGTCCACTGGGGCCTGATGAATTCGGGCATGGTGCGCTGGGACGACCTGGCGGAACAGGACCCGGCCGGTGTTCTGTCGGACGCCAAGACGTTTGGCCTGGCCAATGGCTGGACCTACTCGGTGGGTCCAGCGGCCTCTCGCACGATTTCGGGCCATACCAAATCGGGGGCCGACTTTACGCCTGCGCAGGTTGCGACCTTGCAAAGCCTGGTCCAGCAAGCCCATGACATCACCGAGGGGATCGAAACGTTCCCTCCCGAAGTCATGGACGCGATGCGGCTTTTGTAACCCGCGCTGTCCTAGACGACGCGATCCACCATCATATGCTTGATCTCGGCAATTGCCTTTGCCGGGTTCAGTCCTTTTGGACAGGTCTTGGCGCAATTCATGATCGTATGGCATCGATACAGCTTGAACGGATCCTCCAGCATGTCCAGACGCTCTGGTGTCGCCTCGTCGCGGCTGTCGACAATCCAGCGATAGGCATGAAGCAAGGCTGCGGGGCCAAGATACTTGTCCCCGTTCCACCAATAGCTTGGGCAAGATGTCGAACAGCACGCGCACATTACGCATTCGTATAACCCATCAAGCTTTGTCCGGTCATCAATCGACTGGCGCCATTCTTTGGCCGGTCGGTTTGTCTTGGTCTCCAGCCATGGCATGATCGAGGCGTGCTGGGCGTAAAAGTGTGTCAAATCCGGGATAAGATCCTTGATCACGGCCATGTGCGGAAGTGGGTAAATCCTGACGTCCCCTTTGACTTCATCAAGGCCATAGATGCAGGCCAGGGTGTTGATGCCGTCTATGTTCATGGCACAGGAACCGCAGATGCCTTCGCGGCAAGACCGCCGGAAGGTCAGCGTCGGGTCGATTTCGGACTTGATCTTGATCAAGGCGTCGAGGACCATGGGGCCGCAGGTCGCAAGATCGACAAAATAGGTATCGACGCGCGGGTTTTCGCCATCATCAGGGTTCCAGCGATAGACTTGGAACTTGCGCACATCCTTGCCTGCGGGTTTGGGCCAGGTTTTGCCAGTCCGGATCTTGGAATTCTTTGGCAGCGTGAACTGAACCATAATTTAACCTTTTGACTTCTTTGACTTTGTCGTCTTTTTCTTGACAGGTGGCCCGGCAGGCTTTTGCAGGACAAACAGCGTTTCGCCCCGGATCAGACCATGGGCCGAAACATCGGGTTCAACCGACACAAACTCGGTCAGCACAAAGCCGGCGTCGCGCATGTGGTCCTTTAGATCGCGACCGAAATACCGCGAATGGTCCGCCTGTCCAAAATGCAAAAGCCGCGCTTTCTTCGAGGTCGCTTCCGCGTTCACATAGGTGGACGGCCAGGCCTCAATGATGGGTGTCGTCACCACCATCAGACCCTCCGGCGCCAGGCAGCGGAAACATTCTGCCAGCGCAAGCCGGTGATCGACATGCTCTAGAATCTGATGGGCCACGATGATGTCAAATGTGGCTTCCGGCAGATCCAGCGACTCAATATTCAACTGCAGGTCGACATCGGGCCGCATCAGATCGGCGGTCACATAGGATCCGGCCCTGGCGCGCAGGATCGGCGCCAGGACCGGCTCAGGGGCGAAATGCAGAACGCGATGCGCCTTGCCGATGCGACCCTCGCGGTCCAGCCACAGCTTGAACAGCCGATGGCGTTCACGAGATCGACACGACGGGCAAAGACCATCCAGACGCGGTGGAGACCCAACCGGCGCAAACTCTCCGACATAGCCGCAAAGGGGGCAGGATCGCACAAATCCCGTCTCGATGGCCTCGGCAAATTCGCGCACCCGCCTTTCGCGGATGCGGCGAAGCGCGCCCTTTGCACGGGCGTGGTCGGGGACCTTTGCGACCGTGGCATCGGCCGGGATCGCAATGCCGTCCTTGATCAGGTCCGCCATTCGCTAGCCCTGCCATTCGGGGTAGGAGTAAAGGGGCCTCGAAGGCGGGACCCCGGCACGCTGCATCACGCAGGAATCATACACCGCCGACGGATCGCGACCCATGATGTAGTCGGAGGTGACGGTCAGCTCGACACCCCCCACTGCCTTGCCATCCGAATTGGCCCCCAGCGAAATCTCTCCTCGGGGCTGTTGCGCCAGCCGAGCTTTCTGAAAACACTCCCGTTCCGCCTGAGGCAGTGGAATCGGACCACATGCCGCCAGCACCAGCAACGCGCTTAGGGCCAGCACAAATCGGGATCGGCACGGCATCTGGATATCCCTTTTCATTGCACGATGGGCGGCACACCCGCCGATGCATAGCAAGCCTGCGCGCTGGGGCGCAGCGCAATCGCGCGAATGGTGGCCTTGGTGGACGTTCCGGCCTCGACACCCACATCCCGCGCCAAAAGATTGATCTCGTCCTGCGTCGCGGCATCCAGGATGCAATCGGTCGCCGCCTGCGCCAGACCGAGGGGCATGTTGACGTTAACAACCGGCGTCACGACGGTTTCCGCGCTGCGACGCGCGACCTTGTCGATGGCCTCTTGCGGAGAACAGGCGGCAAGGGCGCAAACAAGGCACAGAGCAAAGCGTCTCATGTGATCGTTCCTTTTCTTCAGGCGCGGCCAGTTTCACGCCATTATCTTGCTTGCGCAAATCACCATGCATGTCGGTCCCTGCCACAATCATCCGCCAGTCAGTACACCCGTGCTTTCGGCGCGATCTTCTTGAGGTCGATGCCGCCATCTTCTGCCTTGGTCAGCGGATCCAGATGTACCGGTCGCGACCCCAGCCTTACCTTGGCACCGTCGACATAAGCCAGCGAGTGCACGCGCCAATTCACATCGTCCCGGCTGGGATAATCTTCCTGTGCATGCGCACCCCGGCTTTCCTTGCGCGCCTCTGCCGCCACGATGGTGGCAAGGGCGTTGGGCATCAGATTGGCCAGTTCCAGTGTCTCCATCAGGTCAGAATTCCAGACCAGACTGCGGTCTGTCACATGAATGTCCGCCATCTTCTCCGCGATCGCCGTCATTTTGGCGACGCCATCCGCCAATGTCTTGTCCGTCCGGAACACCGCTGCATCGGCCTGCATGGTGCGCTGCATCTCTAGCCGCAACTCGGCCGTCGGCACCGACCCCTTGGCATGGCGCGCGGCATCGAACCGGCCCAGCGTCCGGTCCACCTCAGCCACGTTCACCGGCGCGAGCGAGGCTTTGCGGTCGACCACTTCCCCCGCCCGGATCGCCGCCGCACGGCCAAACACCACCAGGTCAATCAGCGAATTCGACCCCAGCCGGTTCGCCCCATGCACGGATGCACAGCCCGCCTCCCCAACCGCCATCAGCCCGGGAAAGACGTTGTCCGGCTTGCCCGGCACGGGGTTCAGCACCTCGCCCCAATAGTTCGTGGGGATGCCGCCCATGTTGTAGTGCACGGTCGGAATGACCGGGATCGGCTCTTTCAGCAAATCCACGCCCGCGAAAATCCGCGCGCTTTCCGTAATCCCCGGCAGGCGCAGTTCCAGCGTTTCCTTCGGCAAATGGTTCAGGTTCAGGTGGATATGGTCCTTCCCTGGCCCTACGCCCCGCCCTTCGCGGATCTCGATGGTCATGCAGCGCGACACCACATCGCGCGACGCCAGATCCTTGTAGGTCGGCGCGTAGCGTTCCATGAACCGCTCGCCTTCGGAGTTGGTCAGATACCCGCCCTCGCCCCGCGCACCTTCGGTGATCAGACAGCCCGAGCCGTAGATGCCCGTCGGGTGGAACTGCACAAACTCCATGTCCTGCAACGGCAGACCTGCCCGCGCCACCATGCCGCCGCCGTCGCCTGTGCAGGTATGCGCACTGGTCGCTGAGAAATAGGCGCGCCCGTAGCCGCCCGTCGCCAGCACCACCATCTTCGCATTGAAGACATGCAGCGTCCCGTCATCCAGTTTCCAAGCGACAACGCCGGTGCAGCGCCCGTCTGTGATCACAAGATCCAGCGCGAAATACTCGATGTAGAATTCCGCGTTATTCTTCAGCGACTGGCCATAAAGCGTGTGCAGGATCGCGTGGCCTGTCCGGTCGGCGGCGGCACAGGTGCGCTGCACCGGCGGCCCCTCGCCATATTCGGTGGTATGCCCCCCAAAGGGCCGCTGGTAGATTTTACCATCCTCGGTGCGCGAAAACGGCACGCCGTAATGCTCCAGTTCATACACCGCCTTTGGTGCCTCGCGCGCCAGATACTCCATCGCATCCGTATCGCCCAGCCAGTCCGACCCCTTCACCGTGTCGTACATGTGCCACTGCCAGCTGTCCGGCCCCATATTGCCCAAGCTGGCCGCAATCCCCCCCTGCGCCGCCACCGTATGGCTGCGCGTCGGGAACACCTTGGTCACGCAAGCCGTGCGCAAGCCCTGCTCCGCCATCCCCAGCGTCGCACGTAGGCCCGCGCCACCGGCGCCAACGACAACCACATCGTAGTCATGCACTTCATACGGATAGGCGTTCATTATACGTCCTTCACAGCGCCATGCGGGCCAGGGCAAACAGCCCCGTCGCGGCCACAACCCAAGCCAGCGAAACGACAAAGATAACCAGCATCTTGCGGGTTGTGCCGCGGGCGTAATCCTCGATCATCGTCGTGGCGCCCATTGCGAAATGCCGCATCCCCACGACCAGCACCAACGCGGTCAGGATTGCCAGGAAAGGGTGCGAAAAGGCCTTGACCACGGCGGCATGGTCCTGCCCCAGGGTCGATCCGAACATATAGACCCATGTCGGCACCAGAAAGGCCAGTCCCACCGACGACATCGTCATCGACCAGTGATGCGCGGTGCCGGTATGGGATGCCCCGCGGCCTTCGGCGCGTTTGCGGGCGGTCAGATAGCGCATGATGGACCCTTTCAGACGATCAGGATTGTGATCACAGTCAAAACAACCGATCCGATGACACAGGCCCAGCCCAGCCGTTCGGCGATAGGTAGCTCCAGCCCATGTCCCGAATCCCAGTAAAGATGCCGCAGGCCCGCCAGAAAATGGTACCAGACCGCCAAAGCCGAGGCCGTAAAGACCAGATCACCGAACCACGACGTCGCCACAGCGTTGGCCACCGCGAAATATTCGGCACTTGTCGCCGCCGCCAGCAGCCACCAGACAGCCAGTATAACCCCAAGGATCAGCGCATTTCCCGTGATCCGTGTCAGGATCGACGATACGGCAGTGATCTGGATCCGGTATACCTGCAAATGCGGCGACAAGGGCCGCTCCACCTGTTTTGCTTCTGCCATGCCGACGTCCTCGTTCATTGGCGGCGCTGCGTCCGTTGCGGGACCGCTGCGCAGACTGACTTGTCCTTGCTAAATAACGTCTAAATCGCCCATGTCACGCGAGTCAGTGCCGCAGGTGCGAAATGTTTTCGCTATCAGCCTCGGTTTCTCTGCCATGTGATCACATATTTTCCGCCCGTGATCACGAAATAGCTCAGGTTGGTACAAGAACCCAGTAGTCCAAGTCCAGCAGGACCTCGGGCAAGTACTTGCCGGTCGCATCCCGCAACCCGCCCGCCGTTCCTTTTGTCGCCACTGTGCGCAGCCGCAAGGCACCTACCCCCGGCGCAGCCGTTGCTGCGCGGTCCAACACCTGCGACCAGGCCCGCAGCGTATCGCCCGCAAAACACGGATTGGCGTGGCTGCCGCCGTTCAGAGCCACCATCAACTGGGCATTTGCAAGGCCATTGAAACTTAGCGCCCGCGCCAGGCTGATCACATGCCCACCATAGACCAGCCGCTGCCCATCCGGGCGCTGGGTGACGTCAAAATGCACCTTGGACGTGTTCTGCCACAGCCGCGTGGCCATCATGTGCTCGGCCTCTTCGACCGTCACGCCGTCGACATGGTCGATCACTTCGCCGACCGTATAGTCGCCCCAGCGATGACGCTCACCGGCCGTTGCGAAATCGTAGGTCGAGAAGTCCAGCCCCCGGGGGACTGCCAGAGCCTCTGCTGCTACCGCCGTGGCGAGGATCGGCACGGTCGCCACCGGGGCCGGGGCCGCCGGGTCGCGTTTTCGCACCATCACCCAGCGCACGAATTCCAGCACTGCAACGTCGTGCTGGTTCAGCCCCGTCGTGCGCACCCAGACGACGCCCGATTGACCGCTGGAATTTTCCTTAAGCCCGATCACCTGCGACGTCGCACGCAGGGTGTCGCCAGCATATACCGGCACCAGCCAGCGCCCCTCGGCATACCCCAGATTGGCAATCGCATTCAGGCTGATGTCGGGCACGGTCTTGCCAAAGACCACGTGGAACGCGATCAGGTCATCGACCGGCCAATCCGCCAAACCGCAGGCGCGCGCGAATTCCGCCGAGGAATGCAGCGCATGCCGGGCAGGGTACAGCGCATGGTAGAGCGCCCTTTCCCCTCCGGTAACCGTGCGCGGCGTAGCATGCTGGATGACCTCGCCCAGCCGGTAATCTTCAAAGAACCGGCCGGGATCGGTTTTCATAGATCGCCCAGCTTGATCTCGGGGTGATATTCGCCGTGGGCATCCTTGATCACCGCCTGACCACAGCGCATCACCCCCCGCGACGCGTCAAAGGCATAGGTCGGCTCGCCATAAAGGCTCCAGCCCTTGTTCAGCGCGGCGCTGACCTTGTGGCAAAAGGCAGAGGTGTCGTCCTCAGACAGAAATCTATAAATTTTCATATGTTTACCCGAATGGCCAATAGCCCAGCCAGTTGTGGATGAACCCGATGATCGCCACCACGACAACGGTGCCGACAACGGCCTGAACTTCGTTCTTCACCGGCCAGCCATGTTCGGGCACCCAAGGGTCGCTGGAGCGATTGATCAAAATCACCGACACCACCGCCCAGGCCAGCAAGCCGCCGAACAGCACCAGCGAGGCCAGGTCCCCGTTTACCAGCAAATGTGCGACCGCCCAGGTTTTCACGGCGGTCAGTTGCGGGTGGCGAACCTTTGTGGTGATCCAGGTCTTGGCCCCGCTGGAGACGAAAAGATAGACCGCCAGGATCATCAAGAGGTTGTTCACATGCGTCAGGAATGCGGGTGGTGACCACAGCACCACGACACCGGCCCCGCGATAGCCGATCACCATCAGCACGATGGCGGCCAGTGACGCGACGGCCACCACGCCTTTGCCCGCATCGCCCATCCGCGCCCGGGCATCCGGCGCCAGCCGTTTGAACAGATGCGCGCCCGACCAGAGCAGCAACCCAAGGACCAACAGCGTCATTCCAACCTCCTGCGTTTCGCGCAGACTGGCGCTAAATCGCGCGGGCGGCAATCGCCTTGGCGCGATCCAGTATGGCCCGCGCGGTGGAGATATGCAGGTTTTCCACGATCCGGTCGTCCAGGACCGCCACACCCTGCCCCGCGCGTGTCGCCGCCTCGAATGCCGCGATTTGCCGCCGGGCCAGGTCCAGTTCTACCTCGGTTGGGGCAAAGGCCGCGTTCGCCGCATCGATCTGTGCCGGATGGATCAGCGTCTTGCCGTCAAACCCCATGTCGCGCCCCTGCGCACATTCGCCTGCAAAACCTGTCGCATCGTGCAGGGTGTTAAAGACACCGTCCAGCGCCACGCGGCCATACGCCTTGGCCGCCAGCACACATAGCCCCAGGCTGGCCATCACGGGCAGCCGATCGGCGCGGTACCGGCTGCCCAGGTCCTTGGCCAGGTCGTTGGTGCCCATCACTAGGCCTGCCAGCCGGGGATGCGCCGCAATCGCGGCGGCGTTCAGCATCGCCAATGGCGTTTCCATCATTGCCCAAACCGGCAGACGCGGCACCTGTGCTGCCAGCGCATCCAGGTCGCCCGCATCCGACACTTTGGGAAGGAGGATCCCGTGAATCCCCGGATGGTCACCAAACGCCGCCAGATCCGCCTGTCCCCAAGGGGTACCCAAGCCGTTTATACGCACCAGCAGCGCCTTTTGCTCATACCGGTTGATGGCCAGCGCCTCGGCCAATACTTGCCGCGCATTGGTCTTTTCGGCGACTGCCACCGCATCTTCCAAGTCCAGAATCAGCGCATCCGCTGCCAATCCCGCCGCCTTGTCGAGTGCCCTTGCATTGCTTGCCGGGACGTAAAGCGTCGAACGGTAGGGGCGGTCCATGATTCCATCCTTCGCAACATTCTTTCGTTTCGAAGCATGGAATCGCCACTTTCAGCAAGCGCTTTCGTGCTGCAACGCAGAAATTTCATGAGGCCCGCCGGGTGGGACGGACCGTTAACCGGTTTTGCGCCATGCTGGGGTCAGCATGAGGATCTGCCCCGCGCTTGCAATTTCTGCGGCACCTCGATCTTGCAAGCACCTCAAACCGAAAGGAAAACCGATGGCACTGCGCATGATGTTCGCTCTGTCCCTGGGGTTGGCTGGGGTCGTCCTCGCCACCCAGATCGCCCGCGCCGATTCACAATGCGGCCCGCGCGATACCGTGCTGGCGCTTTTGATCGACCGTTATGGAGAAACGCGCCGCAGCATCGGCTTGGCCGCCGACACCACGCTGATGGAGCTTCACGCCAATACCGATACCGGCACCTGGACGCTGACCTTGACCACCGCAGACGGCACGACGTGCCTCGTCGCGGCGGGGCAAGGGTTTGAGTCGTTGGACGAGGCTTTGCCGGCCAATGGCCGAAAGGTCTAGGCCAGACCCGTCCAGCCATCCCAGATCAGTTTCAGCGAGATCACCAGCAGCGCCCAGGCAATAATCTGAAAAAACAGCTTTTCGGGCAGCCATTTCACCACCCGCACCCCGGCAAAGACTGCCAAAGCAGCCGGTACAGACAGGATTGCAGCGGCCTTCAGGCTGCCCGATGTCAACTGGCCCAGCGCGTAATAGGGCACCAGCTTGACCGCATTGATCACGGCAAAGGCGATTGTCGACGTTCCTGCAAAGACTGCCTTTGTCAGGCCCAATGGCAGTACATAAACCTGATAGGGCGGTGCGCCCGCGTGGCTGACGAAACTGGTAAACCCCGAAATCGTCCCCCAGAACAGCCCTGGCGCCACTTCTGCACGTCGCAGCTTTGTTTCGGTCTTGCGCCGCAGGATCAAGTTCAACCCGAACGCCAGGCCGATGATCCCGACCAGCAGCGTCACCGCCGCCTCGGGCACAAAACTTGCCGTTGCCCAGCCGATGCCGATGCCGAGAACAGCCCCCGGCAACACGATGGCCAGCACCCGGCGGTCAAAGGCCTGGCGGTAAGCGTAAAGCCCGAACATGTCCGACACGACATAGACCGGCAGCAACAGCCCCGCGGCCACAACCGGCGACATGACCAGCGCCATGATCGGCACGGCCAGCATGCCAACCAGCGGCAGGCCACCCTTGCCCATGCCGATAGCCGAGGCCGCTGCGACCGCCGCCACCCAGAACCACGTCCCGTCCATCCACTTGCCCTTCGCTATTCGGGTTAGCGCTAACCTGCAAAAGGCAACAACGAAAGCCCCCGTTTGAAACCCGCAACGTCCTGCTGACGCCTTGCCACGCCGCCAAGATGCGCTTACCCAATCGCCCATATCCATTCAGAACCGGAGACCGAGTCATGCCCAGACCAAAGATCGCCCTTATCGGCGCAGGACAGATCGGGGGCACTCTTGCCCACCTTATTGCGCTCAAGGAACTTGGCGACGTCGTGCTGTTCGACATTGCGGATGGTGTGCCCCAGGGCAAGGCGCTGGATATCGCGCAATCCGGTCCGGCTGAAGGCTTTGATGCCGAGATGTCGGGCACCAACGATTACGCGCTGCTGCGGCGCGCCGATGTCTGCATCGTGACCGCAGGCGTGCCTCGTCGCCCGGGGATGAGCCGCGATGACCTTCTGTCGGTGAACCTCAAGGTCATGAAGTCGGTCGGCGAAGGCATCAAGAAACACTGCCCGCAGGCCTTTGTCATTTGCATCACCAACCCGCTGGATGCCATGGTCTGGGCCCTACGCGAATTTTCCGGCCTGCCGCACAACCGCGTTGTCGGCATGGCGGGCGTGTTGGACAGTTCGCGTTTCCGGCACTTCCTGTCGCTGGAATTCGGCGTCTCGCAGCGCGATGTGTCGGCATTTGTCCTTGGTGGCCATGGCGACACGATGGTGCCGCTGGTGCGTTACTCTACCGTTGGTGGCGTGCCGCTGCCGGACCTGGTGGCGATGGGCTGGACCACGCAGGACAAGCTGGATGCCATCGTGCAACGCACCCGCGACGGCGGGGCGGAAATCGTGGGCCTGTTGAAGACAGGTTCAGCCTTCTACGCCCCTGCCACGTCGGCGGTGGAGATGGCCGAGGCCTATCTCAAGGACCAAAAGCGCGTTCTGCCCTGCGCGGCCTACGTCAAAGGCGCTTACGGCCTCAAGGGAACGTATGTGGGCGTACCGACCGTGATCGGGGCCAACGGCATCGAAAAGGTCATCGAGATCAAGCTGAACAAGGCCGAACAGGCGATGTTCGACAAGTCGGTTGACGCGGTCAAAGGCCTGGTTGCCGCCTGCAAAGAAATCGACCCCTCGCTTGCCTGACCCAAAGGACGTGCTTTACGCACTTGTCCATCCAGACGCGCGCCCTTGGGTGCGCGTTTTCAATTTCGGGCTGGCCTTGACACCCACCATCCGCTGACCCCAACTCCGCCCCACCCCCCGGAGCACCCCATGACCCAATTCGACGCCGAACTGGAATCTCGCCTTCTGCGCTACACCGCCATCGACAGCCAATCCGATGCCGACAGCCCGACCGCACCCTCGACCGCGATCCAGCTAGACATGGCGCGCCTGCTGGTTGCCGAGCTGAGCGAGATCGGCGCGACGGACGTAACCCTCACCGATTACGGCACCGTCCTTGCCACCATCCCCGGCACCGCACTCGGGCCTACCGTGGGGTTCCTCGCCCATGTCGACACTGCCCCGCAGTTCAACGCGACCGGCGTCAAGCCTCGCGTGATCCGGGGCTACAATGGGGGTGCCATAACTTACCCGGACAATCCCGATCTGGTCCTGTCGCCGGAAATCTCGCCCCAACTTGCCACCAAGCAGGGCCACGACATCATCACAGCCTCGGGCTTGACCCTGCTGGGCGCGGACGACAAGGCCGGGGTCGCGATCCTGATGACCGCAGCCCGCCACCTTCTGGCCAACCCGCAAATCCCCCATCCGCCCCTCCGCCTCGCCTTCACCCCGGACGAGGAAATCGGACGAGGCGTTGATGCCCGCTTGCCCGCCGACCTAGGGGCCGCCTTTGCCTATACCTTTGATGGCGGTGCTGTCGGCGAGATCGAGTACGAAAGCTTTTCCGCCGACGGCGCCCGCGTCACCATCACGGGCGTGTCGATCCATCCCGGCCTCGCCAAAGGCAAGATGGTCAACGCCATCCACCTTGCAGCCAAGATCATCGCCGCGCTGCCCCAACACACCATGCTGCCCGAACTGACCGACGGTCGTGACGGTTTCATCCACGCCACCGAAATGGTGGGAGGCTCCTACGAAATGGTGCTGAAATTCATCCTGCGTGATTTCGAACGCGAGGGTCTTGCGCAAAAGGGCGAGATCCTGCGCGCCGTCTGTGCCGCCGTGCAGGCCGGCGAGCCCCGGGCCACCATCACCTGCGAGACCACGCCCCAATATCGCAACATGCGCTATTGGCTGGAAAAGGACATGACCCCGGTCGATCTTGCGCGGGACGCCGCAAGGTCGCTGGGACTTGACCCGGTATCCGTGCCGATCCGTGGCGGCACCGATGGTTCGCGGCTGACGGAAATGGGTGTGCCCTGTCCCAACCTCTTCACCGGCATGGCCGAAATCCACGGACCGCTGGAATGGATTTCGGTGCAGGACATGGCCGTCGCGACGCGTCTGTGCCTCGCCCTCGCCGAGCGCGCCGCCACCGATTAGACCGGAGGCAGGGGATGATCGACATTCGCGCCCTTGGTCCGGATGACGCCGACATGCTGCTGGCCGTGCCACCGGGGCTATTTGACAATGACCTGCGTCCCGATCAGTGCCGCGCGTTTCTGGCGAGCGCGGACAACATCCTGCTTATCGCCTTTGACGGCGACATGGCGGTCGGCATGACGACGGCGACCGTGCTGTTGCACCCGGACAAAGCGTCCGCGTTGTTCGTCAACGAGGTCGCAACGCGCGATAGCCATTTGCGGCGCGGCGTCGCCACCAGCCTGATGCAGACCCTATTTGCGATGGCCCGCAACCGGGGCTGCCAGGGCATCTGGCTTGGCACCGAGCCTGACAACCAGCCCGCACTTGGCCTCTACCGCAAGCTTGCCGGCAACGAGGTTCCATTCATCGGCTTCGGCTGGGATGATGCGCTGTGAGCGCGCGCCGGGTCTCGCCCTACCTTGTGCCTGGTTTCTATGACGAGGCGCTCGCCCGCGGCCGTCACCGCGACATCGTCGGCGGTCGGTGGGAGGAAACGGGCCGTCTGCAACTCGCCCTGTTGCGCGACGAGGGCCTTTTGCCCCATCACCGACTGCTGGATATCGGCGCGGGGTCGCTGCGGCTTGGCTGCAAGGCGGTGCCTTACCTTAATCCAGGCCACTACTGGGGCACCGATGCCTCGCTGGCCCTGATGCAGCGCGGGCACCAAACCGAACTTGCCGACCCGTCGCGCCTGCCCCTGTCGCATCTGGTTGAGGATGCGGAATTCAGCTTTCCCGGCATTCCGAACACCGTCGACTTTGCCATCGCTTGGGGCGTTTTTACCCATTTGCCTGCCGAAAACCTTGCTCGCGCCTTGCATTCCCTGCATGACCGATTTCCGCGCCTGCAAAAGGTCCTCTTCACCCTCTTTCTCGCCAGTGACGCCGAGGCCCACGACCCCGTTGCCCAACCCGACGGCGTTGTCACCCATCCCGACCGCCCGCCCTACCATGTCCTGACAAAGGACGTTTTCGCGCAATGCTCGACGGCGGGATTTGCCGCCTTTGCCCGTGATGACCGTCTGCCGCGCGGCCAGCGGCTTTGGGTCGCCTGGCCAGCGTGACCCGGCGGAATTCCTGACCCAATGACCCATTGATCCGCAGGGGGTCCCCGGCGCATCCTGCCCGTGCCATTTGACTCCAAAGGAACCCGCCATGCGCGCACCTCTCATTGCCCTGGTCCTATTTCTTGCAAGCCCCGCCCTTGCAGAACGCTCGGCCCTTTCTGCCGAAATCGCCGCGTCAGGCTTGGCCGCTGCCGAAGCGCGGCTTGTCGCCCTTTCCGAACCGACCGCCAACGACCTCTTTGCGCTTGCGGGACTGCAATTTCTGGGCGGGGTGGAGGATGCCTTGCAAATCCGCTGGCGCACGGGTGTGCAGTCCGACTGGTCCGAACTGCCGATCCTGCGCCTGCCCATCCCGGAAAACCCCGCCGCGCAGCCCTTTGCCTCCGCTGATTTCATCGCCCTTCTGTCAGACCTGCAAACCCGGATGGACGACGCCCGCCTTGCGCTGAACCGGCTTGGGGCGCAGGACGTAGCATTGGAAATCGCCTTGGGCGACCTCTGGTTCGACATCAATGACAATGGCGCGCGCGACGAAGGCGAAGCCGTCAGCGATGTTGCCGGCCTGACCCTTGGCGGGGCTGCGCGCTTTTCCATGCAGCCGGTGAACGACCCCGTGATCCGCTTTGATACCGCAGATGCCGCATGGCTTTCGGCCTATACCGAGTTTCTGTCGGCCTTTGCGACCCTAGCCCAGGCCTATGACCCGGCCCCGGCCATCGACCGCATCATGGCCTCATCTGCGGCGATGAAGGCGATGTGGGGCGACATGCCGCCCAACAACGCCTTTGACATGATGTTTGGCCGCCAGGTTGACCGTGCCGCGATGGTGCTGACCGCGCTCAGCCAGACGCCGGACGCCGCGATGACGCAAAAGGCGCATGCGCATCTTCTGAACATGATTACTGAAAACCGCCGCTTCTGGACCCTGGTTGAGGCCGAGACGGACAATGACAGCGAATGGGTGCCCAATGACCGCCAGGTGTCCGGCATGGGCCTGACGATGCCGCCCGGCACCGGCGCGCGCTGGCAAGCGGTTCTGGCGGACGGCGAAAAGCTGCTGAAGGGTGAGCTTTTGATCCCCCATTGGCGCTATGGTGCGGGCGCGGGCATCAACCTTGCCCGCCTGTTCCAGGACCCCGCGCCGATTGACTTGATCACATGGATACAGGGCGAAGGGCTGCTGCGCTATGCCGAAAAAGGCGCCGTCGCAAGCCCGTTTGCCTGGAATGAATTCACCAGCCTTGTGCAGGGCGACGAGATGCTGTTTGCCGTTTTCCTGAACTGACGCCCCATCATTCCAGCGCGAATCATGCAGTCATTCAGGAATACCGCGCCAATTCTTAATGTGTGATCACATGATTTGAAATTGTGATCACACATTTCAAATCTGTGATCACGTTTGTGTTTTATCCAGCCTTTCCGTCGAATTGCGCTGGAATCCCGTTTTACCCCGGCCCAAGTTTCCGCCATTGCAGAACCCATTGCCCCCAAGTCCGGAACCGCGCCCCATGAACATCCACGAATACCAGGCCAAGGCCCTTTTGCGCAGCTATGGCATTCCGGTCAGCGACGGGCGCGTCGTCCTGCGCGCCGAAGAGGCCAAAACGGCGGCGGGGGAACTTGACGGGCCTCTCTGGGTCGTCAAGGCGCAAATCCACGCCGGCGGGCGGGGCAAGGGCAAGTTCAAGCAAGTCGAGGCGGGCGAAAAGGGCGGCGTGCGCCTGGCCCGGTCGGTCGGCGAGGCCGCCGAGTTTGCCCGCCAGATGCTGGGCCGCACGCTTGTCACCATCCAGACCGGTCCCGCAGGCAAGCAGGTGAACCGCATCTATATCGAAGACGGCAGCGACATCGACCGCGAGTTCTACCTTGCCATCCTGATCGACCGGAAAACCAGCCGTATCTCGTTCGTTGTCTCCACCGAGGGCGGCATGAACATCGAAGATGTGGCGCATAATACGCCCGAAAAGATCGTCAGCTTCGACGTCGATCCGGCCACCGGCCTCAGTGATTTCCACGGTCGCCGTGTCGCATTCGCCCTTGGCCTGACCGGAAATCAGGTCAAGCAATGCGTCGGCATCGTGCGCAACCTGTACCGGATGTTCGTCGAAAAAGACATGGACATGCTCGAGATCAACCCCTTCTGCGTGCTGAAGGACGGCACCCTGAAACTGCT
>JANPBI010000124.1:0-2917 GCA_031430315.1 Rhodobacterales bacterium | reverse complement strand
CCCCGGCCCTTCTTCCTTGACGACAGCCGCCAGCAGTTTCGCGACGGCCAGCGGCTCGATGTCGACATGGACGTTATCGGTCGCCTCGATCAGGATGGCGCGGTCCGCGCCCATGGCCAGACCCGTGCGCAGGGTTTCCTGCGCCTGCTTGACGCCGATCGACACCACGATCACCTCGGTCGCGATGCCCTTTTCGCGCAGCCGGATCGCCTCTTCGACGGCAATCTCGTCGAACGGGTTCATCGACATCTTCACATTGGCCAGATCGACGCCCGTGCCATCCGCTTTGACGCGAACTTTCACGTTATAGTCGATCACACGTTTGACAGGCACCAGAACCTTCATCGGCGTGCGTCTCCATCCAAGGGGCCAAGGCCCCGATCAAGCATTCTGGTGCGGTGAATACTGCCTTGCGGTCCCAAGGGACAGGTCAAATGCGACGGAAACGCGCGGCGCGACGTCGCGTTTTCAAACTGGACTGACCTGTCAGCCACCGCTGGACTTGGATGTCAGCGCGTCAGTCCCGGCACCCACAGCACATCATCCTTGCCATCGTTATTGGCGATACGCCCCGCCACAAAGAACCAGTCCGACAGGCGGTTCAGGTATTTGACCGCGTCGGGGTTCACGTCCTCCATCGTCGCGGTTTCCACCACCAGCCGTTCGGCCCGCCGACAGACGGTGCGGCAGAGGTGCAGGTGTGCGGCCAGAACCGACCCGCCGGGCAGGATGAAACTGCGCAAGGGGGTCAGGCGGTCGTTCATTGCGTCGATCTCCGCCTCCAGCCGGAGAACCTGGCTCTCGATTATCCGCAACGGGGTATAGCTCAGCGTCGGGTCAAGGTGCCGGTCAGGCGTGCAGAGATCCGCACCCAGATCGAAAAGATCGTTCGAAATCCGCTTCAGCGCCGCATCGACGTCCCCCGTCGCGTGCAACCGCGCAAGGCCCACCGTGGCGTTGGTTTCATCCACCGTGCCATAGGCGCTGACCCGGATCGAATGCTTGGCGACCCGCGCGCCATTGCCAAGGGCGGTTTCCCCGGCATCGCCGGTCTTCGTATAGATTTTCGACAGGACGACCATGGTATTCCTTTTCAGGTGCTGTGCAGCCAGGCGAAGGCCACGATGATCAGGACAGCCAACGCCTGCGCGCCGATGCGATAGCGCATCAAACGGTTGGCATGCTTGCGGTTGAATTCGCCGCCCTTGGCAAACCCGCCAATCCCAATCGCCAGGATAACCAGCACGACAAGACAGCCGATGACGGCCAGCCAGAACAGGGGATCGGATCGAAGCATGGTGTGCCTTCCTTGTGATCTTGACCCAATCTAGCGGTGCCGGGCCAAAAGGCGAGCAGGTTCAGTTCCGTGCCAGAACCCAGTCGAGCGCCCGCGTCGGCAGGAGGCGCCGCAGCACGTTGCTGATATAGGTCGGCGTCGTCACAAAGTAACGGGCCTTTGGTCGCGGGGCCTCCAGCGCGTGGATCAGCTTGACGGTCACCGCACTCGGCGGCAGTTCAAACTTGTCCGGGCCTTTTGACGTATAAAGCCGGTCGCGCAGCGCCGTATACTGATCGCGCCGTGCCGAATGTTCCCAGTCGATCCACTTCTCGAAATGCGGGATCGCGTTCTGGCGGATTTTTGTGGTGATCGGCCCCGGCTCGATCAGCACCAGGTCAATCCCCGTCCCCCGCATCTCCAGCCGCAGCACATCCGTCAGCCCCTCCATCGCGAATTTTGTCGCGACATAGGCCCCCCGCCATGTCATCCCCACCAGCCCGAGCACGGATGAGCAATTGATGATCCGCCCATGACCCTGCGCGCGCATTGCCGGGATCACCCGCCGCGTCAGGTCGTGATAGCCAAAGAGGTTCACCTCGAAAATCTCGCGCAGCGCCCCGCGTGGCAGGTCCTCCACCGCTCCCGGACAGGCATAGGCCCCATTGTTGAACAGCGCATCAAGCGTGCCACCAGTGCGCGTCAGAACCTCGGTCACCGCTGCCGCGATGCTTGCCTCATCAGCGTAGTCCAGCACGAAACTTTCCAGTCCCTCGGCCACCAGCCGCTCGCAGTCCGCTGGCTTGCGGCAGGTCGCAAATACCCGCCAGCCTCGCACTTTCAGCGTCCGTGCCGCGTCAAGGCCGATACCCGAAGAGCATCCAGTGATCAGGATGGATTTTTGTGTCATATCTCTGCCTGGTTGTGTGGTCTTTGGCTGGACGACCCACCGGCCCGGCGCAAATGGTCAGGGAGCTTCGGGCGAAATGAAGTCCATAGAGACATAGCCCGTTACGCCGTCGCCCTCGACCGTCACCTGCGCCCAGCCCGCGCCATTGTCGGCCAGCATCAGCGCGGAATCCCCGCGCAGCAGCTTGCCCACGATCGGGGCATCGGTCGACGGACCTTCGCGCACGTTCACTGACCTGCCTGTTACATACCAGACCTCGGCCGATGGCGACTCCACCGCAGCCGATGTGGCAATCGACTCTGATTGGGGCGCATCTTTCTGCCCGGGAAGGGCCGACAGGGTAAAAACCTTGGCCGCTTGGCGCTGCGGGGCGACCGGCGCGGCGGCGGGTTTGAACGTCACCTCGACAAGTTCCGGCGCAGGTTCGACCTGGGTGATCACCAACGGTTTCGGTTGCAGAACGGCCGCTTTCCCGGTCGAAGTCGTGGTGGTCGCCGCAAGAGATTGCGTTTCCACGACAGGGACAATCTCGACCAGTTCGGCCTCTTTGGTGACCGCATTTGCCAGACCCGGACGCAGCTGGCCGCGATCATTCCCGGCCAGTTGCAAAGTCACGTACAGTCCCAGCACAAGAACAGCCAGCAGCTTGATCATCACACCCCCACCATGCACACGCCTGTTTCTTAACATGATTCTCCCTGCGCGGGAGGGGTCTGTGGAAAACTTTTTGG
>JANPBI010000123.1:0-5273 GCA_031430315.1 Rhodobacterales bacterium | reverse complement strand
GACAGGCGGGGCATCTTGTCTAACATGTTAGCATGTTACAGCCAGCATCCCCGGAACCACAAGAGAGCCCCGCACATTTGCGGCTGACGCCTTTGGACAGGTTTCAGGGATCCTTGGGCAACCGTGTCTACCTGACCCTGCGCGAAGCAATCCTGGACCTGACTTACCGGCCCGGAGAGATTATGCGCAAGCCCGAGATTTGTGCCAACCTCAATGTCTCGCGCAGTCCGGTGGCGGATGCCGTAGCCCGACTGGCGGGAGAAGGTCTGGTCGATGTCGTCCCGCAGGCCGGGACCTATGTCGCGCGCTTTTGCATGGCAGAGATTCGCGAAGGCGCGTTCCTGCGCGAAGCCATCGAAGTCGCGGCCATCGGTCGTGTAGCGGCAACGATCACGCATGATCAGCTGACGCGGTTGCGCCGCAACATCGCCATGCAGGCCGTTCTGGTAGAAACAGGCGATGTGTCGGGTTTTTATCAGCTGGACGGCGAAATGCATGAACTACTCCTCGGCTTTACCGGGTTTCGCAGGCTGCCTGCCGTGACCGACAGCGCATGGGTCCATGTAAACCGCGCCCGCAAGCTGCTTTTGCCGGTACCGGGGCGAGTGGTCGAGACACTCGGCGAACATCAGCAGATCCTGGCAGCGCTGGAGGCACGCGACGCACAGGCCGCCCAGGCCGCCGTCAGTCGGCATCTGGGGCAGCTGATCCGGTTCCTGGAACCTTTGGAGCGTGACCGGCCTGAACTTTTTGCCTAAAGATGGTCCAAACCTTCAAGGATGGCCCATGACGCTGACGAACAGGCCCCGCTATGCCGCACGCCTCAATGCCTTCAAGGGCTCGGGTGGAATTGTGGGCATGATCGAACGCGCGGGGTCTGTCGGGGGGCTCGATGCTGCGGACCTGAATTTTCCCGATCACCTTGAGGCGACATCTCCTGCGGAACTGGCGAGGGTGCTGTCGGCAAACGGCATGGCGCTGAACGGGCTTGCGATGCGCTATTATAGCCAGCCCGAGTTCCGCCTTGGGGCCTTCACCCATCCGGATCTATCGGTCCGCCGGGCGGCGATCGACCTGACCAAGGCAGGCATCGACACCTGCGTCGCCATGGGCGGCAGCCAGATGACCTTGTGGATGGGCCAAGACGGTTTCGACTATTCCTTTCAGATGGACTATGCGCAGGCTTGGGACGCGTCGGTCACCGCTTTGGCTGAAGTTGCCGACCACAATCCCGCCATCGCCATATCTGTCGAATACAAGCCGAACGAACCGCGCGCACATGCGCTTGTCCCGGACATGGCGACAACGCTGCTGCTGTTGGATGAAGTCGGCCGCGCAAATACCGGTGTTACATTGGATTTCGCCCATATGCTTTATGCAGGCGAGGTACCAGCAAAGGCCGCGATGTTGGCGGCGCGGCGGTCTCGCATCCTGGGCGTCCATCTTAACGATGGCTACGGCAAGAGGGATGACGGGCTGATGGCCGGATCTGTGCATCCGGTACAGACGGTGGAACTGTTCCTGGCGTTGGACCGGATCGGCTATGACGGGGTGATCTATTTTGACACCTTTCCCGACCATGGCGGGCTGGATCCAGTGGCCGAAGCTAGGGCGAACCTGAGCCTGACCGAACGGCTGCGCGCGGTTGCAGCCGAGTTGCGCCTGAACTCAGCTTTGACCGAAGCGCAGGGTCGGCAGGACGCAGCCACGACCTTGCGCATCGTCTCGCAGGTCCTCTATGGCGCTTAAGGCAACACCAGTGATTCTGGTGGCGGGATCGCTGCATATGGATGTGAAGGTCGAGACGCCGCACTTGCCGCGCCTCGATGAAACGGTGACGGGCACCGGTGTGGCCTACGCTTTTGGTGGCAAGGGCGGCAATCAGGCACTGGCGGCGGCCCGAATGGGGGCCAAGGTCGACATGGCGGGCATGGTCGGCACTGATGATTTTGCCCGCGACTTGACACGCGCGTTGGATCAGGGACGGGTGGGGCGGACCCAGGTGCAGGTGGTCGACGGACCTTCGGGGATGTCGGTGGCACTGATGCGACCGGACGGCGGCTATGGCGCAGTGATCGTGTCGGGCGCGAATCTGAAGTATCGGGCCGAAAGGATTGCTTTCCCAAGGGATTGTGCGGCAATACTGTTGCAGAATGAGATCCCGGAATCGGTGAATGTCCACCTGGCGCGCCGTGCCCAGTCGGCCCGGATCAAAGTGATCCTCAACGCCGCGCCGATGCGCGAAATGTCGCCGGAACTGTTGCGCCTAACCGATCTTTTGGTGGTCAACCGGGTGGAGGCCGCAGATTTGCTGGGGCAAGACGACACCACGCTGGATCCGGTGGCAGCGGCCGTTGCCTTGGGTAATCTGGGACCGCATGCAGCGATCGTGACCATGGGTGAGGATGGCCTTGCCTTGTGGACGGGCCAGGAGGCGACGCGCCGTCCAGCCTTTGCCGTTCGTGTCCGCTCCAGCCACGGGGCAGGCGATGCGTTTATCGGGTCAATGGCGGCGGAATGGATGCGTGGGGAGTCACTGGCCACGGCGGCGCGGTTCGGACAGGCTGCCGCGGCCCTGGCCGTTTCTTCCACTGATGACGCAAGGTCCCGGATCAGTGAAGGCGATGTGCGCGCGCATCTGAAGGCATCTTTGCCGTCCGGTTAAGGGCTGGTAGGATCGAGCAATCCTTGCGCCTTCAGGTCCAACCACAGGGCCTCCGGGACTTTGGCAGACGCGGCCGCTTGGTTCGATGTCATCTCGGACGCCGCTTGACCGCCGGGGATCACCGACACCACGGCCTTGTGGCGCAACGGGAACTGGAACGCAGCGTCGACCATCCGCACGCCATGCGTGCCGCAGAGGGCTTGCAGTTTTCCCGCCCGGTCCAGCACCCAGTCTGGCGCGACGTCATAGTTGTAGAGCGCCCCGGGTCGTGGGCCGGTCGCGAGAATGCCGGAATTGTAGGGACCGCCGATAACGACCCCGACGCCCCGCGCAAGGGCGGGGTCCATAAAGCCCGCCAGAGACGCCTGCTCTAACAGTGTATAGCGCCCCGCCAGCAGAAAAATGTCGAAGTCACCCTGGTCAAGCATCCATCGACAAGGCTGCCACTCATTGACGCCGGCACCAAACGCCTTGATCACGCCTTGGTCGCGTAAAGTGAGGAGTGCCTTGTAACCCCCTGCCATGAATGCAGAAAAATGTTTCTCCAGTACGTCTTGCGACTTATGCGTAAAGATATCCAGATCATGGGCATAGACGATGTCGACATGGTCGATCCCAAGTCGTTCGAGCGAAAACTCCAGTGACCGCATTACCCCGTCATAGCTGTAGTCGAAGATTTCGTTGCGGGATGGCACGTCGAACCATTTGCCGAACCCGTCGCGTTTGTCCGGAGTGGTGGCCCGCAGCAGCCGACCAACCTTGGTCGAGATGACATAGTCACCGCGCGCCTTGTCGCGCAGAAAGTGGTTGATCCGGGATTCCGACAGGCCAAAGCCATAGAGTGGTGCCGTATCGAAATAGCGCACACTCGCATCCCAGGCGCGTTGCAGGGTGGCTTGCGCCTCATCCTCGGTGATGACGCGGAAAAGGTTGCCCAAGGGGGCCGCGCCAAACCCGAGCGTGGTAAAGTCTATCCCGCCATTCCCAAGCCTGTCCCAATGACGTCGTGCGAGCATGGTTTCCCCCTGATCTGAACTGACATGCTAGTGTGATCGCTCTTCCCGGCCAATCCCTTTCAAGCTAGCGTTTGGCGGCGAATGGGGTGGTTGGGGGGGATAATGACAAGGTTTCAGCGCGTCTTTGGGGCGGGTAAGCCCGTGATCGCGATGGTGCATCTGGGGGCCATGCCGGGCACGCCGCTTTACGATGCCGATGTGGGGGTGGACGGGATTGTCGCGGGGGCGCTGGCGGACCTGACGGCGTTGCAGTCTGCCGGGGTCGATGCGGTGATGTTTGGCAATGAGAACGACCGCCCTTATGAGCTGCGCGTGGACGCGGCATCGACCGCGACGATGGCCGCCGTGATCGGGCGGCTGCGAGATCGGATCACCGTGCCTTTTGGCGTCAACGTGTTGTGGGACCCCATGGCGACGATGGCGCTGGCCGCCGCCACGGGCGCGTCCTTCGTACGCGAGATTTTCACCGGCACGTATGCGTCAGACATGGGCGTCTGGGCCCCTGACGCCGGGGCTGCGCGGCGCTATCAGGCGCGGCTGGGGATCGGGGAAGTAGTGACCCTTTACAATGTCTCCGCCGAATTCGCAGGATCGCTTGATCCCCGCAGCCTGCCGGACCGGGCGCGGTCTGCGGTGTTCTCCTCCATCCCCGATGCCGTATTGGTGTCCGGTGCCATCACCGGCGAGGCCGCCGCGATGTCTGACCTTGAGGCGGTGAAACGCGTGCTGCCCACTACTCCCGTCCTCGCGAATACCGGCGTCAAGCATGACACCGTGGCGGATGTGCTGCGCGTCGCCGATGGCTGCATCGTCGGATCGGCGCTGAAGCATGGCGGCGACACCTGGGCTGCGGTCGACCCCGACCGCGCGCGTGATTTCATGGACAGGGTCCGAAAGGTGCGCAAATGACGATCCGCGACGATCTGATCGCCCTGATGGGCATTCCCGGCCTTTCAGGCCATGAGGAGCGCGTGGCGGCGTGGCTGCGTGACCGCCTGACAGCCCTGAATATCCCGAGCCGCACCGACCGCCTCGGCAACCTAATCGCCACGCTGCAAGGCGATCCCAAGGCCCCGTCGGTCATGGTCTTCGCCCATATGGACCAGCTTGGCTTTGTCGTCCGCAAGATCGAGGCAGACGGCCTGATCCGCGTCGAACGCCTCGGCGGGGTGTCGGAACGCGCGATGGCAGCCCAGGCCGTCCTTCTGTGCCCACCGGACCAGCCTGACGTGCCCGGCGTCATCATGAACAAGGCCCACCACGCCACCAGCCCTGAGGAAAAGTGCAAGGTCCTGACCACGCCAGAAATCCGCATCGACACTGGCCACGGCTCCAAGGCGGCGGTGGAGGCCGCCGGCATCAGGATCGGCACCCCGGTCATCTACCACCCCCGCGTCCTCCGCCTCGCAGGCAACCGCATCGCCGGCACCGCCATCGACGACCGCGCGGGCTGCGCGATCCTCCTCAGCATGGCCGAAACCCTGAAATCCCGCACCAAAGGCCCCACTGTCCACCTCGTCTGGTCGACCCTGGAGGAATTCAACCTGCGGGGCGCCGTCGTCGCGGCCCAAGTCCTGCAGCCCGACATCGCC
>JANPBI010000122.1:0-2120 GCA_031430315.1 Rhodobacterales bacterium | reverse complement strand
TCGCGGACCACCCAGATCCCCGAATGGGTTTGCACGATCGGCACGGTCATTCTTGGGGTGCCTCGTCGTTGGTGCCGTCGGCCTCGTCGATCTCGCCGAATTCCACCTGCCCGATCGCCTCGGTCGCGCGCTTGGGGTCGCCCTTGCAGAACACCAGCACGTTCTGGTGGGTGCGGCCCAGCTTGCGCGAAGCTTCGAACTGCCGTCCGGCACGGATGGGGAGAGAACCGACGGCAGTGACGAGGATCGCGTCGTTGTAGAACCGGGCGCCTGCGGCCTCAAAGGCCTCGACCGTTTTGCCCGGCAGGTTGACGAAGAACCCGCCCGCGTCGCGCACATCACCAATCACCCAGACGGCGAAGCGATCGTCGCGCAGGCGGGACACAGCCCCGGCAATGATCCGGGCATAGGCCTCGAAGAAGGCCTCCTTGCCCAGCGTCGACAGGTCGGCCGGATCGTCCGAGTAGACCTCGAGGTTCCAATAGGGCGGGCAGCTGAAGATCAGATCGGCGTCGACGCCCCGTGCCAGAGTGGCGATGTCGCGGCTGTCGCCGGTGATCCAGCGCGGGGCAGGGCCTGCGCCCAGCGCCGCCTGTGCCTGATTGGCAGAGACCTGTTCGGCGCGGAGTTCTATGCCGACGTAAGCCCGGCCAAGCTGGGACGCGACGATGCCGCGCACCGATCCGCCCGCGAAGGGATCAAGCACCGTGCCACCCTGCGGGCAGAACCATCGATAGGCGATTTCACAAAGGACGGGATCGAAGATCGATGTGCCCGACGCAGTTGCCGCATCGGAGGCTTGGTAATGATTGGCGAGGAAGGCTTCAGTGGTCAACTCGTGACCCAGTTCGGCCTCTTTGGCGCGCTTCTTGGCATAGAAGCTCGGATCGCCGGAGGAATGCGACGGCATCAGGACGCCGCCGTTGGTTTTTTCGGCACCGACAACATGCTCGCCACGCATCAGGTCCTGGCCGAAAGTTCGGGCGAGGGATTTAGCCATGTGTGGCCTCCTTTTTCTGGCGCCGGGCGGTGGCTGCCTTGGCGACCTGATCGGCCAGACCACCGCCACCAAGGACCGCGCCATCGTTGAACGCCTTAGCCGCGCCCGGTTTGTAATCCTTGCGCGAGCCGTTGCCCGGCATCGGGCTGCCGCCGGGGCAGGCGCGATCGCCCTCGCCGCGGCCGAGTTCTGAGCGGATGCCCATGTCCAGCCAGGCGCGCTTGCGATCCTGCCACCAGCCTTTGCGGGCATCGAGGATCGAGAAGGGAGGGATGCCGAAGCGCGCGGCAAGGCTGCCGGACGATGATGGGACGGGTTCTGCTCCTGCGACCTCCGTGCCGCCGCCTTGCCCCCCGCCGCCAAGCGCGCCCGCATCACCAAATTCAAACCCCGCCAGCAATTCCTCGAGTTCAGCCTCGTCGAAGCCGATCATGTCCAGATCGAAGTTCTCGTCGCGCAGCGCCGCCAGTTCCGAGGCCAGCATGGCGTTGTCCCACCCGGCGTTTTCGGCAATCCGGTTGTCGGCGAGGATCAGCGCACGGCGCTGGGCCTCGGACAGATGGTCCAGCACGATCACAGGCACCTGCGCCAGGCCTAGGGATTGCGCCGCCATCAGCCGTCCGTGCCCGGCGATGATTACATCGTCCTCGCCGACCAGGATCGGGTTGGTGAACCCGAACTCGGCGATCGAAGCCGCGATCTGAGCCACCTGGTCGGCGGAATGGGTGCGGGCGTTGCGAATGTAGGGCACCAGCCGGGCGGTTTGCATCATGTCGATCTGCAAGGGCGGTCTCCTGAAAGGAAAGGCCCGGTGATGAACACCGGGCCAGTTTTGGCGGGGCAGGGAGGCAGAAACGGCGATCGGTGGGTGCGTGCGTACCTGCGAACCCAAGAGTGCGCACCCAAAGCGCGAACCCAGAAAAAATGTTTGACGCTAGAGACTTAACGCGCCTCTGCCCCCCGCATGCAGGTCCGGCCGGGGTGGAACCAAGGCCGGGGGAGCGGAGGGCAGCGCCTGATAAGGGCTTGGGGAAGCGGTCGATCTGTCGCCCATATGTTCCACCAGCCTATCGCTTTTATGCCTCAGATCTGGGCGAAATGTCTCGCCTGAAGTTCAACG
>JANPBI010000121.1:0-19733 GCA_031430315.1 Rhodobacterales bacterium | reverse complement strand
AGGTCCAGTTTTTCGGTGTTGACCGTGTTGACTGGAATGCCCGCATCCGCCGATTTCGGCAGGATGTAGCCGCGCCCCGGAAAGCTGACGCCGGGATTGCGGTCGCGGATGTATTGCGTGACAGCGACCGATTTCGCCATGGTCTGGCCATCGGCGGCAGGCAGCCCTTCACGGAAGGTCACGGAATAACGTGACCCATGCTGTACACCCTCGACGCACAGCTGCTGCGTGCCGTTCAATGCGACGGTCAGCCCCGGTTCGGTCAACTGGACAAAGTTGGCATAGTCGACGCCCGACGCGACCAGGGGTTCGGAGAACGATGCGCAGATGCGCGGGCGCACCAGATCGCTTTCCACCGTGTTCTCGACGACGCGAAAGCCGTATTTGCCAATCGCATCATCCAAGAGCCGTGCCGTGTCCTCGCGCGGTTGCAAGGATTGTGCCAGCCGCAGTGCCTGAACCGTTTCGCGACCACGCCCCAGACGCTCCAGCACGTCGCCAAGCGTCACCAGGATCGTATGGCGCAGGGCAGGATTTTCCGCCCGCAGATAGGCGTTGATCGCACCGTTCAGCCCGCGGTCGAACTGGAAGGACTGGTTGTTGTTGCGGTTGGCGATCCCGGCGGCCAGATAGCGGCGCGCATATTCGGCCCAAGCCTGGGGGTCATCGGTGATATTCAGCGCGGCCCCTGTGAACTGGGCTGCAAGGTCCAGATCGCCCGAGCTTTCAGCATCCGCCGCCGAAGCCAGATGCTCGTCCGCCGTCATGGCGCCCGTTACATGCGCATCGCCCAACAGCATGGCCTGACTGTAGGCGGCCTGAATGTCCCAGTCCTGCAGAAAGGTCAGTTCTGCCCGCCGATCTTTCGCGGCTGCGATCACCGCCGGATCAGCAAGCGCCACGCGACCGGAATAGGCACCTTGAAAGAACACCCCTTCGGAGGCTGAGGATTTCGGAAAGCATGATCCGTTCCGGGTGTTGAAGGTGAACGCTTGGCAGTTTTGGTTGGTCAGGCAGGCGCGCTCGCAGGCCTCCAGCGTGGTGTCGAAGATTGAGGTGATGTCGCCGCCCGGCATGTCGGCATCCTGGCTGAGGATCACGCGCCGGTCAGGGATCAGATCCTGCGCCACCGACAATGACGGCACCAGAACCGCGCAGACAAACAGCACCTTGGCCCAAAATTCCCGCATCGCGACCTCCCTCAAATACTGACCCGACTGTCTCATGCCCGCCCCGCGACTGGCAAGGTCGGGATTGCCGGAACTGATCACTCGGCTGTTAAGGGCGCATTCATCTTGCTTTGTCAGTTTCCAAGGGAACAGCCGGTCGGGATAATTCCCGGTCCCGGCGGGCGGTGACCGAACGGGACGTCGATGGATATTGCGGAACGGCTGGCAAAAGAGCGGCGCGGGCGACTGGCCGCCGAACGTCTTTTGGAGCAAAAACAGCGCGAGCTATTCGCCGCTAACGAAAAACTGTCGTTGCATGCACGGTCCCTGTCCGATCAGATCGTGGAACAGCGCCAGGTGGTGGCTTTCGCTCGGTCAGAGGCTGCGGAACTGAAGGGTCAGAATTCCCGCTTTATGGGCGACCTCGACCGCGCGCATACCGCCGCAGTGATGGCCGAACGCCGGTTGTGGGATTCGATCGAGACGATCCGCGACGGCTTTGCGGTCTTTGACTGCAACCTGCGGCTGGTGGGGGCAAACCGGGCGTGGCTTGACCTTTTCGCAGACGGCGATCTGCCCCCTGGCACCCCTTATTCCGACATGCTGGTGCAGTCAGTGTCCACCGGGCGGATTTCGGTTGGTGATGAAGGCATGGGCGCTTGGCTCGACCGGATGACGGTGCAGCTTGAACAAGACCAGATCCCGACCGAGGTCATCCCGTTCAAGCGCGGCACCTGGTCGCGCCTGTCGCAGCGGCGCGCGCGCGACGGCGATCTGGTCTGCACCCTCGCCGACATCACTGAAGAAATGCGCATCTGGGCCGCGATCGAGGCAATCCCGGATGGATTTGTGTTGTTCGACAGGGAGGAACGACTTTTGGCCTGCAATCAGCGTTACCGCGACATGTTCCCCGACTCTGCCCCGCTCATGGTGCCGGGCACGCCGTTTGAGGATTTGCTGCGAAACGGCCTGCGGGCCGGGCATGTGCCCGAGGCGGCAGGGCGCGAAGAGGAATGGCTGGCCGAACGCATGGCACAACTGCGCGAAGCGGATGGGCCGCGCGAATGCCAACTGAACGACGGGCGCTGGATCTTGGAGCGCGACCACGCAACGCCTGACGGGGGCCGGGTCGGCCTGCGATTCGACATCACCGACCAGCGCGCCCAAGAAGCGGCCCTGCACACCGCCCGGGCCGAGGCTGAGGCCGCGAACCGCGCGAAATCGGCGTTCCTGGCCAATATGAGCCACGAGATCCGCACACCGATGAATGGCGTAGTCGGCATGGCGGAACTGCTCTGTGACAGCGCGCTGACCGATGAGCAGCGCCTTTTTGCCGAAACCATCCGGTCGTCGGGCGAAGCGCTGCTCGTGATCATCAACGACATACTCGACTATTCCAAGATCGAGGCGGAACGCCTGACGCTTTACCCCGAACCCTTCGATCTGGAACGCACGATCCACGAGGTCGCGATGCTGCTGCAACCCCGCGCGCGCGAAAAGGGCGTCGACCTTCTGATCGATTTCGACATGTTCCTGCCGACGCGATTTGTCGGTGATCCGGGGCGGTTGCGGCAGGTACTGACCAACCTGATCGGCAATGCGGTCAAGTTCACTGAAAAGGGCCATGTTCTGGTGCGCGTGGTAGGGCTGGAAACCGATGAAGGCATCCAGCAGCTGCATGTGACGGTCGAGGATACCGGCATCGGCATCGCGGCGCACAACCTTGAGCATGTCTTCGGCGAGTTCAACCAGGTCGAGGATCAGTCCAACCGCAAGTTCGAGGGCACTGGGCTGGGCCTGGCGATTACCCGCAGTCTGATCGAACGCATGCAGGGCGAGGTCTGGGTGGACAGCGAATTGGGCGTCGGCTCTAGTTTCGGCTTTCGCCTGACCCTGCCGGTGGCCGAGGAAGCAACCGCGCCACGCCTGCCGATCACACTTCGCCGGGTGATGGTGGTCGACGACCAGTTCATCAATCGTACCATCCTGGAACGCCAGCTTGTGCCTTGCGGGATCGAGGTGACACTGTGCCGTTCGGGGGCTGACGCGCTGACAACACTTGCCGGCGATCCCGGCCATGATCTGATCCTGACCGACCACCAGATGCCCGACATGGACGGCCTGCAACTGACCCTCGCGATGCGCGCAGCAGGGCACACGATGCCTATCGTGCTGTTGTCGTCGAACCCGACCGAGGCGCGCGATACCGCCGCCATGACCGAACTGGCCGCAATCCTGCAAAAGCCGATCCTGCGCGCCGACCTTTACCGCAAGCTGCAGGCTCTGACTGCGCCGGCGGAAGACGTCCCCGCTTTGCCAGCCGCCCCGGTGGAAGCCCCGTCCCGCCTGATGCGCGTGCTGGCGGCAGAAGACAACCGCACCAACCAGCTGGTGTTCCAGAAGATGGTCAAGGATCTGGGGATCGAGTTGGTCTTTGCCAATAACGGGCGCGAAGCGGTCGAGCTGTGGCAGAGCTTTTGCCCCGACATGATCTTCATGGACATCTCGATGCCCGAAATGGACGGACGCGAGGCGGCGCGCGCCATCCGTACTACCGAAGCGGGCCGCGCCCATATCCCTATCGTGGCTCTGACCGCGCATGCGATGGACGGTGACTCTGAGGGTATTCTGGCGGCCGGGATCGACCGCTACATGACGAAACCCCTGCGCAAGGCCGCCATCATCGACACCCTGACCGAGTTCTGCCCGGTCGGCGCGCATCCGGTACAAGGCATGCGTGAGGATGCGGCTTGAGACCCGAACAATCCAGTTCCTCTTGGACCAAATATCCCGGGGTTGCCGATTGGTTTGGCCATTGGTTCGAGAAACCAATTGGCTGGGGGACTGGCCCCCGGCGCTTTGCCGCAAGGCACCAGGTCAGTCAGCCGCGCGGATGACCTCCAGGAACGCCTCGCCAAACCGCTCCAGCCGCGCGCTCCCGAGGTCCGCCACCCGATCGAGGTCCGACAGCGTCGATGGCCGCGCCTCGGCGATCTTGCGCAGAGTGCCCTGGCTAAGCGACATCGGCTTGCCGATCCCTTGCGGCCCACGCGCCAGCTCCCTTTCCGCATCGCGCAGCGCATCGAACAACGCGCCCGCATCCCGGCCCGCCAGCTTGCGCCTTGCCGGGTGCACCGGGTCCGGGGCGGACCCGGTGATCACCGCCAGAAACACCCGCCCGTAGCTTTCCAGCTTTTTCGCGCCCACACCGGATATCCGCGCCATCGCATCAAGCGACTTGGGCCGTGTCTCCGCCATTTCGATCAGCGTCTTGTCGGTAAAGATCACGTAGGCCGGGACGTTTCCCGCATCCGCCAGCGCCCGCCGCTGCGCCTTCAGTGCTGCGAGCAGCGGCGCATCCGTCTCCGACACCACCGCCCGCACCGATGGCTCGCTCACGGCGCCCTCGACGGTGTCCTGGCGCAGGGTGATCATCGCCTCGCCCTTCAGGATCGGTACGGCGGCATCGGTCAGGCGCAGCGCCCCCATCCGGTCGGGGTCCGGGCGCACGAGGTCGCGCCCCATCATCTGGCGAAAGACCGCGCCCCAGCTTTCCTTGGTCATGCCCTTGCCGACGGCAAAGGTCGGCAACTTGTCATGCCCCTTGTCGCGGACCTTAGCCGTCGCGGTGCCGGTCAGGATGTCGATCAGGTGCCCCGCGCCGAACCATTCGCCAGTCCGCAGCATCGCCGACAGTGCCATCCGCACCGGCTCCGTCGCGTCGAACAGTTTCGCGGGCCGGTCACAGAGGTCGCAATTGCCGCAAGGCTCTGCCGTCTCGCCAAAGTAGCCCAGCAAGACCTGTCGCCGACAAGCCATCGCCTCGGCCAGTCCCAGCAGCGCATTCAGCCGCGCGTGATCGGCAACTTTCCTGTCCGCCGGGGCCCCGCCTTCGTCGATCTGCGTCCGGCGAAGGCGGATGTCGTCGGGACCATACAGGGTCATCGTCTCGGCAGGCAGGCTGTCGCGCCCGGCGCGGCCGATCTCCTGGTAGTAGCCTTCGATGGATTTCGGCAGGTCGGCATGGGCGACCCAGCGGATGTCGGGCTTGTCGATCCCCATGCCAAAGGCGACCGTGGCCACGACGATCAGCCCTTCCTCGCGCTGGAACCTGGTTTCAACCACCCGCCGGTCCTCCGCGTCCAGGCCCGCATGATAGGCACAGGCCTCATGCTTGGCATCCGACAGCGCCTTGGCAAGGGTTTCGGTCTTGGCCCGCGTGCCGCAATAGACGATGCCGGACTGGCCGCGCCGTTTGGCGGCAAAGCCCAGCACCTGTTCGCGCGGGGAATTCTTGACGGCGAAGGCCAGATGGATGTTCGGCCGGTCAAACCCGCGCAGGAAAATCGCCGGAGGCACCCCGTCGAACAGGCGGGTGATGATCTCGGTCCGCGTCTCTTCATCCGCAGTTGCGGTGAACGCAGCCAAAGGGACACCCAGCGAACGGCGCAGATCGCCGATGCGCAGGTAGTCGGGGCGGAAATCATGGCCCCACTGACTGACGCAATGCGCCTCGTCCACCGCGATCATGGTGCAGTTGATGCGCCGAAGCATCCCAAGGGTCGCAGGCGAGGCCAGCCGTTCGGGTGCCATGTAGAGAAGCTTCAGCCGCCCTTCTTCCAGCGCTGCAAAGACGCCTTCAGTCTCGTCCTCGGTATTGCCAGAGGTCAATGCCCCCGCCTCCACCCCCGCCTCGCGCAGGGCCCGGACCTGGTCGCGCATCAGGGCGATCAGCGGCGAGATGACGACGGTGACGCCCGGCCCTGCCAACGCAGGCAACTGAAAACACAAGGATTTCCCGCCGCCCGTCGGCATGATGGCCAGGGTGTTGCGGCCTGCGGCGACGGCGGCGACGATCTCGGCCTGGCCGGGACGAAAGCTGGCAAACCCAAAGACAGAGGCCATCAGCCCCGACAGATCAGACATGAGGCAACCCGAGAGCTAGCCGCCTCACATCAGACCGGTGTAGCGGGTCAGGACATATTCTAACGTATACAGGACGAAAATCGCCGCCAGAGGGGCAAAATCGATGCCCCCGGTTTGTGGCAGGAACCGCCGGATCACCCGGTAGATCGGCTCCAACAGCCGGTTCAGCCCATCCCAAAGCTGCGCCACCAGGGGCTGGCGCATGTTCAGAACCTGGAAATTGATCAGCCAGCTCATGATCACATGGGCAAGGATGATGAACCACAGAAAGCTGAACAGCAGTTGCAGCGGGCTCGACATAGGGCGCTCCTGTCGCGAAAACTCGGGGCAGAGATAGACGCTGGTCCGGCCTAGGGCAATGGGGCAATGGCGGGGGCGCATGACGGGACGTCGGGCTTGACGCAATTGCGCGATGCGTCCCTTGTTCGGTCCGCGTTCAAACGTAAAGGTGCGTATGTATCCCTATCTGCGACTTTTCCGCGAGGTCTGGCTGGCCCGGCGCGCACCGCGCCTGGCCGTCTTGCAGGGCCATGTCAGCCGCCACCGCGTCTACCCGTGGGATCTGGATCCCTGGATGGAGCTGAACAACGGCCGGACCCTTACCCTGTTCGATCTTGGCCGCATCCCGATGTCCATCCGCATGGGGTTCGAGAGGGTTGCCAGAGCGAATGGCTGGGGCATCACCGTCGCTGGCAACTCCACACGCTATCGTCGCCGGGTGACAGCGTTCACGACTTTGACTCAACATGCGCGCGTCGTGGGCTGGGACGACCGGTTTTCCTATGTGGAACAGTCTTTCTGGCGGGGGGACGACTGCACCGCGCAGATGTTGCTGCGGTCCGCCTTTACGTCCAAGGCGGGGATCGTGCCGCCCGCCAAGGTTCTGGAGGCACTGGGGCAGAACCCGGTCAGCCCGCCCCTTCCCGAATGGGTTTCTGCCTGGATCGCGGCAGACGCAAAACGCCCCTGGCCACCCGAACGCTGAAGCCCTGACTTGCGCCGACGGCGGCTTTCAGGCTTGATCACTGCAAAACAAAGCCGAGGGGCAGGCAGATGGACAGCGCGCGCAAACGCATCTGGGGCTGGTATTTTTTCGACTGGGCCAGCCAGCCTTACAACACGCTTCTCCTGACCTTTGTCTTCGGCCCTTACTTCGCGGAAATCGCGCGCGGCTACTATATGGGCACCGGCCTGGACGAAGAGGCGGCGAAGGCCGCGGCCCAGGCCTATTGGGGCTGGGGCTTGGCCATTGCGTCCTTTGGCATTGCCATCCTTGCGCCGATTCTCGGGGCCATCGCAGACGGCACCGGGCGGCGCCTGATCTGGGTCTGGTTCTTCTCGGCCGTTTATGTGGTCGGGTCCTGGGGCCTGTGGTGGGTAGCCCCCGGGGGCGAGAGCGACATGCTCTTTTGGGCGGTCGCGTTCTTTGGCCTTGGTTTCATCGGCATGGAGTTCGCGACGATCTTCACCAATGCGCTGATGCCGACCCTCGGCGACCATGACGAGCTTGGTGCGATCTCCGGCTCGGGCTTTGCGTTCGGCTATCTCGGCGGGCTTTTGGCGCTGATCATCATGTTGCTTTTCCTGGCTGAAAACGCAGATACCGGCCTGACTTTGCTGGGGCAAGATCCGCTGTTCGGCCTCGACCCCGAGGCGCGCGAAGGCACCCGCGCTGTTGGTCCCTTTACTGCCCTGTGGTTCATTGTCTTCATGATCCCCTTTTTCATGTGGGTGCATGAGCCGCATACATCACGCCAGCCGTTGCATATCGGTCGCGCCTTGTCGGGGCTTATGGAAAATCTGGTGTCGCTGCGGTATCGGCGCAGTCTTTCGGCCTATCTTGCCTCGTCCCTGTTCTACCGCGACGCGCTGAACGCGCTTTACGGGTTTGGCGGGGTCTATGCCTCTGGCGTGCTCGGCTGGTCGATCATCCAGATCGGAACCTTTGGCATTGTCGGCGCGATTTCGGCCATGGTTGCCAGCTGGATCGGTGGACGTGCCGACCAGCGCTTTGGTCCCAGGCCCGTGATCATCCTGTGCATCCTGGTGCTGATTTTCGTCTGCACCGTGATCGTCGGCATGGACCGCGACAGCCTGTGGGGTCTGCCCATGGATCCGGCCTCGGGCCTGCCGGACCAGATTTTTTTCGCCTGCGGGGCGCTGATTGGGGCGGCGGGCGGGGCGCTGCAAGCCTCAAGCCGGACCATGATGGTCCGCCACACCACGCCCGACACTGCAACCCAGGCCTTTGGGCTGTTCGCGCTCTCGGGCAAGGTCGCCAGCTTCATGTCCCCTGCGTTGATCGCGCTTGTCACGACCTGGAGCGGGTCACAGCGCATCGGCATCTCACCCTTGATCGTCCTCTTTCTTGTTGGATTGGTTCTGCTAATTTGGGTCAAACCGAGAGGAGAGCAGGCATGATCCGACCGTTGTTTCTGGCCGCATTGCTGGCCATGCCCTTGCCCGCCCATGCCCAGCAACTGGCCAACAAGCTCTTTGGGGCCAAGGACGTGCCCAGCCAGCAGGATCCAATGCCGGTTGGGTCCTATGCGCGCGGCTGTGCGGCCGGGATGGTGGTACTGCCGGAGTCGGGGCCCAGCTGGCAGGCAATGCGGCTGTCGCGGGGGCGCAATTTCGGCCAGCCAGTGATGATCGACTTTCTGGTCGGCCTTAGTCAGGCGGCGCAAGAGATCGGCTGGGCGGGCCTTTACATCGGCGATATCAGCCAACCGCGCGGCGGGCCGATGACGTCGGGCCATGCCAGCCACCAGATCGGGCTTGATGCCGATATCTGGATGTTGCCGCCCAAGCGGCTGGACCTGACGCGGGCCGAACGCGAAAAGATCAGTTCCATCCCTGTACGGTCCGCCGACCAACGCTCGGTCACTGAAAACTGGACCAAACGCCACCGAGCATTGCTCAAAGCGGCCGCGTCCGACCCGCGCGTCGACCGCATTTTCGTCGCCGCCGCCGTCAAGATCGAGATCTGCAAGACCGCAAAATCGTCGGACAAGGACTGGCTGCAGAAAATCAGGCCCGTTGCAGGCCATGACACGCATTTCCATGTGCGGCTGAAATGTCCCAAAGGCGCGCGCCTGTGCAAGACACAGTCGCCCACTGTGGATGAGCTGTCCAAGGGCGGCGATGGTTGCGATGATACGCTGATGTGGTGGGTGACCGATTACCTTGATCCGCCAAAACCGGTAAAAAAGCCGGTAAAACCCACCAAGCGCGAGAAAACCCCGCGCGAATTCACCATGGCGGACCTGCCCAAGCAATGCAAAGACGTCCTGTCCTCGCCCTGACAACCCTTGCGGCGGCGGTACTCTTGACAGTGCCGATGGTTGCCAAGGATCCCGTCCCGGCCATCACACCGCTATCGGAATATGTCTGGACCAACCCCGGTGACGGGCTTTTCGGTGGCTTTTCGGCCATTGAGATGTCCACTGACGGCCAGTCCTTTGCGGCCATATCCGATGCCGGGGCCTTTGTACGAGGGCGGTTTGTACGGGATGCGGGGGGCAAGATCACCGCGGTGCGGCCAGACAGCTCAACGGCGCGCCTGCGGGACGAGATGGGCGATATCCTCGACAAAGATCACAACGACACCGAAGGCTTGGCACTCATGGCCGACGGCACGGCCTTTGTCTCGTCTGAGGGACCGGCCCGCGTCTTGCGCTATGGCACGTTGGGCGGCAAAGCGACGGCATTGCCGGTGCCCGGGGAATTCCGGGGGATGCAAAGGAACTCGGCGCTCGAGGCGCTGGCGGTGGGGGCGGACGGCACAGTCTACACCCTGCCCGAACGTTCGGGCCGTATCGACCGACCTTTTCCGGTTTTCCGGTTCCGGGATGGCACATGGGACCAGCCTTTTGCTGTGCCTCGCGACGGTACGCTGTTGCCTGTCGGCGCAGATATCGGCCCGGACGGGCGGCTTTATGTTCTGGAGCGTGAGTTTCTGGGGGTCGCGGGGTTTCGCATGCGCTTGCGCAGTTTCGTCGTCACAGACACCGCTCTTACCGATGAAAGACATTTGGTCGAGACGGAAACCGGTCGCCACGGCAATCTTGAAGGCGTGTCGATCTGGCGCAACGCAGGCGGCCACCTGGTCGCCACGATGATCTCGGACGACAACTACAAATGGTTCCTGGCCACAGAAATCGTCGAATACGACCTTGGCCCCGATGGCGCGGGCGAACCTTCGGGTTGACACGCGGCCTGGTCAGACTTAGGGCGGCGCTGCCTTGCGCGGTGCAGGGCCAAGTTTCCGAACACCTTGGCAAAACGGATATCCATATGCGCGCCCTTATCCTTGGCATCATTGCCATGGCCATCATCGTCGTGGCCTCCAACATCCTTGTGCAACATCCCCTTGGGGCGTGGCTGACCTGGGGGGCGCTGACCTACCCGTTCGCGTTCCTCGTTACCGACCTGACCAACCGCCTTTATGGTCCCGCCGCCGCCCGCCGTGTGGTGGTGGCCGGGTTCCTGACCGGCCTTGCCTGTTCCGCCATCGGCACGCAGATCATGGGCGAGTTCGGCCCGCTGGTCACCATGCGCATCGCCATCGGGTCGGGGCTCGCGTTCCTTGTGGCACAACTTCTCGACGTCACCGTGTTTGACCGGATGCGCAAACGCGCCTGGTGGCAGGCCCCGCTGATCTCGACGCTGGTTGGCTCTACCCTCGACACCGCGATCTTCTTTTCCGTCGCGTTCTCGGCCAGCCTCACGTTCGTCGAACCTGCCAACGATGTCTCTTGGGCAGGAGCCATTGGCCCGATCCTCGGAGTTGGTCCGCATGCACCATTCTGGGCTTCACTGGCCGTTGCGGACTGGTGCGTCAAAATCCTGCTTGCAATTGCAGCACTGTTGCCATTTCGGCTGGCATTGGCCCGCCTCGGCGCAAAGGTAGCGTAAAAACTTTTGACAAACACAAAATCTGTGCCAGATTTGGGAAATCGGCAACCATTTTGAAAGGAGGTGATCCAGTGTCTAGAGTGATATTGGAGAGACGTGTCGGGACAGTCGGGGGGATCGTCTTCTGAGGGCAGACCCTCAGGACATGAACCACCGATTGGATTTTGATGCCTAACTGGCTCATCTCCTTAGATCTCGGAAAGGGTCGTCTGCATCGCGGGCGACCCTTTCTCTTGCGGACATGTTTGGCTAGGTTCACCCCATGTTGCGCATCAACGACACCTTAGAGATCGCTGACTGGGAGCTGACCGAAACCTTTGTGCGGTCGTCGGGTCCGGGCGGCCAGAACGTCAACAAGGTGTCGACGGCGGTTGAGTTGCGGTTCGAGGCGGAACGCTGCCCGAACCTTGCGACATCGGTCAAGACTCGGCTGAAGAAACTCGCCGGACGGCGCTGGACGCTGGAGGGCGCGATTGTCTTGCAGGTCGAGGATACCCGCAGCCAGGCCCGCAACCGCGAAATCGCGCGCGAAAGACTGGCCGAGATGATCCGCGCCGCACTCATCGCCCCGAAACGCCGGATTGCCACCAGGCCCACGCTTGGCAGCGAACGCCGCAGGCTGGTCGCGAAATCCGTGCGCGCCGAGGTGAAGGCAGGCCGCGCGAAACCGGGGGACGACGATGACTGAAACCCTTGTCCAGCGCCGCGCCCGACTGATGGGGCCGAATGTCCCGACATTCTACGACCATCCCGTGCATATCGTGCGGGGTGAGGGGGTCTGGCTTTGGGACGCGGACGGCAAGCGCTATCTCGACTGCTACAACAACGTAGCACATGTCGGGCACTGCCATCCGAGGGTTGTGGAGGCGATCGCCAAACAGGCCGCGACCTTGAACACCCACACGCGGTACCTGCACGAGGGCATCCTTAACTACATCGACCGGCTGACGGCAACACTTGGCCATGGCATTTCGCAGGCGATCATGACCTGCACGGGGTCAGAGGCGAACGATATCGCGCTGCGGATGGCCCAAGCCGTCACCGGCCATACCGGCATCATCGCCACCGACAACACCTATCACGGCAACACCGGCGCCGTCAGCCAGCTCAGCACCCGTCGGCCGCCCATCGGGGGCTACGCACCCCACATCCGCTTTGTGCCCTCGCCATCGACCTTGCATCCCGTTGGCGGCAGTGCGGCCGGTCAGCCGCAAGCCTTTGCAGACCACGTCGCCGCCGCCATCGCCGATCTGCAGGACAAGGGCATAGGTTTCTCCGGCATGATGCTATGCCCCGTTTTCGCCAATGAGGGCCTGCCGACCGTCGAGCGCGGTTTTCTTGACCCGACCGTTGCGGTCATCCGCAAGGCTGGCGGACTTGTCATCTGCGATGAGGTCCAGCCCGGCTATGGCCGCTGCGGCACCCATTTCTGGGGCCATGACTGGCTCGGCTTTGCCCCTGACATCGTGACCATCGGCAAACCCATGGCCAATGGGCACCCCGTTGCAGCCGTCCTCGCCCGACCCGATGTTATGGCCGCCTTCCGCGACGCCTTCGGCTATTTCAACACCTTTGGCGGCAACCCGGTTTCTGCTGCCGCCTGCAATGCTGTGCTGGATGTGATCGCGGATGAGGGACTGCTGGAAAATGCCACCCGCACCTACGCCCACATGATCGACCGCATGGCCGCGCTGCAGCACCCGATGCTGGCCAATGTTCGCGGCGTGGGCCAGTTCTACGGGGTGGAGTTCGTGACCGACGGTGATGCCCCCGCGACCGATTTCGTCGCCGAACTGGTCGAACGCATGGTCGCGCGCGGGTTTCTGTTGAACAAGATCGGCAAGGGCGGCAACACCCTGAAAATCCGCCCGCCCATGCCGTTCGGCATCGAGCATGCCAACCTTCTTATGGATGCGCTGCAGGATGAACTGACCCGCCCAGGGTCCGCATGACCGACCTTGCAGCCCTTGCCCTTGAAGCCGCCACCCATTGGGGCGGCACCCCCACCCGACTAATCAACGCCCGCGAGAACGCGGTCTTTGAGATGGCCCTCCCGGATGGAACGCGCGCCGCGCTGCGTCTGCACCGGATGGGTTATCAATCCGATACCGCGATACGTTCTGAACTCTGGTGGTGCGCGGCATTGGCGGCCAAGGGCGTTCCGGTCCCCGAACCGCTGGCGACCGCGAACGGCGACCGGTTGGTGCGCCTTGGCACGGGGCGCATGGCCTCGGCGGTGCGCTGGCTGGCGGGGGAACCTCTGGGAATAAGCCTGCAACCTTTCGGTCTGCCGACCGACCGGCTCGTCCGCCTTCACCACGCACTGGGCCAGATGCTCGCGCGACTGCATGACGCGACCGATGCGCTGGTGCTGCCGGATGTCTTCATCCGGCCGCGCTGGGACATCCCCGGTCTGGTGGGCGAGGCGCCTTTCTGGGGCCGGTTCTGGGACCATCCTGCTGCTGACATGGGCCAGCGCAAGACCCTGATCGCCGCACGGGACTTCCTGACGGCGTGGCTGTCGCGGCAGACCGACCCGCTTGGCCCGATCCACGCCGATGTGTTGCGCGAAAACGTGCTGGTGGACGGCGACAGCTTGGCGCTGATCGACTTTGATGATTCTGGCATCGGGTTCCGGCACCACGACCTTGGCACGGCGTTGATCTATAGCATTTACGAGCCCGCCTACCCTGCCATCCGCGACGCGTTGATCGCGGGCTATGCCGAGACCCGCCCGGTGACAGTCGACGCCGTCGAGGTGTTTGCCCTTGCCCGCGCCTGTGCCTCGGTTGGCTGGACGATGTCGCGACTTGCGCCGGACGATCCGATCCACAAAGGCCATCTCGCGCGGGCGGTGAAGTGGGCAGGGGTGGTGATTAGGTAGGCATCCTCAACTGTCATCCCCGCGCAGGCGGGGACCCAGTCTTCAACCGAGCGCTTCGCGTCAAGTCTGGGTCCCCGCCGGCGCGGGGATGACAGCGGCGTCCTACACCAACACCTCTTCGGCCACCTGTGCGCCAACGCCAAACACCCGCTTGTAGCGTTCAATCTCGTCCTTTGGTCCCAGCGCCTTATTCGGGTTATCGCTCAGCTTGACCGTCGGTCGCCCGTCTGCAGTCACCGCCTTGCAGACCAGGCTGAACGGGGCCAACGCATCGCCTTCGATCAGCCCGATGAAGTCGTTGGTCAGCATCGTGCCCCAACCAAAGCTGACCTTGACCCGGCCCAGGAACTGGCGATGCAGTTCTTCGATCTTGGCCACGTCCAGCCCGTCCGAGAAAATCACCAGTTTCTGTCTCGGATCCTCGCCGCGCGCTTTCCACCAGTTGATGGCAATTTCTGCACCTGTCGCCGGATCGCCAGAATCAATCCTGATTCCTGTCCATGACGCCAGCCAGTCCGGCGCGTTGCGCAGAAACCCTTCGGTTCCGAAGGTATCGGGGAGGATGATGCGCAGGTTGCCGTCGTGTTCTTCCTGCCAGTCAGCCAGCACCTGATACGGCGCCTGGCGCAGTTCGGCATCATTGTCGGCCAGCGCGGCATAGACCATCGGCAGTTCATGCGCGTTGGTGCCGATTGCCTCCACCTCGCGGCGCATCGCGATCAGGCAGTTCGACGTGCCGGTGAACTTGGGCCCTAGCCCCTCTTGCATCGCCTGCACGCACCAGTCCTGCCACAGGAACCCATGACGCCTCCTTGTGCCGAAATCGGCGATCCGCAAGCCGTCGATGGCGCGCAGACGTTCGATCTTTTTCCACAGCTTGGTCATGCCTTGGGCATAGAGAACCTGCAACTCGAACTGGCCAAGATGTTTGGTGGCCGCGCGGCTGCGCAGTTCCATCAGCACTGACAAGGCCGGGATTTCCCACAACATGACCTCGGGCCACAGCCCTTCAAAGGTCAGCTCGAACTGGCCGTCGCGCTTTTCCAGGGTATAGGGCGGCAGGCGCAGGTCTTCGAACCACTCCATGAAATCGGGGCGGAACATCTGGCGTTTGCCGTAGAATGTGTTGCCGCGCAGCCAGGTGCTTTCGCCCCGACTGAGGCTCAAGGACCGGACGTGATCCAGTTGCTCGCGCAGCTCGCCTTCGTCGATCAGGTCAGCCAGACGGATCTTGTGGCTGCGGTTGATCAGGCTGAATTCGACCCGCGTGGTCCGCCGGTTGCGGAAAATAGACTGACACATCAACAGTTTGTAAAAGTCGGTGTCGATCAGCGACCGTACGATCGGATCAATCCGCCAGCGGTGATTGTAGACACGAGTGGCGATATCGACCATGGCGGAAATCCTTTTGGTGCCCCGTCTTACGGCATGCGGCGGGCAGGGGTCAAATAAGCCGCACCCCGGCGGCACGCATCTGGTTAAGCGCCGAGGCCAGCGATCCGTTGAGGTCGATCGCCCGACAGGCCGACAGCCGAACCGTCACGCCATAACCCAGCTGCGCCGCATCCAGCGCCGAGTAGGCAACGCAATAGTCCGTGGCGAGGCCGACGAGAGTGACAGCCGTCACTCCGCGCGCGCGCAGATAACCGTCCAGGCCAGTGGGTGTCGCACGGTCGTTTTCAAAGAACGCCGAATAGCTGTCGATGGCCGCGCGGAACCCCTTGCGGATGACCAGATCGGCGGGATCGGTGCGCAATGCCGAATGGAACGCGGCACCTTGGGTTCCCTGCACGCAGTGCACCGGCCACAGGACCTGCGGACCATAGGGCATCTGGGTCAGGCTGAACGGTTCCGCACCGGTATGGTTGGCCGCAAAGGACATGTGATCCGCCGGATGCCAGTCCTGCGTCAGCACGCGCACCGGGAAATCCTCCAGCAACGCATTGATCTGCGGAATGATCGCATCCCCCCCGGTCACAGCCAGCGCGCCCCCGGGACAGAAATCGTTCTGGACGTCGATGGCGAGCAGGGCGTCGGTTGCGGGCATGGTCGGGGGGTCCTTTCGTCCGGGCCCCATATGCGTAAGGATGGGCGCAACTGGGGTCAACAGAAAGGGACAGCATGCCAAGCGCGTTGGTCTTTGGTGGCTCAGGGCAGACCGGGCGCACCATCGCGGCAGCCCTGCTGGCCAAGGGGTGGCAGGTCGATGCAACGACACGCGCGCCAGCCTTGCCACAAGACGTCGCCGCCACTCATGTCACGCGCCGGACCACGCGGGAAGAAACCATCCGCGCTGGCCAGTACGACGCCGTGATCGATACGCTTGCCTTCACCGCGGAGGATGCCGCCGACCTGCTTGCCGCCCGCAAGGACTTTGGACAACTGGTCGTTGTCTCCACGGCCTCTGTCTATGCCGACGCCGATGGCAATGGCTTTGAAACCGGCAAAGATTTTCCGGCCTATCCCGACCCGATCCCCGAGGATCAGCCGACCGTGCCCCCTGGCCCTGGCTATTCCGCAGGCAAGGTCGCAATGGAACACGCCTTGGCCGGAACCCCTACCCTGATTCTGCGACCAGGCGCGATCCATGGGACGGGTGCCCGCCATCCCCGCGAATGGTGGGTGCTGAAGCGCCTGCTGGACGGGCGCTCGCGCATCCCGCTAGCCCATGGCGGCACCAGCCATTTCCACACAACTTCTGCCGCAGGCATGGCCGGTTTCACCGCACATGCCCTTGACCGCCAGATCACCGGAATCTTCAACATCGCCGATCCCGACGCGCCGACCGTGGCCCAGATTGTTCGCAACATCTTGCTGGCCACCGGCCACTCGGCTGAAATCATCCCCCTGCCCGACAATGACCATTTGCCCGTGGGCCACTCTCCCTGGTCCGTCGCGCGCCCGCTGCGCCTTGACCTCAGCCGCGCGCTGGCCACCGGCTGGGATGGCGGTCCGGGCCACGCGGCCTCCATGCCCGCCCTGTGCGCCTGGATGACGACGCACCGGCATGACTGGCAAACCGCCTTTTCGGCATTTGCAACCTATCCCCACAATCCTTTTGACTACGCCGCCGAGGATGATCTGCTTGCCCGCATAGCGCAAAACCCCTAACCCGTCGCCCATGCTGACCGTCGCCGCCTTTTACCACTTCACCCGGTTTCCCAACTTCGCTGCCCTGCGCGCGCCGCTCCATGCCGCTTGCACGTCGAACGGAGTCAAAGGCACAATCCTGTTGGCCCCTGAAGGCATCAACGGCACCATAGCAGGAACGCGAGACAGCATCGGCGCGGTCCTTGGTCACCTGCGCGCCCTACCCGGCTGTGCGGACCTGGAACACAAGGAAAGCCCCGCGCCGATCCCGCCCTTCGGCAAGATGAAGATCCGCCTGAAATACGAGATTGTCACCATGGGCCAGCCCGATGTCGATCCGACCACCGGCACCGGCCATTACGTTGCCCCCGCCGACTGGAATGCGCTGATCACCGCTCCCGATGTCGCCGTCATCGACACCCGCAATGATTACGAGGTGCGGATCGGCACCTTTCACGGCGCTGTCGATCCCGGCACGACCGCGTTCGGCGATTTCCCGACCTGGTGGCAGGCCAACAAGGACCGCTTTACGGGCAAACGCATCGCGATGTTCTGCACCGGGGGCATCCGATGCGAGAAATCCACCAACTACCTTCAGGGCCAGGGCATCACGGACGTCTTTCATCTACGCGGCGGCATCCTGAAATATCTGGAAGAGGTGCCTGCGGCCGACAGCCTCTGGCAAGGAGAATGCTTTGTTTTTGATGACCGCGTGTCGGTCGGCCATGGCCTGATCCCCGGCGACCTGACGTCGTGTGGCGCGTGTCGCCATCCGCTGACCGATGCCGACCGCGCTATGCCGGCCTATGAACGCGGTGTCGCCTGCCCGCATTGCGCTGGCACCCGATCCGATGCCGACCGCGCCCGGTACCGGATGCGCCAGCGCCAGATGGACCTCGCCGCCGCGCGGGGGACCCTTCATCTGGGCACGGGACCGGACTGAGGCTTGCCGTCGCCACGCCGGACGCCTACCTGTGACCCACCGCCCGCAAATGCAAAGGCCGCCCATGACCCGCTCTCTGATCGACCTGACCGAGGCCCTGCTGACGGCGGCCAAGCGCGCCGGGGCCGAGGCCGCCGACGCCCTGGCCGTCGGCGGGCAAGCGGTTTCCATCGACATCCGCGCCGGAGCCCTTGAGCAGGCATCACGCTCCGAAGGGACCGAAATCGGCTTGCGCGTGCTGATCGGCCAGCGGCAGGCCTTCGTGTCGGCCTCCGACCTGTCGGATCGTACGATCAACACGCTGGCAGACCGGGCCGTCGCCATGGCCCGCGAGGCGCCCGAGGATCCGACCGTGGGACTTGCTGACCCCGACCAGCTGGTCCGCGATTGGGATGAGGCTGCCCTTGACCTCGTCGATCCGGGGGCCGAGCCGGATGCCGCCACGCTGGAGGCCACCGCCCGCCGGATCGAGGCCGCCGCGATGGCCCATGCGGGCATAACCCAGGTCGAGGCGTCCGCCGGCACCTATCTTCGCCAGGTCCAGTTTGCGGCCAGCAACGGCTTTCGCGGCGGTTATGAGGTGACCGGGCATTCCGCATCGGGGGTCGGCTTTACCGGCGAGGGCACGGGCATGGAGCGCGACTGGGCGGGTGAAGGGCGCACCCATGCCGCGGACATGCCGGCCCCCGAAGAGATCGGCGCGCTTGCCGCCATCCGCACGCTTGAGCGCAAGGGGGCAGTGAGACCGAAGACCGGCACCTATACCGTGGTCTATGACGAACGGGTCGCGTCGTCGTTGATCGGGCATCTTCTGTCGGCGATCAACGGGGCGAGCATTGCCCGGGGGTCGTCGTGGTTGCGCGGGTCCATGGGCCAGCAGGTCCTGCCCGCTGGTTTGTCGCTCACCGAAGACCCGTTCCGCCCGCGCATCGGATCGTCACGCCCGTTCGACGCCGAAGGACTGCCGCGCGAGAGGCGCGCGTTTGTCCGTGACGGGGTGCTGGAAAGCTGGGTCCTCGACCTTGCCTCGGGCCGCAAACTGGGCCTCGCTTCGACAGGAAACGCCGCGCGCGGGACGGGCGGGCCGCCCGGGCCATCGACCACCAATATCGACCTTACCCCCGGCACTGCCAGCCGCGCCGACCTTCTGGCGCAGATGGGCACCGGGCTTTTGGTGACCTCGATGATCGGATCGACCATCAATCCCAATAGCGGGGACTATTCTCGCGGTGCCTCGGGGTTCTGGGTCGAACGGGGCGAGATTCAGTATCCCGTCAACGAATGCACCATTGCGGGCAACCTGCGCGACATGCTGATGCGGATCGTGCCAGCAAATGACGCGCGGCCGCATCTGTCGATGCGGGTGCCCAGCCTGCTCGTGGAGGGGATGACGCTTGCCGGGGCCTGATGGCGGGACCTTGCCCGTTATGGCTGCAGACGTGCAGGCCGATCTTGAATTGATTGAAGCAGCAACGCGGGCGGCGGGCGAGGTGGCGCTCAGTTACTGGAAGCTTGACCCCCGCCAATGGGACAAGGATGACGACGCAGGTCCGGTGTCGGAGGCGGACATCGCCGTCAACGACCTGTTGCGCCGCCACCTGATGACTGCGCGGCCCGACTACGGTTGGCTGTCCGAGGAAACCGATGACGACGCCGCGCGCCTGACCTGCGATCGTGTCTTCATTATTGACCCCATCGACGGCACCCGCGCGTTTCTGGCGGGCGAGGACAGTTTCGCGATTTCGGTCGCGGTGGCGGAACGGGGCCACGTCGTGGCAGGGGCCGTGTTCTTGCCTGCCAAGGC
>JANPBI010000120.1:0-25563 GCA_031430315.1 Rhodobacterales bacterium | reverse complement strand
TGCGCTTGGTCGCGGCTCCAGTTCGCGGTCTGCAGGTCGATCACGTTGACCTTGACGGCGCATTTGCCGGCATCGATCACGTCGGTGTAGTTCTGCGTGCGCTGCACGGCGGCCTGGTTCGACAACTCGCCCTGCATGACGTAGACGCTGACCTCGGCCTTGCCTGCCGCAGCCCATTGGTTGCACTGCTCGATAAAGCCCTGCGTGCTCGACTCGGATTCGCGCGAGGCGACGAAGGCCTGGTTGTCGGGCAGCGTGTCCAGGTTGATCGGCTGGCGGTTGACATAGACCAGCGGCACGCCCGCAGCAGCTGCGGCGTCCGACATGGCTTGGGTAGCCGATGTGTCGACCGGGTTCACGATGATCGCATCAACGCCGCTGGCGATGAAGTTGTTGATCTGGTCCAACTGCTTGGCCACATCATTCTGCGCGTCTTCCACCTGAACCGAGATGCCATTGGCTGTGGCATAGTCGGTCAGGCCGTTGCGCATCACGGTCAGAAAGTTGTCGTCAAAGGCGGCGATCGAAACGCCGATCCCGTCGGCCATTGCGGTCGTGCCCATCAGGGCCACGAAGCCCGCGATCAGAGTCTTTTTCATTGTCTTTCCTCCGCTGAAGGTGTCCGGCACACCCGTTTCTCCCAACCGGACCGACCGGGGCTTTGCCCATGGCCGGTATCTTGTCGTCGTCAGGCGGCGCGGGCCAAGATGCCCTGCCGTATGAAATCCATCGACGACCTCAGCGCATTGCGCGCATCAGCCAGCGCGTGCACTGATGGTGCAAATGGTTCAAAGCTGATCGGCCCCGCATAGCCAGCGTCGCGCAAGGCTGCGATCTGGGCCACGTTGCCCAACCGGTCCTGTGCATCCACCAGCACCCGGTGCGGGTCACGCATGTCGTCGACGGCGACTTGTGGGTCAACCACGCCGGACACATGCACGATGCCCGTCAGGTCCGGAAAGATCGGCCCGCCACCTGCCAGATGATGATGGAAGGTGTCATGCACCATGAAGTAGGTACCCTGCCCGCCGACTGCGTCTATCACATCGGCAAGGACGTCCTTGTAGCGCAGACTGCAAACCGCAAAGCCCAAGGGTTCCACCATCGCTTTCAGACCGTGGGCCTTCAGCATCGGCAGGATTTCCCGCAAGGCGGTTTCCGTCACTTGGCGGCTTTCGGCTCGGTCGGTCGCCACACCGTCGTTGCGCGGGATCAGGCTGACCGCCTCTGCCCCCGCAGCAACAGCGATCCGCATCAGCGCATCGGCCTCCACGGCCTTGGCATCCGACCAGTCGTTGAACATCTTGACCTCGGCCAAGGCCAGAAACCGCAGGCCTTGCGCCGCGACGGCTATCTTTACCGCGGCAGGATCGGCACCATCAAAAAGCGGCGAATTCAGATCGTTGCGGAACTCCACCCCGATGCAGCCAAGATGCGCCGCCAATTCTACAAATGCCTGCCAGCCCAAGCCGGGGGCTGTCATGTGGTTCAGGGCAAATGGCAAGGACATCAGTGCTGCGTTCCCTGATTCTTGGAGTCATCGAGCTGGAATATGGAATGTATATTCCATTTTGACCGATCTTCAACTGTCTTGCTCTGCGTCGACTCTCTTTGACGAAAAATCGTCAGAGTGCATGAAACCCGCTTCACAGGGATTCCGCCAGATGCAGGTCTGGGGAAAGAAACAGCTGCGTCCCCTCGGCCTTTGCTCGGTCCCGAACAGCCAACGCCATCGTCGTAACCAAGGCGCGGCACAGTTTTTCCAAAGGAGTGTCAATCACCATGGTCACGATTCCTTCGGCCAGACCTGCCCGCGATTCCGCTGTCAAGGAGCTGACAACACAGCAGATCTGTCTGGACTGACCAGATTCGCGCAAGGCGGCGATGGCCCCCTCCATCCCGCCCCCCGCCACGTAGACGCCGCGCAGGTCGGATTGCCGTGACAACAGGTTGCGTGTTGCCTCATAGGTCAGCTGGCGCGTTTCCAGATTGACCATCGGCTCCAGCACGACAAGGTGCGGCGCATATTCGCGCAGATAGGCACGAAACCCCGCTTCGCGCAGTTCATGCCCGTGCCAGCGATGGCCACCGACAAAGACCGCGACGTTGCCCGGACCCTTGGCGGTCTGGGCCATGACCCAACCTGACGTCCGCCCATGTTTGAGGTTGTTGAGCCCAAGATATCCCGTCCGGATCCCTTGGGCGAACTCCGACAATAGTGAAAAAACCGCCAGACCCTGCCGCTGCAGGTCTTCGACGACGGCGGTCACTTCGGGATGATTGACGGCGGTGGCTGCCAGAACATCGCAACGCCCTGCCATGGACCGCAACATCTGCGCCATTTCGGTTGGCGACTGGCTGGAGGAAAACTCCAGCACCAGTTTGCCGCGCAGACCCGTGGCCCCCGAAACCGCATGGTGCAGTTCATCGGCAAAGGCCTTGTAGAAATCCTGCCCCTGTTTGTGCAGCACCACGCCAAAGCGTAGTTCCGGCACGGACCCGTTTACCTTGCCGATCGCGGCCAATCGCCAGGCCGCCGGATGGCCGATCCGCTGTGCTGCCTCGGCAATGCGGGCGGCGGTATCAGGGTTGACGCCCTCACGGTCATTCAGCAACCGATCCACAGTCGCGACAGACACCCCGGCTGCCGCCGCCAGTTCTACGAGGCCCGCACGCTTCATCGCAAGTTCCTGATGTTTTCTCATCAAATTTCGCCACTACTCTGACGATTTCTGACGACTTATGTAAAGCCCCTCGCTTGCGATCCGTGAAACGAACGTTCTATTGTTTGTGGGTATCTCGTACTGACCCAAGGGATCTGCATGTCACGTCGCGATTACAGCCTGATTGGACCTGATGGCGCGCGCGCGGTCGAAACCGGCCTTGCGGCTGCGGAGTGGTACCATACCGAGGTGCCCCGCAAGGTCATGAAGGACCTAATGCAGCGGTGTGACGGACCTGCCTTGCGCGACAGCGCCGTTTACTATGGGGCGATGATCCTGTTGGCGGCGATTGGCATCGCGCTGTGGCCAAGTTGGTGGTCCGCGCCATTCTGGCTGGCTTACGGTGTCTTTTACGGCTCCGGCTCGGAAAGTCGCTGGCACGAAAGCCAGCACGGTACCGCCTTCAAGACGCCCTGGATGAACGAGGTCGTCTACCAGATTGCCTGCTTCATGATCGTGCGAAATCCGACGACCTGGCGGTGGAGCCATGCCCGCCACCACACCGACACCTATATAGTTGGACGAGACCCGGAAATCGCCATCATGCGCCCACCAGTCTTTGCCAAGTTGATTGCAAACTTCTTTGGCCTGGTCGATGGCTATGCGGGATGGAGCCGGATGCTTTTGAACGCCCGCGGTCGGCTAGACCCGCAAGAGGCGACGTACATCCCGGCATCGGACTGGCCCAAGGTGATCCGGGTGGCCCGCATCTGGGTCGCAATCTATGTCGCAACCCTAGGGCTTGCGCTGTGGATGGGGTCGATCCTGCCTCTGATGGTGATTGGCCTGCCGCGTCTTTATGGTGCCTGGCACCACGTCATGACGGGCCTTTTGCAGCATGGCGGGCTGGCCGACAACGTGACCGACCACCGGCTGAACAGCCGCACTGTCTATATGAACCGGGTCAGCCGGTTCATCTACTGGAACATGAACTACCATGTCGAACATCACATGTTCCCGATGGTACCCTATCATGCCCTGCCCCGGCTGCACGCACTGATCCGGCACGATCTGCCCGAACCCGACCCGTCGATCGCCGCCGCCTTTGCCAAGATGTGGCCGGCATTGCGCCGCCAGCTTGCAAATGAGGAATACTTTCTGCAGCGTCACCTGCCGCCAACGGCCAGACCCTATCGTACCGATCTTCATGTTGCCGCCTTGGGCGACGCCGTTCCAGCCGAGTAAACCACATGACCCAATGGATCCCAGCCTGCGCCACCGATGACATCGACCAAGAGGATTTGATCCGCTTTGACCATGGCGGGGCGACCTATGCCATCTATCATGCTCCGGACGGTGCATTCTATGCCACGGCGGGTCGCTGCACGCATGAAGACGTGCATCTGTGTGACGGTCTGGTCATGGGTCACCTGATCGAATGCCCCAAACACAATGGCCAGTTCGACTATCGCACTGGCGAGGCGAAACGCGCCCCGGTCTGCGTCAATCTGCGGACCTTTCCCGTCAAGGTCGAGGGCGACCAGGTTTACATCGAGGTTCCGTGATGCCCCGTCCCCCAACCGTCGCCGACTTGCGCGCGGCGCGCGGCAAACATCAATTCGCGATGCTGCGCGTGGAAACCCTGGATGAGGCGGCCGCTGCCTCCGCCGCCGGGGTCGAGTTGCTGTCCGTCCCGCCAGCCATGATCTATGACCGTCGGTTCCGCGAGGTCGCCTCGACCGCGTTCGCCTTTCCGGGCGACAATTTCTACGAGATCGGCGGCACCGAGGATTTTCTAAAATGGGCGTTTCCGCTTTATAAGCACGGGGCTGACGCGGTCTATTGCTCAGGCTCGCTCAAGACGGTCAGGGCCTTGTCCGAAAACGGCATTCCTGTCTGCGGACATGTCGGCCTGATCCCGTCCAAGGCCACGTGGACCGGCGGCTTCAAGGCAGTCGGCAAGACGCTAGACAGTGCCAAATATGTTTGGGACGCTTGCGTAGGCCAGCAAGAGGCAGGTGCCTTTGCCGTGGAGATCGAAGTGGTGCCGCATGCCATTACCAAGGCCATCGCGGAAAAGACGGACCTGTTTCTGATTTCGATGGGCGCAGGCGCGGGCGGGCATGCCCAGTACCTGTTCAGCGATGACATCCTGGGGCAGAATACCGGACATGTGCCACGCCATGCCAAACGGTACGCCGATTTCGCTGGCGAATTTGCCGCGCTGCAAGTCAAGCGGACAGCAGCGATGCGGGCCTTTGCGGACGATGTCCATGGCGGGGCCTATCCGTCGGCCTCCTATCTGGTCGAGGCCGAAGCCGACATTGTCGCGGCGTTCCGCGACTGGCTCGCTTCCCAGTCCTAACGCCGTCCAAACCTGGACCCGGGCCGAGCGCCCTTGTCGGGCGACTCGTTGCGGGCCAGGTCCGCAAGGATCGGGCAATCAGGTCTTTGATCGCCCGAGCAACTGTCGGCCAGCGTTTGCAAAGTCGCGACCATTTCGTTCATCGCCCGGATCTTGTCCTGCAGCTCGGTAATACGCATTGTCGCCAGATGTTTGACATCAGAGGAATGCCGCGACTGGTCGCGCCATAACGCCAAAAGGTCGGCAATCTGTTCGACCGGAAAGCCCAGGTCACGGGCGCGCCCTATGAACCGCAGCATCTGCACATCGCGGTCGCCATAGATGCGGTATCCTGCATCGGTACGTCGCACCGGCGGGATCAGTCCGGTTTCTTCGTAATATCGGATCATCTTGGCAGACACTCCGGAGGCCGCCGCTGCCTCGCCGATATTCATCCGACTTCTCCTTTATAGCGCGCCAGTCGCAGGGCGTTGCCGATTACGAAAAGGCTGGACAACGCCATTGCCCCCGCCGCCAGCGCCGGTGACAGCAAGATGCCCCAGCCTGGATAAAGTATGCCCGCCGCAACCGGGATCATGGCCGCATTATAGGCAAAGGCCCAGAACAGGTTCTGTCGGATATTGGCCATGGTGGATGTGGAAAGCCCGATGGCCGACAGCACAAGACGGGGATTGCCAGACATCAGCACGACATCCGCCGCCTCTACTGCGATATCAGTGCCGGTGCCTATAGCGATGCCGACATCCGCTTCGGCAAGGGCTGGGGCGTCATTGATGCCGTCCCCCACAAAAGCGACGGGGCCATGAGCGGCACGCAAAGCCCGCACGATGTCACGTTTGCCGCCTGGCAACACCTCGGCCCGGACCTCGGCAATGCCCAAAGTCTTCGCGACCGCCTCGGCGGTCTGCTGATTGTCGCCAGACACCATCACAACCCGCAGGCCCTGTTCCTGCAGCGCGCGGATTGCGGCGGCAGCTTCGGGTCGCGGGGCATCCTGAATCGCCAGAACCCCCGCAGCAATACCGTCACTTGCAACAAAGATTGGTGTCTTGCCTGCCTTTGCAAAGGTGTCGGCGATGGGCAAGATCGACGCAAGATCGACGCCCCGGCTTTGCAAGAAGGCAGCCGATCCGATCTCGACACGCTGATCGTCTACCTTGCCCCACACGCCCTGACCCGGATCGGCAATGACCTCGGTTGCGGCGGCAGATCTCGAGCCCTCAGCCTCTGCGACCGCCACCAAGGCGCGCGCCAAGGGGTGTTCCGACCGCGCCTCGATGGCCGCGATGGCAGCCAGGACCACGGCGCGGTCAAACCCGGCTGCCAGATGCACATCGGTCACCACCGGATGACCCACGGTCAGCGTGCCGGTCTTATCGAACGCCACGACCTTGACCCCGGCCAACTGCTGCAGCGCATCGCCACGGCGGAACAGCACCCCCATTTCCGCCCCCCGCCCCGTCCCCGCCAGGATCGAGGTCGGGGTGGCAAGTCCCATTGCGCAGGGGCAGGCAATGATCAGCACCGCAACACCATTGACGAGCGCAAAGGACAAGACCGGCGCCGGACACCAGATCAGCCAGACCGCCGCTGTCAGTGCCGCCGCCAGCAGCACCGCAGGCACGAACCACATGGTGACCCGGTCCACCATTGCCTGTACCGGTAGCTTGGACCCTTGGGCATCTTCGACCATCTTGATGATCTGGGACAGCACCGACTTTGCCCCGACCGTCGTCACACGCATCGTCAAAGAGCCGGTTTGGTTTACCGTGCCACCGATCAATGCCGATTCGGCATGTGCCTCGACCGGGTTGGCCTCGCCGGTGACCATGGCCGCGTCGATCCAGCTGCGGCCTTCGGTCACGACGCCGTCCGCCGGGATACGCTCGCCCGGACGCAGGTCGACCAGATCGCCGGGGCCAAGGTCAGCAATGGCAATCTCGACTACGGTATCGCCCCGCCACACGCGTGCTGTCATCGGTTGCAATCCGATCAGGGCACGGATCGCCCCCGCCGCCCGGCCCTTGGCGCGCATCTCCAGATACCGCCCGACCAGCACCAAAGTCACGATCACGGCGGCCGGCTCGAAATAAACATCCGTCATCTCCGCGGGCAACAGTGTTGGCGCAAATGTGGCGACCACCGATACGGCAAAGGCTGCCAACGTGCCCAATGCCACAAGGCTGTTCATGTCGGGTCGCCCCCGCACCAGCGCGGGCAGTCCGGCAGTCAGGAAACCTCTCCCCGGCAACGCAAGGACCAACACCGTCAGGACGAACTGCAAGACGCGGCTGCCCTGCATTCCGATGCTGGTATGGATCAGATCATGCAATACCGGGACCAGGTGCGCGCCCATCTCCAGAACCACTATGGGAAGGGTCAGAACGACAGCGATCGCTACATCGCGCCGCAGGATGCGCGCCGCTTCGGTCTGGCGAGACTGCCGGTCATCGGTGCGGCCGTACTCCACAACCTGTGCCGTGAATCCAGCCTGAGCGACAGCCTGGACCAGATCAGCCGTGTCGGCATGACCCCGGACCAGAGCCCGGCCCGTGACCAGGTTGACAGTGGCCGCAGCCACGCCGGGTACCGTCCGCAAGGTGCTTTCCAACCGCGCCACGCAGGACGCGCAGGTCATCCCCTCCACGCTCAGATCGACTGTCTCTTCGGCAATCTGATAACCGGCACCTGCCACCGCCTTGGCCAGATCCGCGCGGTGGACACCTTCCGTCACGGCGATATCGGCGCGTTCCGTTGCCAGGTTGACGTTGGCCCGCGCGACGCCGGGCACCGCGCGCAAGGCACGTTCCACCCGGCCTACACAACCCGCACAGTGCATCCCCTCGATGTGCAAGGCCAGGTCACGCGTTGGTGCTTGTGGGACCGGTGTCGGAATTGGAGCATTCATGGGCAGGGTAGACCTTGAAACACATAAGGCGTCGCATGGATTTAAGATGGGCCTTCCCATCATGGCAAGGTCAAGGGGTGACCGCGATCAATCCGATCTGACGAGCGTGAAATTCCATTCCAACCGCCAGAATGGCCTGGGGACCCCGAATTCGGTTGCCAGTAGGGGCTCCTCGATCGGCGGCAAATCACCAATCAGGGATTCCTTGACGCCAAAGACTGCATCTATTTTCAGATAGGGGCGGTCAGGCGGAGATACGTGGGTGATAACATTTTGGAGGCCCACCGCCATGCGAGTGATGTGTGCCCTGTTGCGGTCAAGAACTGCTTGGCCTGCAGTCATTCCTGGTGGCTTGGGCGCACTTCTTTGATAACTGCGTGAAAGTGACGGATCGCCGAGGTCATGGCTTTGGCCAAACGGAGGTCGGTATCAGCGCCTTTGCGCGCAAGAACAACCTCGCCCGAGTTGTCCTCTTCAAGATACCGGCACTTCGTTCAGGGGCGTTTCAAGATGCCCATCTCAATGCCCCAGCTTGGCGGACATCGTGCGGGTGAGGTCCGCCTAGGCGTCCGATGTCATCCCGAAGGTATGCCAGTCGACATGATGGTCTGGCCGCACAATCAGGCAACCGGCGTCGCCGACCTCGCCCGCCTGTGCCCGGTCGCCAGTATGGTCCTCGACGGCCCGGCTGAGGCCGATCACCTGGGTTCTCATAGGCAAACCGAGCGCTTTCGACGCGCCCCCAGCGGCATCAACCCAGGCCTCGCCGCCGATGCCATTTACTAGCGTGAACTGCCCATGACCGCACAGTTCCAGCGTGGACTGCCGCCTGTCCGTCTTGTTGACCACCCAGACATGCGGCACCAGCGCGCCCGACCAGGTCGTCGGCTGCTAGGCACTTCCACGTCAGCATTGGGGGCGGGTTCCGGCTGACCATCCGTTGCAATGGCGCCTGACCGGCAGCGCTGGGTCATCTCGACCCCATGCGCGTCGAACTCGTACTTCTTGCAGGCGATGGCCTTGCGCAGCGTGGCACGCCGTCACGCGCCTTGCGGTGTCGGTTCCCCGGCGCAGTCATGTTTGCCACGATCTTGGCATGGTCAAGCGAGCCACTCATGCCGAGCGCCTCGAAAATCGGACCGAACTCCGGGATCGACGTGTTCGTGCGGGCGACGATCTGGCGGGTCGCCGGGGCGCGCTCGGTGGAATAGCTGTGAAGCACTGCCGGACCCGCTTGTCCTTTCAGAACAACCGCCAGCTTCGTGGTCGGGTCAAAATGCGCCCTGAGTTGATGAATTCGAACCCAGCCCATTCGACCGTGGATGCCGGTACGCAGCATCGCTCATGATGAAGATGCGACCGTCCAGCATGCGGGCCGCATGGGCGTTATTGACGATTCAGTAGCTGATCCCGGTGATTTCGGGATCAATGGTGGGACCGCCGACCAGGAACCGGATGATGTCCTTGGCCTTATCGGTCGACAGTTCCAGACGAGGCTGGACGATGTCGTAACCCCGGATGATCAGCCATTCGTTCCAGGGCCGCGGTATCCGTACCATGCCCAGCCGATGTCGCCGACGTTCCAGCCAGGCTACATGACCAAGTAGAGCGCGCTTGGCCCATGTGCGACGTAGCGCGACAGACGCACCTCGCACAAAAGGTTGATCGAACACTCAACCCCCATCTGCCCTTCGAGCGGGATACCGGCATGTTCGGCGACGATCGAATTTCCCCCATCGGCACCGATGAGGTATTTCGCGCGGATCGAACGCTTCTTTCCGGTCAGCTGGTCCAGAACCGTCGCCGGAACCCCGTCCGCATCCTGGTCGCATCGCAGGTGTTCGGTGCTCATCCGGCCATGCACGCCGCGTGAACAGGCGGTCTTGAACAGCAGCGGTTCCCTAACGGTCTGCGGCAGGTCATTCATCCGGCACGGAGAGGACAAAGCGTGTTTTGCCGCCGACAGGGGATGCGTGTCGCATGTCGGCAGGCGCCCCGCTCTTCACCGGCCAGCTACGTAAAAAGAACATTGGTGCCCATCAGGTCGTTGAACATCGCGTGCATGTTGGCCTCGGCATCGTCCTCGAGGCCAAGATCGCGCAGCACCAGCCGGCATAAAGGGCCTGCCCCATGGCCAGGTGGCTGGCAGGATCCCGGACCAACACCGGCAATGCATCGCGGAATGCCACCAACGCGTCAGGCACTATCGCCTCGATCGCCGGGTGCGGTCTGGGGCATAAAGCACCTCAATCCTGTGGGCGATCGTGTTCAGCCTTTTCATGCCAGTCGGCCCGGCAAAGACACGGTCAGGTCCACATCACAGATCACCGCTTCGGGCCGGATGGAAGAGTCGCATCGCGTGATCTTTTCACCGGCAACAGTCTTGCCAAGGATTTCGGTCATCTCTGACCCCGCATAGGTCGCTGGAATGACCAGCCGGTCCGGGGCTGGTTCGCGCGGCAATGGCCCTTCCCAGTTCTTTCGTCGACCCACCGCCCAGCGCCACGACACATCCCGCGCCAGACGCCCGAAAGGCCGTCACACCCCGGTCAGTCACCGCGACCGGAGCGTGCATCGCGGCCCCGGCAACTTGGCCAAGGCACGGTACCTTGGCCTCTTGATGAGCAGCCGACTCTCATGCCCGGCACACCCCTGTGAGTAGAGCTTTGCCCGTCCAAACTTGGGTGTCGGACCGCATCACGCGGTCGAACCGTTCGTCAGGGTGCCCTTGGGCGTTTTCACGGCAAAAGATCTGCAAATTTTCAACCAACTGGCCAGCTCGCCCCGACATCCCACCGACCGGGACAAGTTGCCTTGCAATTTGCTGCCGGCAAAGGTTTCCGGGGACTTGGGCCCGCCTTTCCTGGACCGGGATGGCGCTGTGGAGGCGACCGGAATCCGCAGGCCAACGTCGCTGCCGAGGCGAATCAAAATATGGCACGATTTGGCAGTCATCCGGGCCAAAACCTGCGACAACGCCGGTTATGGCAACGATCCGGCTCAGAAGCGTTGCATTACAAGTTTACAACAAGCTCGACCTATCCAAAAAGACACGTCTCTAAATGCAACTATTCAAGGGGGTCGAACTCTGGCATTTCTACTTTAACGGAGCGTGTTTGTGCCCCGGAATGTGTGAGTGACCAAGTGGACCTGAACCAAGTTGCGTTTGTTCTGGCATTGATTGCCAGTTTTCGAGTAGCCGAGTTTTCACTGCTGTCTTTTGAGTGTCGAGTGCCTGTTGATCCTGTTCGTGCGTAACCAGTGACCCGAGTTAGTAATGCAAGTTGTAAATAGTATGTCGAAGTTTCCAAATCTGCTCCCGCCCGACGCGCGTAGCCGCGTCGCCGCGCAGCGAAGTGCCGATGCCATCAAGGACCGATTGGCTATCATGTCGCGTGACCTGATGTCGTCGATGCCCTGGACCGAAGTCCTGATCATATTCGGCCTTGTGGCACTGGCCCTCGCCTGAGCGGGGTGTCGTCGCGTTCTGATCGCGATGTGCAATCCGCCCAAAGGGTGCCAATCGATTTGCTGGTTACTTTTCCAGCTCGGCGGACCTCTATGACCTGGTGCCGGCCTGATCATCCATGATCTGCACTTCATTTGCCACTTGCGGCACTTTGCGCCGCCGCATCAGCCAGGCGACGCCCAACAGATCGACAATACCAACGAGTGCGCGGCGGGTATTGTTGTACTTGGATAGCCCAGCGTGACGCCCGGCATGGGTGACATCAATGACCATCACTTCCAGACCCTCGCGACGGACCATCGCCGGCATAAAGCGGTGGATGTGGTCGAAAAAGGCCAGTTCCTGATACACTGCGCGCGGAAAGGCCTTTAGCCCACAACCGCTGTCGCGCACCCCATCGTGCAAAAGCGCGTTGCGGATGGCGTTGGCAAAGCGCGATCCAATCCGTTTTGACCAGGTATCCTGACGATGGACCCGTTGTCCCTGCACCAACCCCAATCGCGGGTCGGCACCGGCGGACAGGAATGGTGCCACAAGGCGCGGCAGGTTCGAGGCCGGGTTCTGCCCGTCGGCATCCATGGTCGCGATGATACGGCCTTTGGCCACGCGAATGCCGCTGCGCAGCGCCGCGGATTGTCCGCAGGCCGAACTGTGCCGGACAAGGCGCAGCTCTGAAAACCGTCCTTGCAGATCCGCGACAACGGCAAGCGTATTGTCCACGGATCCGTCATCCACGACGATGATCTCATGGAAAATCCCAACCATCGCAGCGGCGATATCCGGCACGACATGCGCCAGGTTCAGCGCCTCGTCCTTGGCGGGCAAGACGACAGAAACATCAATCGCAAGGGCATCTGTCATGGCACAGGACCATCCACTTTGTAGATGCGATAGTCCTTGCCATGGAAACTGCGCGCCAAGACCAGCGTGAGGCCCGGTTCTGTCATCTGATAGTCGCGCGACAGCAACGTGCCCCCCGGATGCGCAGTCATCCACTCCGTCAATGCCTCGGGCGTCGTTAGCACCGGCAACGGTTTTTTCAGCCGACCTTCGAAGGTGAACTGCCCGGCATAGCCAGTATCCACGGTGGCCACGCCCTTGTCCTGATTCTGGGCCAGAACGGCCGCGATGGGCGTCGGATCATACCCAGCCCACAGCATAGGATAAAGCGTCAGATGCAAGGCCAAGAGTGTCAGGGGTGCCGCGCCAGCGATGGCCCAAATCGCAGGCAGCCGTGCCATGACGAGGGCGATCAGCGCTGCGACAACGGCCAGCACCAGGGCCAGGTTGACCACCGTAAAAGTGGCCCCGTTCACCTTTGCAGGTTCGACCGTGCCTGCAAAGACGGCGACTGCCAGCGCGGCAACCAACAAGGCAGGAATCAGCAAAATGCCCCGACGCCAGATTGACAGGCCACCCACAATCATCCCCGACAGAACCAGGGCCATGGCAGGCATTTCGGGCAAAAGGTAGTGGACCTGCTTGCCGCTGATCAGGCTGAACGCTACCAGCGCCCCGATAGCCCAGACAAGCACAAAGCGCGTCGCCTCATCCCCGACCAGACGACGCGGGGCAAGAGCGGCCAGCGCGCTGCGGCTCCATCCCCAAGGCCAGGCGAAGACTGGCAACATCGCCACGAAAAACCAAAACGGGCGATCATGCGCAAAGGAATCCACCATGCGCCCCGCGCTTTGGCGCCACAACACATCGGTACGGTATTGCTCTCCACCAAAGACCAGCGCAGGGCCAAGCCACACCCCCACCAGCACCAGCGCGACAACCACGGCCACTGCGATGTCGCGGTACCAGCCAACAAGGTCCGGACGGGTCTGGCGATCTGCCCAAACCGGCATGAGCAAGGCCACAGGCAAGACATGCACCAAGATCACCGGCCCCTTGGCAAAGACACCAAACGCAAGGGCCGCGCCCAAGCCCAGCAGCGGCACAATCCCCGGCGACTTGCGCATCGCGGCCAGCGCCAGCATGGCAGCCAGCGTTGCCGCCGTCAGCATGGTGTCAAACATCGTCGTCGATCCGAACAGCATGAAAACGAAGCTGGTCGCGACGATCAGGGCAGCAAGCCCAGCGCGTTCCGGCGCTTCCGGCCACAGCCTGCGGGCCAGCAGCCCGGTCAGGATCACAGACAGAACCCCAAAAGATGGCGCAACCAGCCGCGGGCCGATCTCGCCCAGACCCGCGCCCGCCCAGACCAGGTTCATCAGCCAGAACAGCAAGGGTGGCTTGTGGCTGTAAAGCTCGCCGTTCAGCCGCGGCACGATCATGGAACTGCCCTGCCACATGTCCCAGGCGACGCTCAGATAGCGGGTCTCGTCAACCGGCAGCAGCGGCCTCAGGACCACGAACGCGACCATCGACGCAGCAAAAACACCGGCCGCAAGCGCCAGCATCAAGGAAGAAGACAGGGGTTTCATGCATCCGCCGCTTTCGTATCCTGGCCTGCGTCAGCCGTCACCTTGCGCCGGATCAATACCAGATTGCGGACATAGACCAACAGTCCAAATGCCTGCCCCGTGATAAAGACCGCGTCCTCCTTGTAAATCGCATAGGCCAGCAGTGTCACGCCGCCGCTGATCGAGAACCACCAGAAGGCGACCGGCACGACACTCTCGCGGCGCGCTTCGCTGGCTAGCCATTGGATCAGGAACCTGCCCGAAAACAGCGCCTGGCCCAGAAACCCGATGCCAAGCCAGATGGTTTGTGCGTTCATGTTCGACGTCCCACGCAATATCTATCGGGTCGGCATGACCAGTCGCCGGCCCACGCGTCTTGCCGCGCTGCCGATCTGGCAACCGAGCTATCCATATCCATAGCGCCGCTTCAAGGAAGGCGCCACGCACCTTCCACGGATCGGCAAATCTGACCCGCATTCTGCCCGTCGGCCTGTGCAAGCCCGCCGCAGTTCGGTCGACGGTCATCTCGTCCACAGGCCCACAATCCTACGGCTTTGGCAAACGGCTGGTGGCGTTCTAACGGAATACCTGCCCGGCACACCGAACTGTGCGAATTTTATGCAGTCCCCCGGCCTGACCAAACCGGCCTGTTCCCGTTGGAACAGGTGGAAAAGAAAACGCTCGCGTTTCGAGGCGCTCTTGCTAACACTTGGGCAAAGACGGCTTGAGACGGTTCGAATTTTGACTGGACTATGGGAATCCCGGTGTGATTGGCAAAACTCTTATGGTGGTTGTGGGGGTCGTCTTGCCGGTCTTGCTGGCATTCTTTGCGACAGGCCATCTGCCCGGAACCACCTTTCCCGTGATCGCCCTTGGGGCCACGGCCTTCACCTTGATGGGGCTCAATCTTTTGCTGGCGACCCGCTGGCCGGGACTGGACGGATTGTTTGTCGGGTTGGACCAGATCTATTTCACCCATAAGTGGATGGGTATCACGGCGCTGGTCTGCGCCTTCCTGCACCAGCAGATCAAGATCAACGTTGCCGGTCGCCAGGTCATGGAGTCCCTCAGTCGACTGTCCATCGAGGTGGCGGAATGGGCATTCTATGCGTTGGTCGTGTTGGCACTGGTCAGTTTTTTCAAACGCGTGCCCAAGGTCAAGTACGAAATTCCCTATGGCCTTTGGCGCTGGACACATCGGCTGTTCGGCTTCGTCTTCATGGCGCTTGCGTTCCACCAGTTCTTCGTCAAGGCGCCCTTTGACAACAACACGTTGTTGGCCACGCATCTCAACATCATCGGGGTGATCGGGATCGGCAGCTTTGCCTGGACGCAATTCGGTCCTTGGCTGCGAACCAAAAGCTATCAGGTGACCAAGATCACCAAGCATGCCGCCGCCACGATCGTCGATCTTGAACCGCGCGGGCGCGGCATCAAGGCCAATCCCGGCAGTTTTGCCTTTGTTTCATTTGCCGCCAAGGGCCTGCGCGAGACGCATCCCTTTACGGTTTCTCAGACCCGGCCGAACGGTGGCATCCAGTTTTCGATCCGGGGTCTTGGCGATTTCACCCGGCACCTGCGTGACGGCCTGTCCGAAGGCGACAAGGCACGGGTCGAGGGCGGGTACGGTCGGTTCGACTATCGCCGGGGCGGTGCCACGCAGATGTGGGTCGCGGCAGGCATCGGCATCACGCCGTTCCTGGCCTGGGCCGACAGCCTGACAGCAGAAAACAAGGACCAGATCATCCTGATCTACTGCGTGCGCAACGAGGCCGAAGGTGTCGGCCTGGACCGGTTGCAGGCCGCTGCCGACCGGATGCCCGGTTTTTCCTATCGGCTCCATAAAAGTGACACAGACGGGCGTTTTGATGCGGCGAGGCTGGTGGCGTTGGCCACGTTTGACATCACGAAGGCAAGTCTGTGGTTCTGTGGTCCGCCGCCCCTGCGGGTGGCGTTGCAAAAAGGTTTGAAGGAGGCGGGCAAAACCCCGCGTTCCGTCCATTTCGAGCGGTTTGAATTCAGGTAGCCCCGTGCGGGGTCTGTGGAGGATGCGATGATGCGATTCTTGACTTTCGGCGGCGCGCTTGTAGTCCTTGCGGCCTTGGCACCTGCCCTGGCCCGCGCGGAATTGCCCGCGTTCGAGGGTGGGACGCTCGATGCCTACGCCGCCGACGCCGCGCGCGGCAAGATTATCTACGACTCCGCCGGATGCGCCACCTGCCATTCGGTCGAGGATGAGATGTCGCTTCTGGCCGGGGGCCGTGTGTTCGAGAACCGGCTGGGCAAGGTCTACGCCCCGAACATCACCGCCGATCCGACCAACGGCATCGGCACTTGGACCAATGATCAGTTCCTCAATGCGGTGATGCGGGGCGTCTCGCCCGAAGGGCGCAGCTATTACGGCGCATTCTTCCCCTATGCCGCCTACGCCAGGATGAAGCCCGAGGATGCGCTGGACCTTTACGCCTACCTGAAGACGCTGCCGCAAAGTGACGCGGAATCCAAGGAACATGAGGTCAACGTTTTCGGCGACTCCGCCCTGTTGTTGATGAACACGGACCGCGCCGTGCTGACGCCATCATCGGACCCCCAGATTGCGCGCGGCCAGTATCTGGCTGAGGCCCTTGGCCATTGTGGCGAATGCCATACGCCCCGGTCGGGTTTCGAAATGGACTTGGGCAACGCCTATTCCGGCTATATGGGCTTTTTCGGTGATTACGCACCCGACATCACCAAGGCCCGGCTGGAGAAATTCGGGCCTGATACCTTTATCAACGGCACCTTGACCAAGGGCCTGAAACTGAACGGCAAACCGCTCGCCGCAGGGTCCATGCGCCGCGTCGCGATGCTGACCGGCAATTTGAGCATCGAAGATCGCGCGGCACTTTATGCCTATCTGACCAACACGCCGGTTGATGTCACGAAACTGCCAAAGGAAAGCGTCGTCAAAGTTGACGCGACAACCGATGGAACTGTCGCCTCGGGTGAGGGTACAACGACCGAAGACCCTGCTACTACCGAAACGGTCGAGGTGGCCCCCGCGCCAGTGATCGACCCCGTGGAAATCGGTGGGCCTACGGCATCCGAAGATCTGATGAAGGCCGTAGCTGCCGCCTGTGAGCCGCCTGCGACGGCGCCCGACCTGACCGCTGCGCCTGCCGAGGAAGCCCCCGTGGTGACTGAATCCCCTGCAGGTCTGTCGGCTGGAATCGAAGAAGCGGCCGACCGCGTCTTGGACAAAAGCTGCCGGACCTGTCACGGCCCCGGGCAACGCAATGACAAGACCTTTCCGATGCACGACATCACCGACATCGCACTTGATCCCAGCGCCGTTACCCCGGGTGACCCGGAGAAATCGCCACTTTATACGTCCATCGCGCTGAACCGCATGCCGCTTGGCACGAAGTTGACCGTTGAAGAGCTGGATGCGATCAAGGCCTGGATCGTGGCCTTGGGAGCCACGCCTGCCCCGGCCCCCGTTGTCGAGGAACCCGTGGCGACCGAGGCGGTTGAACCCGCAGCGCCCCCGGCGACGGCGGAAATGGACATGCCGACTTTTGTCGGTGGCGACTTTACCCAACTGACGATGGCCGCTGTCGCTGATCTGCAGTCGGTCGACGAACGCGACCGCGAGTATATCCGGTATTTCAGCTTTGCCGACACACCGTTGCCACCGGTTGATTGCGCCATGCAAGGCATGATGCTCAACCCAATGCATTACCTGCATGCAGGCCTGAACAAGTTCATCAACTCGGTCAGCCGTGGCCCGCGCCTTGCCCCCATTGTGCCGGTCGAGGGGACCGATGGCGCCCTGGTGCGCATCGACATGCGTGACTACGGCTGGAGCGTCGATGACTGGAACGCGCTGAGCACAGGGCTCTTTACCCAAGGGGCCGTCGAGGCAGGTTTTTCTGAAGAGGCCTGGAATGACCTGATCGAGGACGCCATTTATCCCTATGCCATCGACCCGGCGTCGGACAGCCTGCTGGCTGTGCTGGCGGATGGCACTGCAACACCAGTGCCGATCCTGGGGGCCAGCTGGTTCACCCATCATGTGTCCGAGGCGCCCTATTACGACATGCTGTTGCGCCTGCCTGCCGACATCAAGGATCTGGAATATCGGCTGGGCGTGGATGTGAACAAGAACATCTATGACCGCAAAATTGCCCGCGCCGGCTTTACCGAAGGCAGTTCGGGCGTATCCGACCACAACCGGATGATCGAACGCCATGATTTGCCGCGCGGTGGCTATTACTGGAAATCCTATGACTTCGCCAACAGCGACGACGTCCAGTCCTTGCTGTTGCACCCCGACGGTCCGGTCGAAGCGCAACCCTTGCCATCTGGGACAGAGCCTTTTGAACATGACGGCGGCGAGATGATCTTCAGCCTCGATAACGGCATGCAGGGCTATTATCTGTCCACTGCCGATGGCAAGCGACTGCAGGTCGGTCCGGCCTCGATCGTGTCTTACCGCAACAAGCCAGTCGGCAAGGGCGTGGAAATCGTCAACGCAAGATCCTGTTTTGATTGCCACGAGAACGGCATCATTCGCAAATCGGACGAGTTGCGCGCCTTTATCGAAAGCTCCAACAACCTGAGCCGCGACCAGCGCGAGATCCTGTTGGAGATCTATGCGGAACCGGACAAGCTTGAGAGCCTGTTCCGTCAGGATTCCGACGCCTTCCTTGCTGCCTTGGTGGATCTGGGCATCACGCAGCCCTCTGCCGCAGGGATCCTGGTCAGTCTGCAGGCCCCGGCAGCGGCGGGTGGTGGCGAGATCATGACCTATCTGTCGGACCTTCAGTTCGAGAACCTGGACCTCGAGGCCGTGGCGCGAACCTTCTTTTTGACGGAACAGGATTTTCGGGATCGGGTCGGCACGATGGGCGACCCGGACCTGATGCAGATCGTGGACGCCTGGATCCGGCGGGCCGATGCTGGCCAGTTCGTGACACGCTCCGAGATCGAGGACGTGTTCGACGATCTCTTGCCACGCCTGACCGATTATCGGCCGTATCTTCCCTATCTGCAGGCCTATGTCCCACAGAACGACGCAGCTTATGCCGAAAAGGCAGTGGCAGCCGTGCAGTACGAAGCTGAACAGCAGGCACAGCCCTATGTGCCTCAGGACGAGGCGTCGCTGCAGGCCTATCAGCCCCCGGTCGGCAATGACGACCCGCTGGTGCTGGAATTGTCGGTGCCTTACGTTGAGGTCCGGGTGAACGACCTGCTGGAATTTGATGTCCGCGCCAACCGCGCCTGCGAGCTGCAAGTGCTTTATGTCGAGGAAACCAAGACGGTAGAGGAACTGCCCCCGGAGGTCATCGGCCCGGCTTATCTTGAACCCGGCGAAACCCGACGCATTCCCTTTCCCGGCTCGGGCTATCAGTTGCGGTTTGACACGGCAGGACAAGGCGAGACGATGGTCGCCTATTGCCGCGAAGGTGGCCTTGGCGACACGCGGATCACCGGCCAGCAGGCAGTAGACTATGCTGCAGGCCGGTTCCAGCCGCTGTCGCGCGGCCTGGTGATCGAGCGGACCGAACAGGTCGCCCGCGACAACGGCATTTCGGCTACGAATGCCGTCACCTTCAACGTCGCACGATAGGAGACACGCCATGATTGTCCGCAGCGTGTCTCTTGCCGTTGGTTTGGCCCTTTTTGCCGGACCCGGATTTGGCCAATCGGCCTGCGATGCCTCGGTTGCGGCCCTGACCGGCAGCTTTGACGGCGGCGATGTGCCCGCGATCATGGCGGCCTGGGCGGCGGTGCAGGCGAATGCCGACTGCGCCGCCACAACCGTCAACGGCGCTCGCAGTCAGACATCGGCGGTGATTGCCCGCGCAGCGCAGGGGTTGCTGGCAGGCGGCGATGTTGACGGGGCCGAGGCCGTGGTCCTGCAGGCCCCCGGCATGCATTGGGCGGTGCAGGCCGTGCGCGGCGACATTGCTGCCGAGCGCGGCCAACGGGACGAGGCGGCCAAGCTTTACAATGCGGCGCTGGATACGTTGGGCGATCCCGGCCTCACGGTCCAATCCGAACAGCTGGTGCCAGTGGCCGAACGTCTGGCCAAGCTGGCGCAGGAAAACATGATGCTGGCGGGCAGCATGAAAACATCGGTCGCGCGGGGTGGCAAGGCGACAGGCGTGATGGGCATGGTGTCGCGGGGGCTGGCGGTCGAAAAGGTTGCGGCAGCTGATCCGACATATGTCGCGCCGAAAGCCGATGCCTATGCCGCGCCGGATCCCGACTATGGCGCCCCCAAAGAGGGGGATGCCGCCTATGTCGCGCCCGACGACCCGGCCTATGTTTCGACCGTATACAACGTCGTGACGGCCGCCGCCGCCAAGGTCGAGACCGTCTTTCTGCCGATCCGCTTTGACTTTGACAGCGACCGGCTGGATGCCACTGGCCTGCGCGAAGCGACCAGCCTGTCAGAATTCATGAAAGCAAACTCTGTCGGCGCGGTTACGATCATCGGTCATACTGACGATGTGGGGGACGAGAATTACAACCTCGATTTGTCCCTGCGCCGTGCCGAAAGCCTCGCCGCCTTCCTGGTCAGCGACGGTGTGACTTCGCGCATCGACCTTGTCGGCAAGGGTGAGTTTGAACCTCCCGTCGTGGTCGATGCGGCGATTTATTCCATCGACGAGTTCCGCACGATTGCCCGTCGGGTCGAGGTGGCCTTTGGCTACTAGACTTGCCCTTGCCCTTGTCGTCGCCTGTGCCGCGACACCCGTGGCGGCCAAGGACTGGGGCATCGTAGTCGGTATCGATGATTATGTGAACTTTGTCCCCATTGACCCCGACAATCCCAAGTCCGGGCACTTCGACCTGCAAGGAGCGGTCAACGATGCATCGGTGATCCGCGACGCCCTGCGCGCGGTCGGCGTGGACCTGCCGGACGCCCGTGTTTTGTTGGATCAATCGGCAACTCTGGCCGCGTTTCAGACCGCCTGGGCAGACGTCACGGCAAAGGCTGCCCCAGGCGACACGATCTTTGTGACCTATGCCGGTCATGGTGGCCAGGAACGCGAGGCGTCCGCGCCCGAGGATGAGGCCGACGGCATGGACGAAACCTTGATGTTCGCGGATTTCGATCCGGCGAACCCTCGGGCGGGACGACTGAACGACGACCAGTTGCACGAAATGCTGGCCTCTGCGCCCCAGTTCCAGATCATCTGGGTGATGGACAGCTGCCATTCCGCCGGGCTGGAGCGGTCGATCAATGCCGGAGCTGCGGGCCTCAGCCGGTCGGGCGGGGTCTGGGACATTCCCTTGGACCCCTTACCGACCGAGGCGCCTTCGGGGGCAGGCGATACAGATGCGGAGGTCCTTCCGCATGTCACCCAGATCCTGGCCACAGCGACCGAGGATTTGTTGGTGACGGAAACCGCCTTTGACGGCCAGCCCCACGGCGCGCTGTCTTGGTTTTTCGCCAAGGCCGTCGCAGGAGAGGCCGACCAGAACGGCGATGGAGCACTGACCCGGCTGGAGCTGAGTTCCTATGTCGGCGACCGCGTGTTCACGCAGATGGAACAAAACCAGCAGCCGAAATTCATACCGCGCGGCGATACGTCGGTGATGCTGAAGCTGGGTCGCGGCATCAGCATCGAACCCGCACCCACGACGCAGGCGGCCAAGGCCGCTTCGGCGGTAGGATTGCCCATCAAACTCGCGGGGGCACCACCGCCAGGCCTTGATCCAGCCAATTGTGCGGGCTGTCGGGTCGTGGATCAAGGGCATACATTGATGTTCCAACAGGCTGGCGATGGCTGGGACGTCTTCAGCGGCGGGGGCGACAAGGTCACAACGATCACAGGTGATGCGACCCCTCAGATCGCCCGCGCGCAGTTCCTGGTCGACCTCAACTCGGCCAAGGTTCCCAGCCTGCCACCTGTGTTGATCCAGCCCCAGCAATCGGCGGCACGCCAGCCATTGGGCGCGACGGTGGGTTTCGACTTTCGCCCGCCTACACCGGACCTTGCCTTTGTCACGCTGTTCAATGTCGCCAGCGACGGCAGCGTCCAGTATCCGCTTTACCCGCCGGGTTTCAGCGAAACGAGCCCTGTCGTGGATGCCCTGACCCTGCGGTTTTCGGTCGCCCCCCCGACGGGCGAGGACCAACTGGTCACGATCTGGTGCGCCCGCCCACCCCTTGGCCTGCATGACTTGCTGGTCGCGGGCAATGGCCAGACAGTGCCTCCGATGGCCGAGCTCCTGGCAGCAACCGCCGATACGACCTGCCAGTATGGCCGCATCGGCCTGTTTACGGAGGGCTGAGATGGCGCGCGCCGTGCTCCTGGTTTGGGCCTTCCTGGTGGCGATGGCGGGGACGGCCTGGGGCGAAGGCAAGCGCGCCTTTGTCCTTGGCAACGCCGACTATGCCGCCCTGCCCGACCTGGAAAGTACGCTGTTCGATGCCGCCGCCTACCGCGATGCGCTGGCGGGGCTGGGATACGAGGTCAGCTATCACGAAAACCTGGACCTGGACGGGATGGCCGGGGCGGTCGACGCCTTCGTCGCGTCTGTTGCGGCGGGGGATCGCGTGGTCTTTGTGTATTCCGGCCATGGCTGGAGCGACAGCACCCAGAACTATCTGGTGCCTACTGATGCACCCACCACCGGCGCGGATCTCAAGTTGAAAGGCGCATCCTACCCCTTGCGCAATGGGCAGGACGGGGTCCTTGACCTGCTGGAAACCTCGGGGGCGCAACTGACGGTGGCGATCATCGATGCCTGCCGCAACAACCCCTTCACCCCGCCCAAGGGCCGTAAATCCGTCGGCTTGACGCGGGGGCTGGTGCCCATCGACGCCCCGCCCGGAACGTTCCTGATCTATTCGGCGGGCGAGGGGCAAGAGGCGTTGGACCGTCTGCCCGACGACGATGGCGATCAGCGACTGTCAGTTTTCAGCCGCAGCTTCGTGCCCCTGCTGGCCTCGGGCATGGCGCTGGAGGATGCGATCTCCGAGGCGCAGGTGGCGACGGCAACCTTGGCCAAGACCAATGACGGTCATGTCCAGACCCCGGCCTATTATGACCAGGCTTTGGGCAAGACCTGTCTTGTGGAGGGCTGCGAAATCATGGCGTCTGCATCCAAGCCTGCCCCATTCGCCGCGCAAACCGCCCCCGTCCCCCGAATTGACTTTGGCGATGTCAAAATTGGCATTTTACTGGGATTTACCGGTCCGCTCGAAAGTATCACCGGTCCAATGGCGAAAGCCGCAGAATTCGCGCTGGACGAAGTCAACGCCTCAGGAAAGACGGTTTACGGGATGCACTTCGTTGCCCTGCGCGGTGATAGCACTTGCATCGACCCCAACGCAGCAACTAAGGCCGCGGAAAAACTGCGCGCCGATGGCGTGGCAGGCATTGTCGGGGCGGACTGTTCTGGCGCAACCGGTGCGGTTCTTCAGCAAGTCGCACGTCCAGGCCACATTGCGATGGTGTCCCCGTCAGCAACCTCTCCCACCTTGTCCTCGGCCGATGACGATGGATTGTTCTTTCGTGTCTCGGCCTCGGATGCGCGTGAAGGTTCGGTCTTGTCGGAAATCCTGATGGAACGCGGCATCCGCCAGATTGCGATCACCTATACCGATAATGACTATGGCAAAGGGCTGTCGCAATCGATTACCAGCGCCTTTACCGACCGGGGCGGCAGGGTGACGATCAGCGCGCCGCACAATGACGACAAGACTGACATGACCTCCGAGGTACAGACTTTGGCGCGGGCCGGTGGCGACCTTCTGGTCGTGGCGGGTTATTCCGATGCCGGGGGGAAGCGGATCATCGAAAAGGCTCTCAAGACCGGGGCGTTCTCGACTTTTGCCCTAACCAGCGGGATGTACAGCGTCAGCCTGTCGGCGGACGTTGGACCGGAACTTGATGGGTCATTCGGGGTGACAGTGCAGCCGGATCAGGAAAGCGCACAGATGCTGGCCGAGGCGGTAGCCCAAGCCGGGTCACCTTTTGACGTGACTGCTGTCTTTGTGCAGGAATCATATGACTCGGCAGCGCTGATCATGCTGGCGATGCAGGCCGCTGGATCGACTGAGTCGAGTGTCTATGCTGCACGCATCATGGACATCGCCAACGCGCCCGGCCAAAAAATCTATGCGGGGCAGCTCGGCAAAGCAATGGAGCTTTTGGCGCAAGGCCAGGATATCGACTATGAAGGCGCAACCGCAGTCACCATGATCGCTGCAGGTGATGGCGCCGGACGGTATCAGGAGTTTGACATCAAGAATGGGGCTTTCGAAACTGCACGGTTTCGCTGAGACCTACTGAGGTAAAAAATGGCAGTCGGAATTTTTGAACTCGGAACAAAGAACGGCCAAGCGGTCCACTTACGGTTCCGCGCCGCTGTCATCCGGCATACGGTTCGGGTCATACTCTGGGTCCTGCTTGGGATGGGTTCTTTGCCGGTCGCAGCACAGGATCGGGTCGCGCTGGTCATCGGCAACGCCTCTTACGCCAATGCGACGACCCTGGCTAACCCGCGCAATGACGCCAAGGCGGTCGCGGCCAAGCTTCAGTCCATCGGGTTCGAGGTTGACCTATACGAGGATCTCGACGGCCAGGAATTTCGCGTGGCCTTGGGGGCGTTTTCCGAAAAAGCCCTGAATGCCGAACTGGCGCTGGTCTTTTACGCCGGTCACGGTATCGAGATGAACGGCCAGAACTACCTGATCCCGGTCGATGCCAAGATGAAGTCCGAGGCGACCGCCCAGTTCGAGGCGGTCCCCTTGGATCAGGTTCTGGGGGCCGTGCGCGAGGCGGGCAAGCTGGGCATGGTCATGCTGGATGCCTGCCGCGACAACCCGTTCGCCAATTCGATCACCCGCAAGAACGGCACGCGTGCGGTGTCGCGTGGGCTAGCCCCGGTCTCGGTCGAGGGCGAAAAAGGCATCGTGGTCTCCTTTGCCGCCGAGGCGGGCCGGACCGCAGATGACGGAGATACCGAACACAGCCCCTATACCGCCGCATTGCTGGAAGTGCTGGACAAGCCTGGGCTGGAAGTCGGCCGCATGTTCCGAACCGTCCGCGCCAAGGTACGCGAGACAACCAATGACAAGCAGGTCCCGATTGAACAGATGCAGCTGCCGGATGAGGAAATATACCTGGTCTCTGGCCCGGCGCCTGATCAGGATACCTCGCCCGACACAGTGCCCGAAATAAAGTTGACCCCGCCGCCCACCCCAAAGGAAGAACCGACCGTGGTATATTTTGCCGCCATCAAGGCCGGAACGATCGAGGCGCTTAACGATTTTATCCAGCGCTATCCGACCCACCCCAAAGCTGACGAGGCGCGCAAGATCATGACCTCGATGGAGGATGACGCGTATTGGGAAACGACCAAGGCGGCAGGCACGGTGGCTGCCTACCGGCGCTATCTGTTGGTTTTCCCCGACGGCAACTATGCCGCCGATGCAGCGGACTGGCTGGCAGCAGCTCAGCCCCCGAAGATCGACCCAGCTCCAGCGCCACAGGTCGAGTCTGCAACTGTCAGACCAACCTTCGACTGCGATCTGGCAGAGACCGTCGCAGAAGTTGCGATTTGTTCCGACAATGAACTGGCCGCTCAGGATCATCGGTTAGTCGACGCTTACAAAGTTGCGCAGACCAATGGCCGGACAACAAAGTCGCAGCAACGCGAGTGGGTTCAGTACAGAGACTCGATCTGTCTCGGCGCTGACGCAGTGCAATGTGTGTATCAGGTGACGAATGAACGGATTGTGG
>JANPBI010000119.1:0-6576 GCA_031430315.1 Rhodobacterales bacterium | reverse complement strand
GCGGCAGGCCCAGATCGGCAAAGACCTTTCCCGCTGACAGATTGTCGGTCACCCGGCCCATGTGGTGGAACGGCTCGCGGGTCGTCGTCGGGTAGTAGATCAGCTTGTCGCCGACCAACTCGCCGATGAGGGGATCGTCCCTGAGGCTTTCCACCAGTTGACGGCCGTATTCTAGTTCCGCGACCTCGCGGCAGGTATGCATCATAATGACTTGGTCGTATTTCTCATAGGTCTCAGGCTCGCGCATGAGAGACGCAAAGGGCGCAATCCCCGTGCCGGTCGCCAGCAACCACAGCCGCTTACCCGGCAGCAGCGCATCATGCACCAGCGTGCCCACGGGTTTCGGGCGCAGGATGATCTCATCCCCCGGCTGGATGTGCTGGAGCTTGCTGGTCAGCGGGCCGTCCGGCACCTTGATCGAATAGAACTCCAGCCCTTCGTCCCAGGCGGGCGAGGCGATGGAATAGGCGCGGAGCAGCGGTTTGCCGGTGTCGCTCATCAGGCCGATCATGACAAACTCACCCGACCGAAACCGCAGGCTCTGCGGCCGCGTCACGCGGAAAGAGAACAGCCGGTCCGTCCAATGCGTGACAGCCGTCACGGTCTGCGCATCGGGCAGATGCAGCTTGGCCGGGGTGACGGGCTGGACGGCATGGGTCATCGGGGCAACTTCGGTCATGTGCGGTCTTTGTCTGATAGGGGGATATCGGAGGGGTGAAAAGCCCGGATGTCAGGCTTTCAGGCGCGACAAGTAGTCGTGTTCGCGCCAGTCAGCCCGGAACAGCCACTGGCTTTCAGGCTGCCGCGCGGCCAGATCGTCGGGGATTTCCACAGCGTCAAACCCGACGCGACGCGCCATTGCGTATTGGTCAGCGATGACAGGGCCGACGGCATGCAATGCACCCTTGTAGCCCGCCATCCGCAAGCGACGCGCGATGGTGAAAGCGCGCCCGTCATTGAAGGCGGGGAACGCGATCCGGATCAGGATCAGGTCGGCGAGGTAGGGCACCAGCGCCACGGGGTCGTCGGTGTTGGCCAGATCGACGGCACCCTTGTGGCCGGCGATATCCGCAAGTGGGACAGTCGAGACCTCTGGAACCGGGCCAAAGCCTGTATCGGTGACAAGAACGCTCATGCGGCAGACTCCGTTTGGATCAAGGGAACACGCACGGCCTTGCCGTCGATGAAATGGATACCGCATTCGGTCTTTTCGCTGTTGCGCCAACGGCCTGCGCGGGGATCCTCTCCCGGTTTCACAGCCGAGGTACACGGCGCGCAGCCGATGGATGGGAACCCCTTGGCGACCAGCGGATGCCGGGGCAGACGGTTCTCGACCATGTATTCCTCAAGGTCTTCGCGCCCCCAATGCGCCAAGGGGTTGACCTTGATGCGCCGATCGCCCTCGGCCTCAAAGAAGTCCACGGTTTCCCGCGCAGCCCCCTGATAGCGTTTGCGCCCGGTGATCCAACCATCGAATGTGCTGAGTGCACGCTCCAGCGGCTCCACCTTGCGGACATGACAGCAGGCATCGGTATTGAACTGGTGCAGCGTGTTGTCAGGGTCCTCGAAGGCAAGACGCGGCTGCAAGGCGCGGATCGTGCGCACATCGCCCAAGTGCAGGGTTTCCGCCAGAAGCCGCTGATATTCCAGCGTTTCGGCAAAAAGCATCCGCGTATCGATGAACAGAACCGGCGTTTCTGGCGCCATCACGCTGACCAGATGTAGGAGGACTACCGACTCAGCACCGAAAGACGACACCAGCGCAACCCGGCCCAGATCGGCATCCTTCAACGCATGTTCGAGCACCGCCGTCGCCGAATGGTGGCGATAGCGCGCATTCAGAGACGCGACGCGTTCCGCCACATCGCCTGAATGCAGGTCAAGCGGCATCTTTTTCGCCTTCCGCCCCGTAAAGCGCCACCTTGAACGGCTCGAGGCCCACGCGGCGATAGGCCTGAAGGAAGGTCTCGCCTGCATCCTGCCGCAGGTCCAGATACGCCAGCACAATCCGCTCGATCGCCGGGGTGATCTCGTCATAGGCGAAACCCGGACCGGTCTTGTCGCCGATCACCGACGTCTCCGTGCCGTCACCGCCAAGGGTGATCTGGTAGTTCTCCACCCCGGCGCGGTCGAGGCCCAAGATGCCGATATGCCCAACATGGTGATGCCCGCAGGCATTGATGCAACCGCTTATCTTGATCTTCAGCGGGCCAACCTCATGCTCCAGCTTCAGCGCGTCGAACCGCAGCGCAATCTCCTGCGCCACCGGGATCGAACGGGCCGTGGCCAGCGCGCAATAGTCCATGCCAGGGCACGCGATGATGTCGCTGATCAACCCGACATTCGCGGTGCCAAGGCCCAATTGCACCAGTGCTGCATGGATCATCGGCAGGTCGGACTTGTGGACATGCGGCAGAATCACGTTCTGCTCATGGCTGATGCGCAGGTCGGAATGTCCATATTTTTGCGCGAGATCGGCCATCAACCTCATCTGGTCCGCCGAGGCATCCCCCGGCGTCGCGCCATGCGCCTTGAGGCTGATCGTGACGATCGCGTATTGCGCGTTGCGGTGGGCGGCAAGGTTGGTGTCGGCCCAGGCGCGGAACACAGGATCGCCCTTGTAGAACGCGTCATAGGCATCTGTGGGCACATTGCGGAACGCAGGCGGCGCAAAGGCGTCGCGGATGTCGGCCAATAGCGCTTGATCCGCGCCGCCAAACAGGGGGCGAACTTCGGCAAACCGCTGCTCGATCAGCTTGGTCACTACTTCCGGCGTATTCTCATGCACCATGATCTTGATGCGCGCCTTGTACTTGTTGTCGCGCCGCCCGAGGGTGTTGTAGACCGACAACACCGCCTCGACATAAGGCAGCAGGTCCGTAACGGGCAGAAACTCCCGCACCGTGTGGCCGATCATCGGCGTGCGACCAAGGCCGCCACCCACCATCACCTCGAACCCCGGCTCACCGGCAGCGTTGCGGTGCATCCGCAGGCCGATGTCATGCGCGCGCGTCACGGCGCGGTCATTGGGGCTGCCGGTGATGGCGATCTTGAACTTGCGCGGCAGGAACTGGAACTCCGGGTGGTCGGTCGACCATTGGCGCAGCAGTTCCGCATAGGGGCGGGGGTCTTCGATCTCATCCGCGGCAGCGCCTGCGAAATGATCCGCCGTGACGTTGCGCACGCAGTTGCCCGAGGTCTGAATGGCGTGCATCTCGACGTCGGCCAAAGCTGACAGGATCGCAGGAACATCCTCCAGCTTGGGCCAGTTGTATTGGATATTCTGGCGCGTGGTGAAGTGGCCATAGCCCTTGTCAAAGGTCTCGGCGATCATTGCCATCTGGCGCATCTGGCGCGGGTTGACCGTGCCGTAGGGGATGGCCACACGCAGCATGTAGGCATGCAGTTGCAGATAAAGCCCATTCATCAGGCGCAGGGGACGAAACTCGTCCTCGGTCAGACTACCATCGAGGCGGCGTTCAACCTGTTGGGTGAACTGCGCCACGCGGGACCGCACGAAAGCTTCGTCGAAGTCAGAATAGGAATACATCGGTGCCTCAGTTCGCCAGATCGACTTGTTTGCCGTGCAGGTAGTTCGACGGGCCGCGGGTGCGAAACGCTTCGCGGAAGTGAATGGGTTCGGGGCCGTTCGGGCCAGCCTTGGCATCCGCAAGATATGCACCCACCACGACCTGCCGCTGCGCCGCCCCATGCAACAGCCGCATCTGCGCATGAGCCTCGTCCTCGATCAGCTCCGCCTCGCTGTGCAGCCGGGTCCAGCTGTCATCGGTAGTGAGGTAAACCACATCCCCCAGCCGCAGGTCGTTTGCGGTGACGACTTTCGGGGTAAATCTGCGGGTCATGGCAGAACCTTTCGAGTTCAGGGTTGAGGAAGGGAAGGCAGGAAGGCTCTATAGCCATCAATATAGAAGATTTTCCCGGCTTTGGACCAGTCCCGCTTGCAGATAAGGAAGATTGTTCCGATACTCCGGCCAACTGGAATGTGGTTCCGCAACATCGGGGTTCTGGCGAATGGCGGCCCAACTGGACGATCTGGATCGGAAGATCCTCTCTGAACTGCAAGGCGATGCCGAACAGTCGCTGGACGAAATCGCGCGCAAAGTGGGGTCGTCCAAGACCCCCGTGTGGAACCGCATCCGACGGATGAAGGACCAGGGCGTGATCCTGCGCCAGACGGCGATCCTCGACCCGGAGGCGCTGGGGCTGGAGGCGTGTTTCTTCGTGCTGATCCGCACGTCGGAGCATGAGGCTGAATGGCAGCGCAAATTCTTGCACGCCCTGCGCGCCCGCCCCGAAGTGATGGAGGCGCACCGGCTGGCGGGCGACATCGACTATATCCTGAAGGTCCGGGTCAAGAACGCGCGGGCCTATGACACGTTCTATCAGGCACTGATTTCCGAGGTGCGGATCTACAATGTAACGGCGCTATTGAGCATGGAAGAAATCAAGGCGACGACGGTGCTGCCGCTGTGAGCGCCGGGGGTTTCACACCCCCGGGCCCCCGTGGGATATTTGTTAACAGGTGAAAGAGCTAAAGGCTCGCGACCAGGAGCCGCTTCAATCCATGAAAGTGGTAGACGTCTGCGTAGTCCGGCTGTTCGACCAGTCGTAGCCCTGGCAACCGCCGGAAAAGAACCGGCAATGCAATCTGCAATTCCAGTCGCGCCAGAGGTGCCCCCACGCAGAAATGGAGGCCCGCGCCGAAACTGGCATTTGGTTTGACCGGACGCGCGGGGTCGAACCGATCCGCATCCTCCCAAACCCCAGGATCACGGTTCGCCGCCGCAAGCAGCAGCGCCACCTGATCACCGCGATGAAAGGTGTGGCCCATGACGTCGATGTCCTCGTACGCCCAACGGGTGAACATGTGCAGTGGCGGATCGAAGCGCAGGATTTCCTCGACGGTCCCCTCAACCCGGTCCGATGACAAGGCGTCCAGCGGCGTTCCGGTTTCCAGCAACACCTTGACGCCGTTGCCGATTGTGTGGACCGTCGCCTCGTGACCAGCGTTCAAAAGCAGGATGCAGGTCGAGATCAGTTCGTCCGTTGTCAGCCTTTCCCCAGCCTCCTCTGCCGCGATCAGATGGGTGATGAGGTCATCCGCAGGGGCAGCACGCCGCGCCTCGATGTAGCCGCGCAGAAAGGCCACGAAGGCCTCGGTCGCGGCCACCGCACGGTCCTCGGTCTCGCGGGTGCGCCCTGCCATGTACATACCGACCATCGCATTGGACCAGTGCAGCAGATCGTCGGCGCGGTCCTCTGGCACGCCCAGAAGACGTGCGATGATGATGACGGGGACGCGGGTGCCATAGTGCTGCAAAAGATCAAAAGGCTCGGCCGGAAATCCGTCGATTAGGTGGTGGCACAGTGCCTCGATCTCGGGCGCAAGTGCTGCGATCCGGCGCGAGGTGAAGGCGCGGAGTACGAGGCTGCGTAGCCGGGTATGTCGGGGTGGCTCCAGCTCCAGCATAGAATGCGCTTCGACTGCGTAGAACGGAGCCAGATGGTTGGGAATGGGCAATAGGTCGACAGGTTCACGCCCGAAGCGCCGGTCGCGAAAGATCGCGTTCACGGCCACCGCATTGCCTGTGCAGGTCAGGTTGTAGTCTTGCCAGTAAAAGAACGGACCCGCAGCCCTTGCGCGCTCATAGAACGGATAGGGGTTCTGCACGAAGGCGGGATCCGTCGGGGATTGCGATAGCATTTTCATGATGTTACATGCGTATCTTCAACAGACCCTGCGCGATCATCGCCCCTGCGACGACGACGACCGCTCCGGCAGTTTGCCACCAGTTCCACGCCCCGCCAAAGACGAACACGATCAGCATCACATAAAAAGGCACGGCGTTCATGTGCAGGCTGGCAGCACCAATGCCGATGCGCCCGACGGACACGATCCACAAAAGCTGGCTGATGGCCATCGATCCAATGCCGAAGATCGCAAGGCCAGTCAGCTCCTTTGCCCCGATGGCCCCCCAGTCCGGCCAGGCGTCGCGGACCAGACCATCGACCGACGCTGCAACCAGCATGACAACGGCCGCGCCCGCGACCGTCACGGCACTGCGACCAAGTGATGTCAGGGCCGGCAGCGCGCGCACCGTCTCGCGAGAGCCCCACGTATAACAAATGACTGAGGCCAGCGCCGCCAGCGCCCCAAGCCCAAGGTCGATCTTGACCGTTCCCCCCGCCAAAGCCATCAATCCCCCGGCTATGGACAAGACCAGTCCCAGCCCGAGGGCGCGCGTGAAGCGGCGGCGGTCTAGCAGGCACTCCAGCGCGATCCCGGCCACGGGCATGGTCGCGGTCACGATTGCTACGGTCACGGCATCGGTCAGCGTCAGCGCGATGATCACAAAGACCGAAGCCAGCCCCAAAGTGACGAACCCGACCCAGGTGCCGCGCAACCAGTCGGCATCGCGCACCGCGCCTGCGCCTTCGACCGCCCACCAGATCGGCACCAACACCATTGTCGCCAGGGTCGCGCGTGCAGCTGTCAAGGCGACGGGTGGCATATGCGGCACGATCAGATCAGCGGCAGGCAAGCCCGCTGCCCAG
>JANPBI010000118.1:0-26620 GCA_031430315.1 Rhodobacterales bacterium | reverse complement strand
CATTCATGGCGCACCATTTTCCCAACAATTGGTGCGCCATGAATGCGCACCCTACCCCATGACCGGCAAACCGCCGAAATCCGACGCCCGCATCGGCGGCATGGTCGCAGCAGTGGTGCTGGTGCTGGTAGCGGTGTTCGTGGTGGTGTTTGTGTGGATGGGGTCGTGAGTTGAAAAAGATCGAAGAAGAAGGCCCCGCGCCGGCCGCCGAAAGTCGAGAATTTGACGAAAGTGCCGGTGGGACAGAGACTATAGGATCGCTGAACCATAGAGTCGGCGTATTCCCGGACTTGAATGACAGAGTTTACAATTCGCTCAAGGGCTTCATGCCCAGCGACGAGCGGATGTTATGGACTGGTCGTCCACAACTTTCGAGACTGGTGGTGCGCGCTCTTTCCCTCAGCGCAGCCATGCTTTTCGTCGCGGCAGTGGGATTGTATTTTGTCTTCCGAGAGACAACTATCATCGATCTTTGCGGGACACACCCGACAAGAGCATGCAGCAAACTTTACTTCTGGCCTTGGATGGGCCTGTTTGCGGCAGCCATCTACACTCCGCTTTTGTGGTTGAGTTTATTCGCCCACGCTACCGGCCTTCTACAAGAGGCTTATGGCCTGACCGACAAGCGGGCAATCAAATTGCGATCCAATCCATTCGACAGATTCCAGTCAGTTAAGTTTGGCAAATCCCGACCAGATCAGATTGCAGTCAAACGGCTTTTTGGGACTGTCAAGTTTGGGCACGTCGCGTTCTTGTGCCTGAGCAATTCAAGTGCAGAAATGCTTCGAAAATCGACCCAAAATCACGCAAACTTGACGGGCACCGAATGACCCTCCACCTCACCAACGCCCGCCTCATCGACCCCGAGACGCTCACCGAAACCCTCGGCTCCCTCACCCTCCACGACGGCCTCATCGCCGCCCTCAACGCCCCTGCCCCGAAATCCGCGACCGTCATCGACTGCGGCGGCCATGCCCTTGCCCCTGGCATCGTCGACTGGGGCGTCAAGATCGGCGAACCGGGAGAGCGGCACAAGGAGAGCTTCCGATCCGCCGGTCTTGCCGCCGCGGCCGGGGGCGTCACGACAATCATTGCCCGGCCCGACACCAACCCCCCCATCGACACGCCCGAGGCCTTGGAATTCGTCACCCGCCGTGCCGCAGAAAGCGTCGTGCGCATCCGGCACATGGCGGCGCTGACGAAATCTCGGCTAGGCCATGAGATGACGGAAATCGGGTTCCTGATGGATGTGGGGGCGATTGCGTTTACCGATTGCGATCATGTCAGCACCGACACCAAGGCGCTGAGCCGCGCGATGACTTACGCGCGGGGGTTGGGCGCGCTGATCGTGGGGCACCCGCAGGAGCCGGGGCTGTCGCATGGCGCTGCGGCGACTAGCGGCAAGTTCGCATCGTTGCGCGGCATTCCCGCCGTCTCGCCGATGGCAGAACGGCTGGGGCTGGAACGCGACCTCGCCTTGGTCGAAATGACCCGCGTGCGTTATCACGCCGACCAGATCACCACCGCACTGTCGCTGCCTGCCCTCGACCGTGCCCGCGCAGCGGGCCTCGATGTGACGACGGGCACCTCGATACATCACCTTACCCTGAACGCGTTCGATGTCGGCGATTACCGCACCTTCTTCAAGGTCACGCCGCCCCTGCGATCCGAAGAGGACCGGCTGGCGTTGGTGGACGCCGTGGCGACGGGGCAGATTGATGTGATCTCGTCGATGCATACGCCGCAGGACGAGGAATCCAAGCGCCTGCCGTTTGAAGAGGCCGCCAGCGGCGCGGTGGCACTGGAAACCCTGCTGCCCGCCGCCTTGCGCCTTTATCACGCAGGGGCAATCACTCTGCCCCAGCTCTTCCGCGCGCTTTCGCTGAACCCTGCCAAGCGCCTTGGCTTGCCACAGGGGCGTCTGGCGATAGGCGCCCCTGCCGATCTTGTGCTGTTCGATCCCGACGCCCCTTACCTGCTCGACCGATCCACCTTGCGGTCGAAATGCAAGAACACCCCCTTTGACGGCCAGCGGATGGAAGGTAAGGTGCTGGCGACATTCGTGGGCGGCACGAAGGTTTTTGACGCCAAGGGAAAACACTGATGCCGGAATTGACCAGCGGCTGGGATACGCTTGCGCTGACAGCCTTTCTTTCCTACCTGCTCGGAGCAATCCCGTTCGGAATCCTGATCACTCGTGCCATGGGGCTGGGAGATCTGCGCGCCATCGGGTCGGGCAATATCGGGGCCACGAACGTTCTACGCACAGGGCACCGGGGTGCTGCGCTGGCGACCTTGCTCATGGACGCTTTGAAAGGGGCGGCTGCGGTTCTGATGGCGCGCTGGGTCGCGGGCGAAGATGCCGCCCAATTGGCCGGACTGGCGGCATTTCTGGGTCATCTCTATCCGGTGTGGTTGAATTTCAAGGGGGGCAAGGGGGTCGCGACCTTTCTTGGCATCCTTTTGGCGCTTGCCTGGCCGGTCGGGCTTGCTGCTTGCGGAGCTTGGGCCCTGGCGGCGGCGCTGTCGCGCACGTCATCGGTGGCAGCGCTGGTCTCGGCAGCGACATCGTCGCTTTGGCTCTTGGTATTTGACCAGGGACGAATGCTGATCCTGGTGGTGATCCTGACGCTGCTTGTCTATTACCGGCATGCATCCAATATCGCCCGTCTGCGCGCAGGCACCGAACCCAAGATCGGGGCGAAATAGCCGCTAAAGGCTGGCCGCCAGATAAATCGGGCGCAGATCGCCGGCCCATTCCCCGTGATACCGGGCCAACCAGCGATCTGCCTGTACGTCGCCAGTGGCCAAACTTTCCGTAAGCGGGGCCAGATGGATTTCTTCGCCCAAACCGCGCGCGGCAAGACCGGCCTGCGACAGGGACACAGCCGTGCGGGCGAGGTCGATCAGCTTGACACCCCCCGCCTCGCCCTGCAGCGCTGAAACCGACGACGCCACCCGCAATCCCTGCCGGGTCTCTGCATCCAGTCCTTTGACCAGATCCCAGGCCGCATCCAGCGCCCCCTGATCGTACATCAAGCCGACCCAGAAAGCGGGCAGCGCCACGATATGAGCGAGGTCCCCGCAATCGGCCCCCCGCATCTCGATGTATTTCTTGACCCGGGCCTCGGGGAAAACGGTGGTCATGTGGTCTGCCCAATCAGACAATGTCGGTTTTTCACCGGGCAAAGCCGGTAATTCGCCGCGAAGAAAATCACGGAAGGACTGGCCCAAGGCATTGATATATTTACCGTTCCGATAGACAAAATACATGGGCACATCCAGCACCCAGTCGACGTAGGCCTGATAGCCCATCCCGTCATCAAAGGCGAAAGGCAGCATTCCCGTCCGGGTATCGTCCAGGCCCCGCCAAATGCGTGACCGCCAGCTACGGTGGCCGTTTGGTTTGCCATCAAAGAATGGGCTGGAGGCGAACAACGCTGTCGCCACGGGCTGCAAAGCCAGCGCGACCCGCAACTTTTTCACCATGTCCGCCTCGGACCTATAGTCGAGATTCACCTGCACGGTGCAGGTACGGTACATCATCTGCGTGCCATGCGTGCCGACGCGGCCCATATAGTCGGTCATCAACCGATAGCGGCCTTTCGGCATCACCGGCATTTGGTCATGCGTCCATTCGGGCGCTGCCCCGATGCCCATGAAGCGGATACCAAGCGGGTCGGCGATGGCGCGCACTTCGTCCAGATGAGAGATGGTTTCGGCACGGGTCTGGTGCATGTTTTCCAGTGCGGCCCCCGACAATTCGAACTGCCCGCCTGGCTCCAGGCTGATATTGGCCCCATCTCGCGTCAGGCCAATCACATTGTCGCCTTCTCGCACGGGCGTCCATCCGAACCGGTCCTGAAGCCCCTGGAACATCGCCGAGATCGAGCGGTCGCCGGAATACGGAAGCGGCGCATGGCTGTCTGTCAACCAACCGAACTTTTCATGTTCGGTGCCGATGCGCCAGTCGGCCGGGGGTTTGGCCCCGCTTTCCATATAGGCTGCAAGATCCTCGAACCGCTCGACCGCGCCGCCGCCGGATTGTGGAATGGACATGGCGGGTCTCCTGTTGGGACGGTCTGGTCGCGGCGAACACAGGTCGCCTTTGGCAAGCGTGCTGTCAAGGCAGCCACCGTGGCATCACAAAAGATTATGGCCGGTCGCGCAATTGCACAGCATCGCGACTGGCGCGCCGCCACAGCGACTTGCTGATGCTGGACAGGGCCAGGCCCCCCACAGACCTTGGTGGCGCGGCTTCCAGCGCCGCGACCAAAACACCGGTGTCCATGCCGGGCAGGCTGGTAAATGCATCGAAAAGCCGATCCGCCCCGGTCGCATCAACCGGGATCAGCAACGCCTGCCCGTCAGCCTGTCGCAACTGCCATAAGCGGCGGCCCCGCATTTTGATCAGCCGCAGTTCGCTGAGGTCAGGGATCGCGACATAACCGCCTGCGTCGGGGCCAAGATAGCCGATCTGGCCTTCGTCGACTTCGACAATTCCGGGAGATGCGACAGCTTGGGCAAACCGCATCCGTCGCCATGCCGTGACCGTCCAGACCAGCCCGATACCTGCCACGCCCAGGCCAACAGGGGCCAAGAGAAAACCACCCTGCAGCGCCGTCCAAGAACCGGCCAATGCCAGCAGTCCGCCCAGAATGACCTCGCGGGCACGGTAGGCACCTTGGGCAATTTCAGGACGGATCAGCGGCATGACGGGTTCATCGCCAGTCACCATAGGCAGACTGCCACAGCGTGATCGCGGCAACGGCCGCAGTATCTGCGCGCAGGATACGCGGACCAAGCGACAGGGCCTGTATGCCCGGCATCGCCGCAATCCGGGCACGTTCTTCGGGGGCAAAGCCGCCTTCGGGACCGATCAGGATGGCCCAGGGACCGGCATCGACCAGAGGCGGCAGCGCAGACGGGGTCCCTGCCAAAGCTTCGTCGCACCACAAAACACGCCGCTCAGCAGGCCAACTGGCGATCAGCCGCGACAGGCTGATAAGGTCGCCGATCTGAGGGACGACTGTGGCCCCGCACTGCTCGGCCGCCTCGATGGCATGGGCGACAAGCTTGTCCTGACGCAGTCGGTCGGCATTGGTGTAGCGCGTCTGCACCGGCTGTAGCCGCGCCACTCCAAGCTCTACCGCTTTTTCCACGACATAATCGGTGCGTGATTTCTTGAGCGGCGCAAAGACCAGCCACAAATCCGGAGGTGGCTTTGCTTCCCGAGTTCGCGACAGACAGCGCAACAGGGGATCGCGCTTGCTTGCCTGCCCGACCTCGGTCAGCCATTCGCCATCGCGTCCGTTGAAGGCCAAAACCTGATCGCCAACCGCCAGCCGCATCACATGAAAGAGATAATGGGCTTGTGCCGCCAGCAGAGGTGCCGGTTGCCCCGGCCCCAGCGGGTGATCTACAAACAATCTGATCTTTGCCCCTGACATGGTTCGAGACCCTATGATTCAAAAATCCGAATTGCCAGAGGCCGAAGACCGGGTGGCCGATGCGCCGGCACGAAACTGGGTCGACAGGTTTGCGCCGCGGACGGTGCGCCCCTACTTGCGGCTGAGCCGCGCCGACCGGCCGATCGGGACGTGGCTATTGCTGATCCCCTGCCTTTGGGGCCTGTCGCTGTCGGCTTTGGCAACCGGCTACAAGCCTTGGGATCTGTGGCTCGCGGCAGGCTGCGCGATCGGCGCCTTCTTGATGCGAGGGGCGGGATGTACCTGGAACGATCTGACGGACCGAGACATTGACGCACAGGTTGCGCGGACCCGGTCGCGCCCACTGCCGTCGGGACAGGTCACGGCCATGCAGGCGGGGATCTGGATGGTCGTCCAGACACTGGCGGCAGCGGTGATCCTGTTCAGCTACAACTCGCTTGCCATCACCTTGGGCATTGCTTCGCTGGTGTTGGTTGCGATCTATCCCTTTGCCAAGCGGGTGACCTGGTGGCCGCAGGCGTTTCTGGGACTGGCATTCAACTGGGGCGCGCTTTTGGCTTGGGCTGCCCATGCCGGGGAAATCTCGGTCGGCACGATCTTCCTTTATGCGGGGGGGATCGCCTGGACGCTGTTCTACGACACGATCTATGCGCATCAGGACGCCGAAGATGACGCCTTGATCGGGGTCAAATCGACGGCACGATTGTTCGGTACCAACAGCCCGGCATGGCTGAATCTGTTTCTTGTGACCTCCGTCCTGTGCTTGATGATCTCGGTCATTTTAACAGTCCCGGCGAATGGCATCACGCTTTGGATAGCGCTGGGAGGGGTTTGGGCGTTTGGCTGGCATATGTTGTGGCAACTGCGCCGACTGGATGTGAGCGATCCGGGCTCGTGCCTTGCCGTGTTCCGGTCCAACCGGGATGCGGGACTGATCCTGTGGCTGTTTCTTGCCGCAGCTGCAGTGGCTTGATTGCCATGCACCCGCCAAGGGCCTAAAGGAGGCGCGCCGTGAAGCTGCCAGATCTGATCCCCAGAATTAAGGCCGTGTTCGAAAGATCGGCAGCGCCACTGCGCCCCGCTGTGCTGGCGGCTGCGGCGTTTGCCCTAGCGGGCATCATCATGCTTTGCGTGGCGTTCCTCTCCGCGCTGGTGGTGGAACACCGCACCTTGGTTGCGGTTGAAAAGGCGCTGGATACCGCATCGGCGGACTGGGCGAGTGTCGCGGTCGATGGATTGCAGGTCACCCTGACTGGGTCCGCCCCGAACGAGGCGGCGCGGTTTCGCGCAATCAATGCTGCGGGGTCGGTCGTGGATTCCGGGCGGATCATCGATGCTTTGGACGCGGTGCCTGCAAAGGCCATCGAGGCCCCCCGCTTTTCTGTGGAAATGCTGCGCAACAATGACGGCGTCCAGCTGATAGGCCTGTTGCCGCTGGACCCTGGCGAACAGGGCATCGGCAAAGAGGCCCTGCTGGAGGCGGCGGCCAGCTTTGCCCCCGGCATCAAAGTGTCAAACATGCTGGAAACCGCCGACTATCCTGCTCCCGACGGATGGGGTGCCGCGCTGAAATTCGGCGTCCAAGCGCTGCAACTTTTGCCAAGTGCAAAAGTGTCTGTGGCGGCCGACCGCGTCGCCGTGACCGCCATCACCGACAGCGAAGCGCAAAAACGCAAGGCCGAGGCAGATCTGCGGGCGGCCAAACCTGTGGCCGTGACCCTGGTCATGGATGTCTCGGCCCCGCGCCCGGTGATCGCGCCCTTTACGTTGCGCTTTCTGATCGACGAACAAGGGGCCCGTTTCGACGCCTGCTCGGCCGATACCGAAACGGCACGGCGGCGCATCTTGACCGCTGCCGGTGTCGCGGGTGTGCCGTCCGACACGCCCTGCACCATCGGGCTCGGCGTCCCGACACCCCGCTGGGCCGAAGCGGTCGAGGCCGTGATCACGGCTGTCGTTGCCTTGGGCGGCGGATCCGTGACGATGTCGGATGCCGACATCACGCTGGAGGCCCCTGCCGGCGCGTCGCAGGCAACCCTTGATCGCATCGTTGGCGGGCTGGAATCCACCTTGCCGCCGGTCTTTTCGCTGGATGCCGCCCTGGGCGATCCGCAAACCGGCGTTCAGGGTCCAGCCGAGTTCATCGCGACACTGGCGGAAACCGGTGGCGTTGACGTCAGCGGCAGGCTGGTTGACGAATTGCAGCGCAGCGCCGTCGATGCCTTTGCCAAGGCGGCTTTCGGGGCGGGCAAGGTCAAGATGACGGCGCGGCTTGACCCCAGCTTGCCCGATGGATGGCCAGTGCGGGTGCTGGCGGGCCTGGAGGCTTTGGCGCAGCTGACCTCGGGTGACCTTGTGGTGCGGCCAGATAGCGTGACGGTCAAAGGGGTGACGGGCTCGCCCGATGCCCGAAGCAAGATCGCGCAGATCCTTTCGGACAAGCTGGGTCAGGGAAAGTCGTTTCAGGTTGATGTCCGCTATGACAAGGCGTTGGACCCGGATGCCGCCCCGCCGCCGCCCGAAGAATGCGCCGGAAAGATCAATTCCATTCTCGCCGCGGGAAAGATTGCGTTCACCCCAGGTTCCGCGGAGATCACCGGGGCCGCGATGCCAACGATCACTGCGATTGCCGAGGTTCTGGACAAGTGCCCGGTGATGCAGATGGAGATTGCGGGCCATACCGATGCCCAAGGGTCCGAAGGTGGCAACCAGGCGCTCAGCCAGGCGCGGGCAGATGCGGTCCTGTTGGCCCTCCAAGGGCGGCGGGTTGATGTTGCAGGCATGCGCGCCGTCGGATACGGCGAGTCCCGTCCCATATCGGACAATGACAGCGACGCGGGCCGCGAGGCAAACCGGCGGATCGAGTTCACCTTGCTGGGCAGCATGGCCCGCGCGCCTGGGGGAACGTCCCAGGACGACGACGCAACGAGCGGCTTGAACGCCGATCCAAATGACGATGCAGGACTTGATGCAGATGGCGGTCCGTCCTTTGCGCCGACGTCCATCACGATCCGGCCAAAGCCCCGCCCTGCGCCAGGATGAACGGTGAACGCGGGACATCGTTTGCAATTGCTGTTCACTTTCCTTTGGCGGCCACCCGGACGGATTTGTATCTCGCTGCAACCTCCACTAGAACGACCCCAGACAAAGCTGCCGAAAGTGGCCCATGAACCGCACCGAATTCATCATCGCCACAGCGATTATCCTATTGGCCGCCTTTGCGCTTGGGTGGTTCAGCTATTGGCTGATGCACCGCTTTACCCGAGTCGCGGGCGGCGACATGGCCGAGATGGACCGGTTGGCGCAATCGCTGCATGAAGCCGAAGAGGTCCGCGACCAGGCTATCCTTTATCTGGAGCAGCGCGAGGCAGAGCTGATGAACCAGATCTCGCAGACCGAAGCGGAACTGCGCGCCGCGATGGAAGGCCTGCGCGATGTGCGCCACGAGGCCGAGGAAATGCGCGCCTATATCGAGCGCATGAACGCTAACGCCTGACCCTTTGGGTTCAATCTGCCAGGACGCAAAGGTGCGTCAACGCTGATTGCGGGTCCAACAGATCATCAACAACGTCGAAATGATGCTTGCCGGGCGCCACGGTCCAAGGACAGGCCCAGTGTTCCGACAGGGTCCGGGCCTGCCAGAGAAAGGCGGGCCGTTCTTGGCCGCCGACCCAGACATGCGCATCGACACCGCTGTGCAGAGGCAGGCGCGCCGGACTTTCTGTCAGTACCTCGTCTTCGGTGATCGTTAGTTTTGCATTCATCGCCGTCGACATCAGCGGGGCAAGATCTGCCACGGGCGAAATCGGCACCACCCGAACCGGCCGGATGGTACAGGGGGCATCGACACATCCCATCCGGGCGGACAAATGCCCGCCCGCAGAATGGCCCGTAACAACGACCGGCCCTGGCACCTGCGCAGCGGCGGCATCGACCGCTTTGCCAATCTCTGTCGTGATCACCCCAATTCGTGCTTCAGGGGCAAGGGTGTAGGACGGCATCGCCACGGCCCAGTCATGGGCCAGCGGCCCGGCGGCCAGATGCGACCAGCTTTCGCGCCCAAAGGCGAGCCAGTAGCCACCGTGGACAAACACCAGCACCCCCTGTGGATCGCCAATCGGCAGGAAAAGATCGAACCGGTGCCGCGCGCCAGGACCATAGGCCTGATCAAGCAGCGCCCGCGCGCCCAGCGATTGCCGAAATGCCGCCGCCGCCACTGACCAGCGGTACGGGTAAGCTTCGCCGCCCGGAATATGGTCGCTGTTGGCGTATTCGGCTGAGAGGTCCACCATGTCTTCCTGCTATTTGATCATATTCCTGCGTTCCGGCCCTGACCGGAACTGGACATTTCCCGCTGCCCCATGCATTGCATGGTGATCCAAAAATTGGGAGGCCAACTTGCTCGATTCCCCGACTGATCTGCGCTCGATCCTGAAGGATCCAAGCCTTCTGACCGAAAAGGCCTACATTGCGGGGGAATGGGTCATGGCGTCGGATGGCAAGACCTTTGCCGTCACCAACCCCGCGCGGGGCGATGTCATTGCCAATGTCGCCGACCTGACCCGGGCCGATGCCGCCCGCGCGATTGCCGCCGCGGATGTTGCCCGTCGCGAATGGGCCGCCCGCACCGGCAAGGAACGTGCCGCGATCTTGCGCAAATGGGCGGATCTGATGGTCGCCAATGCCGACGATCTTGGCGCGATCCTGACGGCGGAAATGGGCAAGCCCCTGCCCGAGGCCAAGGGCGAGGTCATCTATGGCGCATCCTTTGTCGAATGGTTTGGCGAAGAGGCCAAACGCATCTATGGCGAGACGATCCCCGGTCACCAGCGCGATAAGCGACTGATGGTGATCAAGCAGCCAATTGGCGTTGCGGCTTCGATCACGCCATGGAATTTTCCCAACGCCATGATCGCGCGCAAGGTCGCCCCGGCGCTGGCGGCGGGTTGCGGATTCGTGGCGCGTCCAGCGGCGGAAACGCCCCTTTCGGCACTGGCGATGGCCGTACTGGCAGAACGCGCAGGCGTGCCCGCTGGCGTCTTTTCTGTCATCACCTCTTCGCGGTCTTCGGACATCGGCAAGGAGTTCTGCGAAAACCCTGCTGTGCGCAAACTGACCTTCACAGGATCGACCGAAGTGGGCCGCATCCTGCTGCGCCAGGCGGCGGATCAGGTGATAAAATGCTCGATGGAGCTGGGCGGCAATGCACCGTTCATCGTATTCGACGATGCCGATTTGGATGCGGCGGTCGAAGGGGCGATGATTTCCAAGTTCCGCAACAACGGCCAAACCTGCGTCTGCGCGAACCGGATTTACGTTCAGGCCGCGGTCTATGACGCCTTTGCCGAGAAACTATCCAACGCGGTGGCCAAGCTGAACATCGGCGACGGGCTGAGCGCGGGCGTGACAACCGGGCCGCTGATCACCAAAGCGGCGATGGAAAAGGTCGAAGAGCATATCGCTGACGTTCTGGCAGGCGGTGGCAAGATCGTGACCGGCGGCAAGCGCCATGCCCTCGGCGGGCTGTTCTTTGAGCCGACCGTCGTCACCGGCGTCACCCCCGCGATGAAGGTCAGCCAGGAGGAAACCTTTGGCCCCCTGGCGCCGCTTTTCAAATTCGACACCGAGGACGAAGTCATCCACCTTGCCAATGACACGATCTTTGGTCTGGCCAGCTATTTCTATGCCCGCGATATCGGGCGCATCACACGCGTCCAAGAGGCGCTGGAATACGGCATGGTCGGCGTGAACACCGGGCTGATTTCTACCGAGGTCGCCCCCTTTGGCGGGGTCAAGCAGTCGGGGCTCGGCCGCGAGGGCAGCCATCACGGGATCGAGGACTACCTCGAGATGAAATACATCTGCCTGTCGATCTAGGGGCCATTCTTGGACCGGCGCAACAGACTGGGAATGGCGACGATCGCGGCGCAGGCGGCGGGTGCGATCGATGCCGTGTCGGGTGGCGTCGTGCCACCAATTCAGGCGTCGACGACGTTTCTGCGCGGACCTGACAACGCGCTTTTGAACGCTGAAAACAGCTATGCCCGCGATGACAGCGACATCGTGCGCCAATGCGAGACTGTCCTTGCAGCGCTGGATCACGGGGCGGCGTCGCTGCTGTTTCCGTCCGGCATGGCCGCAATCGCCGCCCTGTTCCGGGCTTTGCCAACAGGCGTCGGCGTGGTCCTGCAATCGGGCATCTATTGGGGCACGACCAAATGGGTCCGTGCCCACTGCGCCCGCCACAAGGTCCCGCTGGTCGAAGTCGATGCGTCGGATGGGGGCCAGCTGACAAAAGCTTGCGCCAACGCGCGACCGGCGCTGGTCTTCATTGAAACGCCTTCCAATCCTTGGCTCAAGACCGTCGATATCGCTGCGGCGGCCACCGCGGCCCATGCCGTCGGGGCCATCCTTTGTGTGGATGGTACGGCGGCGACACCCGTTCTAACCCGCGCGTTGGACCACGGTGCCGATCTGGTCATGCATTCGGCCACCAAGGGCATAAACGGGCATTCTGATGTTCTGGCTGGGGTGCTCACAACACGTGATGACACCAGCCCCCTTTGGCAGGCAATTGCGGAGGATCGCCAGACCGGTGGGGCCGTTCTGGGACCGTTCGAGGCCTGGCTTTTGCTGCGTGGCATGCGCACCCTGTCCCTGAGGGTAGAGCGGATGAGCCAGTCCGCCCAGTCCATCGCGACCTATCTGGCAGCGCATCCGCGTGTTGCGGACGTGTTCTATCCGGGCCTGCCCGCCCATCCGGGCCATGATGTCGCCATTCGGCAGATGCAGGGCGGCTTTGGGTGCCTGTTGTCGTTTCTGGTCAAGGGCGAAAAATCCGACGCCCTGGCCGTGATCGGCCGACTGAACCTCTTTCATCGCGCGACATCGCTGGGCGGGGTGGAAAGCCTGGTCGAGCACCGCTTTACCATCGAGCCGCATACCGGCATTCCACCCAATCTGATCCGGGTTTCCGTGGGCATCGAGGATGTCGATGACCTGATCGCCGATCTGGCGCAGGCTTTGGGCTGATATGCCGGGTTTTGTCTTGAACTTGTCGCGGATCGCGCGGACCTTCGGACCTTGAGGCGGCAAACTCCGCCGTGTTGATAGCCAAAGGACCTTGCCATGCAAACCATCACGCGCCTTCCCGACACTGCCACCGTGACGCCGTCGACAGATGACCTGGACGGCTGGGTCAAGACGGCGGGCAACCCCCAGATGAAGACTTGGGTGCTGCATACCGCCTCTGACGGCAGTATGGTGTCGGGTATTTGGGAATGCACAGTCGGCAGCTATCACGCGACCTATTCGGCCTATGAATATGTTGTGCTGATTGCGGGCCGCATCGTCATCACCCCCGATGGCGGCACCCCTGTCACCGTCAAGGCAGGCGATGCCTTCGTGGTCGAAAAGGACTTCAAGGGCACATGGAAGATCGAGGAAAACGTGCGCAAGCATTTCGATTTCGTGGTGGGCTAAAGACAAAACCAACCTCGCCCACGCCAAACCCAGCGTAACAAGAGAAGCCGAAATGTACCGTCGTCCCATCGTCCCTGCCGATTTTATCGTGCCCGAGCGTCTTGAGACGGCAGCGTTTCAGTTGCGACCATTGACGGTGCATGACCTTGTCCGCGACTACGACGCGGTCATGTCGAGCGCCTCCGAACTGCGGGAACGGATGCGGGGTGGCAGCTCATGGCCCGAGGGGCTGACGCTGGAAAAGAACCTGATCGACCTTGGCTGGCACCAGAAGGAATTCGCGCTGCGGCATTCCTTTGCCTACACGGTGGTGTCGCCTGACGGGACAAGATGCCTCGGCTGTTGCTACATCTACCCAGCCTCGGAGCCCGACTTTGATGTCGACGCCGTCTATTGGGCGCGGCAAAGCCGGATCGGCGATGCGGCGGATGTCGCCCTCGGCGAGGTGTTTCGCGGCTGGCTTGCGCGTGACTGGCCGTTCCGGCGCGTGGCTTTTCCGGGACGGGTGGCATGACGCGCATCGCGGTCGTGACCGGGGCCGCAGGCGGAATGGGGCGGGCGATCACGGATCAGTTGCTGGCCGACGGCCTGCAGGTAATCGGCGTCGATATTGATGGGCCCGCTTTGCTGACAATGGCCGCCGATCTGGACAATTTCATTCCCGAAGCGGTCGACCTGACCGACGCGGAGGCCATCGCCGACCTCTTCGACAGGACTGTCGCGCGGTTTGGCGGCGTCGATACGCTAATCAACAATGCCGGGACCTGCTTCATGTCGGACTTTCCCGAGATTCCGGCAGCAGAACTCGACCGACAGATGGCGATCAACTTTTCGTCCGCCTTCCATTGCTGCCAACAAGCCGTGAAAGCGATGACAGGCCGTTCCGGCGTGCGCAAGATCGTCAACATCTCGTCGAACGGGGCGTACAACTTCGACGTTTTCGACCCGCCGCATTACCGCGCGTCCAAGGCCGCGATGGACACGCTGACCAAGGACCTTGCCCGCCGCTATGCCCGCGACAAGATCGCGGTGAACTCCATCGCGCCAGCGATGACGGAAACGCCGCTCTTCAACGTGCTGTCCGAAGATGTGCTTGCCCGCGCGATCAGCGCCATGCCGCATGGCTACGCGATGCAGGCTTCGGAAATCGCTGCATGGGTCGGGTTCCTGATTTCTCCGGCGGGGGACATCAGTTCGGGCAACATCATCATCCTGAACCAGGGGCGTGATGTGCGATAAGGAAGGCTAAATTCCTTGAACAAGGAATTTTCCATGCTTTTTCCCTAAAATTCATGAGGTTGCGAGGGACAGATGAAGGTCGCGATCCACAAGCTGTTCGAATACCTGCTGGAAACCGCCGCCGCCGAGCCGCCAGAGTGCTTCATCGGGTTTTCGCTGTCACGGTCACCGGTTTTGGGTGACTTTATTCGCGACCTCGACCCCGGCCTTTCGCTCGACTGGAACGGCGTCAGTTTCCAAGGCCTGCCATCCTTGCGGCAACGGGTGAGCGACCAGGCGGGGCTTGGCGGAACGTGCAGTCCGGACGACGTGCTAATCACTGCTGGGGCAGCCGAGGCGAACTATCTGGTCTTGCGCCAGCTGTTGTCTGTCGGTGATGAGGTCGTGACCGAGGTGCCGGGCTGGCCGCAGGTGGCAGTCATGGCGCGAGCTATCGGGGCCAATTTGCAAACGGTCACCCGGCACGAAGAAAACGGTTGGCACCTCGACCCGGATGCGCTGGCAAAGGTCGTGACGCCCAAGACCAGGCTGATCTTCCTGACCAACCCCAACAACCCGAGCGGCAAGCTGATCCCGGCGGCGGACATGGCGCGGATCGTCGCCATCGCGGACCAGGTTGGCGCGCATCTTTTGGTGGATGAGGTCTACGCGGGCCTCGAATGGGCCGGCCCCCGCCCGCCGTCAGTTGCGGGTCTATATCCGCGCGGGATCACCACGGGCTCGGTCTCAAAGGCACTGGGCTTGCAGGGGTTGCGCACAGGGTGGATGGTTACGCGGGACGCAGGACTTTTGCGCGACGCCATGATCCTGCGCGAGAACAGTTCGGAGATCATGAACACGCTGGGCGAGTACATCGCCGAGGTGGCGCTGCGCCCCCACCGACTGGTGACCGCGTTGACGACCGCGCGGGCCGAGGCGCTGGCCAGCCTGACAAGCTTGGATGACTTTGTCTCACACCAGGCTAGGCTGTCCTGGACCCGCCCCGAAGCCGGACTGATCGGCCTTGCGCGGTTGGCGGGAATTGATGCCGAACCCTTTGCCTGGAAATTGCTGGGTGCGCCCTATCGGACCTTTGTCCTGCCGGGCAGCGCCTATGGGCTGCCGCATCATCTGCGCCTCGGTGTGGGCGGCGGTCCCGCCGCGCGTCTGGATGAAGGATTGCTGCAACTCGCGGCCTGTCTTGAGTCGCTGAGCGGCTAAACCATAGGACCAAAAACGCCGGTCGCAGGGGGCCTTCGTGGATGTCTCGGCATCCCTGACCAGATCCCAACCCACGGATTCTGAACGAGTTATTCGATAACATCGCAGCGATTTTGCATAGCGGGGCAATGCAACCCCATGTGGTGGTCATGCCCCACAGACGGGGCAACAGATCAACCCCGAAAGGATGCACCATGCTGCCCGCAACTGCTCTGAACACCATGAAACGCGCCACCATCGCCGCAGTCGCCGCCCTGTCTATCGTGGCCATTCCAGCCAGCCCTGCCCATGCCTGGGGCGACAAGGAACAGAACTTTGTGGCGGGCGTTGCTACGGCCGTCATCGTCGGCCAGATCATCAAGCAAAACAAGCGCCACAACCAGCGCCCGGCCCCGGTCTACCAGCCCCAGCCCCAGCCCGAGCATGTGTCAATCGGACGGACGGCAGCCGCACGAGCCTTCCAGAGCTATTCCTCGTCCGAACGTCGCCTGATTCAGAAACGCTTGGCCGCGTATGGCTACTACTCCGGTCGTGCTGATGGGGCCTTTGGTCCGGCAACCTACCGCGCCGTCGTATCCTATGCCCGCGACGAGGGGGCTGTGCGCAACCTGGAGACGACAGGTGGAGCCTATGCACTTTACGACGGGCTGATCTACTGATCGGCATCGTCGCCAAGACCCCGACCCCGACCGCGTTCATGCCCCCCCGGACGGAACGCCAAGGACGGGTCGGGTCGCCCCGCCGCATGACCGTCTTCCCCAGCGGTCAGTTGCGGCGGGGCAACGCTTTATGGGGTCTGGCGTTGCCGGACGCTTTAGGGGACGAGGTTCCAGGTCCACCAGATCTCGTCTGCCACGGCACGGACGTCCTGGATGACGTTGGGAACCTTGGAGGCCGCGACCACCGAGCCGGTCCGCTGATAGGTCCACAGCAATGTCATCGCCCCTTCGCCATCCTCTTTGGCGGAAAAGCTGAAATCGAATGCGTCATTGGTGATCTGCTTGGCCTCTGGCGTCTCAAAATTGATGGGTGCGCCGGTCACAACGACACGGTGCTGATGCGACGAAGCCGCCCCGCTATACAGCGACGATTTGCGCTTGCCGATCTCGATGTCAGGCAGGTTCGACGCAAAGTTTTCCGTGCCAAAGGGGAAATCTTCCCGCAGGCCATTCTTGAACAGCGCAGGTTGCGGCAGGAAATAAGACTCCTTAACGATGAACCGGTTGGACGGTCGGTCGTCGACAAGGACCAGCGGTTCCAGAATCTGCAGGCCGGGATAGCGATCCACATAGTACCGTAAGTAATCTTGCGATTGCGTGCTTGCCGGGGTTACGGCGTAGTGCCTGCGCCGGTCATTTGCAGCCTCTCCGCCAAAGACCGATGTCACCTTGAAAAACACCCCCAACAGCCGGAAATCATACTGCTCCTCGACCTCGACTTGCCAGAACGTGCCTGGATCGATCGGGATCGGCTCCATCCTGGTTTGCGTCGCCCCGGCCAGCGGCAGGGCGAAGCCATAGTCGGGCGGCGAAGCGGTATCGACGGCCCCCCCTTCATGCGTCGCGGTGGCGTCCATCCAGACTGTTTTGCCGCCAATCACCGCCTTGACGATGGCATGGTCGAAAACCCCCAGCAGCGGCTGTTCCAGTTTTAGCCCGTAACCGGCGTCAATGTCGGTCAAGGCGACATAAGACTCGACCCCCAGGGCAGTCAGCATGACCCGCAACAACAGCGCCTTGTCCTTGCAATCCCCAAAACCGCTGGTGATCACCTCTTGCGGGAAACGCGCGAAATAGCCGCCGGCACCAACAGAAAGAGACACATAGCGGATGTCATCCTGGACCAACCGCAATGCGGCTGTGACCCGTGCGGCATCTGTGGCATGGGCCTTGCGGATGGCCTCCACCTTGGCCTGCCAATCAGGGGTAAGCGCATAGCTGGCGGAATAATAGGGACTGAGAGTGCCGGCCACCGTGCCCCAGTTGGCGGCACTTGAGAACCGGACCTTGGCCCGGATATCGGCATCGTAGGACGTATTGTCCTCGATCTGCACCGGGGCCAGATTGCTGGCCCGCCATTCGTGGATTGTCTCGCCATCCGCGCCGGGCCAAGTGACGTAAGTCACCCCCGAGGCTTGCGGCAAAGGTCCGATATGGATTGCCAGATCCTTTGGCCAATGGACCAAAAGGCGTTCAAGGCTGACCGGTTCGCCGAATTCAAGTCGACCAGTATCGCCAAAAGGGGCACCTGGAACCGCCGTCTTGCCACGCAGGATCAAGGCCGAATCCAGCACATCCCCGACCCGCAGGTCCGGAATCTGAAGAACGGCGGTCAGGGTGCCGTCGATGATGCCTTCGTCCAGACGGGTTTCCCTGCGAAAGATCTCTTCTTTCAGCGTATCGCGCAGGTCAATCACCTGGTCCCCCCGCACAATCTGCAAACGGGTCAGGATCGCTTGTTCAAAGGCGGGGTTGAAATCGTATTTCAGGGTCGCCGCTTCTTCGAGACCTGCGCGGTCGGTCACCAGAACGGCATTGCGGTAATAGTCCTCCTCAACCTCACCTTGCCAGCGGATTTGACGGTCACCCAAAAGATAGTAGATGCCGCCCTGAGCCAAGGGCATCAACGCAGCCGACGAGTCCGGTAAAGCAGGTAGGTCGATCCAGTCCGGGGGATCCGCGCGGGTGAAACCTTGGGCCAATGCGCCGGTTGTAATCGCCATAATCGCCGAGAAAACAAGGAGCACAAAGGATAAGACACGCATCTGCATCAGGATCGGACCAAATTGAACCATACCGGAAAAGTCTACGACACGGCCGATTGACCTGGCAAGCGGTCCACATGCGCCTTGGCCAGTCATAGAGGGAAATTGCAGTCGGGTCCTTGGTGTCGCCCGATGGTGGGCTAGGGTTTTGTGTTTCGCATTCCCCATGAACTGCCTAGGGTTCCGCCGTTCACCCACAGGAGCACCCAACCGTGCAGACCGCGACCCCCGGCCTCGAAGTTCCTCAGATTGGCGGTGCGGCGCGTCCAGGACTGTGCACCGATTGCGGCATCTCGCGGATCGGCGATGGCAAGGCTTGCGGCCGGGCCTGCCAGTTCATCCAGCCGGACTATCCGGGCCTTGAGGCGAAGGTGCATGGCCGCCCGCCGCAGGATGCGACGGACGAAGGGTTTTTCGGCGTGACCCATGCAATGTTGCGCGCGCGGCTCGCTCCCCCCGCCCCGGATGCCCAATGGACCGGGATCACCACGGCCCTTGCCGCCCATGCGCTGGAGGCAGGGCTTGTGACTGCCGTTCTGGCGGTGGGGCCGGACCCCGATGACCGCTGGAAGCCCCGGCCTATCCTGATCACCGACCCCGCTGCGATGGGAGGTGCGCGCGGCATGCGGATGGGCTATGCGCCGACGCTCGCCTTGCTGGAACCCGCACGGGCGGCAGGGCACAAGCGGATCGCGCTGATCGGCATCCCCTGCCAGGTCTATGCCCTGCGCGCGCTGGAGGCGGAGCTGGGGTTTGAGCGCATCTACGTCATCGGCACGCCCTGTTCGGACAACACCACCACCGAACACTTCCACCAGTTCCTGGCGCTGGTCGATCCCACCCCCGACCGCGTCAGCTACTTGGAGTTTCGCGCCGACTACCGGGTGGAAATCCGCTATGACGATGGCCGCCCCAAGCGCCTGATCCCGTTCCTGAAGCTGCCCTTGTCCACCCTTCCGGCGGATTTCTTTCCGATGACCTGCAAGACGTGCGTGGATTACACCAACCGGCTGTCGGACATCACCGTGGGCTACATGGGCGGCGACGGCGACCAATGGGTCATCGTGCGCAATGACCGCGGGGCGGAATTGCTGGCGGGGATCTCGGATCGGCTCACTACGAAGGCTTTGACCGACAAGGGCAAACGTACCGGCGCGGTCAAGGGCTTCATGGTCAATACCGAACTTGCCGCAGGGGGGCTGCCCCTCCGCCGGATGCCCAACTGGCTGCGGCCCTTGATGGCTTGGCTACAGCCGCGCATCGGGCCGAAGGGGCTGGAGTTTGCGCGCGCAAGGGTGGAGATGAAGGCGATCGAGACCATCCTGCATCTGCGACGTGCCCACCCTGCGCGATTGAAGAACATGGTGCCGGATCATGTCTGGAAGATTGCCGCGCGGTACGGGTTGACCCCCATCCCCGAAGAAATCCGCAAGGACGAGTAACTTTTTTCAATCCATCGCCAAGGATTGCCCCTCGGCTTGCGTCTGACTTAACGTGATGCGGATGGATGTGCCCGACGAGGATTTGGCCCTTGCGGCCTGCAATGGCGACAGGCCTGCGTTTTCAGCGCTGGTCCATCGCCATTACGACCGGGTTTTCGGGTTCGCGTGGCGGTTGTCGGGGTCCAGGGCCGAGGCCGAGGATCTGACGCAAGACATCTTTGCCGCCCTGCCTTCGAAACTCCGCGCCTGGCGGGGCGAGGGAAAGCTGACGACCTGGCTTTACCGCGTCACGTTGAATGCAGCACACGATCGGCGGCGACGTCAGGCTGTGCGAACCCGCGCTGCCGACGGCTGGGGTGACTGGGAACTGGCGCGACAGGACGAGATTGCGGTGGAAAAGGACGCGCAGGCGTGGCTCGCGCAAGCCATGACCCTGCTTCCACCGGAACTGCGCGACACCGTGGCGCTGGTTCTGGGCGAAGAGCTGACCCAAGCCGAGGCGGGCGCAGTTCTGGGACTGTCCGAAGGCACCGTGGCCTGGCGGATGTCAGAAGTGAAAAAGCGCCTGAAAGCGCAATGGAAAAAGGAGGCAAGGGCATGACCGACGATTCTGACGCCCCCGGCCTTGCGAAACTCGGCACCGCTTTGCGCAACGCCCCCGCACCCGACCCGGAAGCCCGGGATGCGGCCCTGCGGCTGGCGATGGAAAATTTCGACCGGCTCCAAGGATCGACCGAGCGCCCGCGTCCCAGTCAGGACCGCCCAAGTCGGGCGGGTTTCCTGATGGGAGTGAAAACCATGCTATCAAAAATGAACCTGCGCCCGAGCCTTGTGGCCACGACTTCCGTGGCGGCCCTGTGTCTGGGGGTGGTGATCTTGCTGCCGCCTGGAACATTGACCCAAGGTGGGCAGCCCGGGGGCGTGATCGTGGACCGCGATCCACTGCCTACGACGGCCGGCACGGATGCCGCCAAGAAGACGATCAAGCCAGAGACTGCAGTGGGCGCAACACTGGAACCTTCACCGGTTCCGGAGGTTCTCGTAGAGCCGGGGCGGTCGGATGTCGCGGCAGAGTCGCGCGAGGAAATCGCGCCGTTGGAGCGCGCCGCAGCTGGCGATGACGCGATGACTGCTGATGTTGCGATCCAAAATGCCGCGCCGCTCGTGACAGAGAGCGCCACGGCGCCGGAAACGGATGCGTTGTCCCAAGATGTCGCTTTAGGTGGTTCATTAGACTATGGTGTGGCGGTTGCCGACGAAGTTGCTGATGCAGAAGCGCCGATGACCGAAGGCTACATGGCCGAGGCAAAATCCGATCTACGCACCCGCGCGCAACCCGAAGCCGCCGCGAGCATCTCGCCGGTACCCGTCGACGGCACCATCACCCCACCCGAACCCAATACTGAGGCCTTCGCCAACGCGGATCTCAACCCGGTCAAAGTGACCGCCGAGGAACCCGTAAGCACGTTCTCTATCGACACCGACACAGCGTCCTATTCGATCATCCGCCAGTCCCTGTCGATGGGCGCACTGCCACCCCCCGAGGCAGTGCGGATCGAGGAAATGGTGAACTATTTCCCCTATGCCTACCCCGCCCCTGATGGCGACACAGCCCCTTTTGCCGCCGCGATCTCAGTGATGCCGACCCCGTGGAATAATGGCACGCGCCTTGTTCGGATCGGTCTGCAAGGGGCCCTGCCCGCCATCGCCGACCGCCCGCCGCTGAACCTTGTCTTCCTGATCGACACCTCGGGCTCGATGGATGAGCCGAACAAGCTGCCGCTCCTCAAGCAGTCCATCGCGCTGGCCCTGTCGGAACTTCGCCCCGAGGATCAGGTCGCGATGGTGGCCTATGCGGGGTCGGCGGGCGAAGTGCTGCCCCCCACAGCGGCCAAGGAACGCGACACCATTCTGCGCGCCTTGGACAATCTTGCCGCCGGAGGGTCCACCGCCGGGGCCGAGGGGATCGAGCTGGCCTATCAGGTCGCCGCCAAGATGGCCGGGGATGGCGAAGTCAGCCGGGTTCTCCTGGCCACCGATGGCGACTTCAACGTCGGCCTTTCCGACCCCGAAGGCCTGGAGGCTTACGTTGCCAAGCAGCGCGAGACGGGCGTTTACCTCTCCGTCCTCGGCTTCGGTCGCGGCAACCTTGATGACGCGGTCATGCAGTCGCTCGCCCAGAACGGCAACGGCACGGCGGCCTACATCGACACCCTCAGCGAGGCGCGCAAGGTGCTGGTGGACCAGCTGACCGGCATGCTCTTCCCCATCGCCGATGACGTGAAAATCCAGGTCGAATGGAACCCCGCCGCGGTCGCCGAATACCGGCTGATCGGGTATGAAACCCGGGCGCTTGCGCGTGAGGATTTCAACAATGACCGCGTCGATGCGGGCGAGATCGGAGCGGGCCATCAGGTGACGGCGATCTACGAGGTGACGGCACCGGGCAGCAATGCTTTGCGCAACGATCCCCTGCGCTATGGTGCAGCTGCCGCGACCGACGCTACCCCCACCGAGATCGGCTTCCTGCGCCTGCGCTACAAGGCGCCGGGCAGCGACACCTCCACCCTGATCGAAACGCCGATCATCGGGACCGAGCCTGCGACCGACGAAGCCCGCTTTGCCGCCGCTATCGCCGGGTTCGGACAGCTGCTGCAAGGGTCGACTTACTTGGGCGACTGGGGCTGGGAGGACGCCATCGCACTGGCCATCGCAGGACGGGGCGAAGACGCATTCGGCTACCGCGCCGAGGCGATCAACCTGATGCGGTTGGCAGAAAGCTTGGGCCGCTGATCCTCACGCTACCACCTGCCCGGATTCGGTCCCGGCAGGTGGCTTTTGATCTCGTCAGTAGCGCCCCATTTTGCCCAGCTTTCGATAGCCGCTGTCCGTGCGCACAGATGCCGGATCGATGCTCCGCACCGCCGCTGATCCCTTTACGATGCGCGACAGCAGTTCCGATTTGGCAACACGGCGGTTCGCCAAAAGGTTTCGGTAGTAGCCGGCTTCCGCCTTGCGGCGTTCAGTCAGGTGACGCAGCCGCTGCGGGTCCATCCGGTCGCTCACCACCAGATCGAAAAGCCGCGACAAAGCATGCTGTCGACCGAGCATGCTTGCGGCATCATGTCCGGCATAGCGCATGTCGACAATCCGGGGCGGATGGGCTGACACCCGACAAAGATCGTCCAGATAGGCCGCCTCAAACTCATTGCACCGGTCGGTCAGTACTGTAAGGCGCGCGACTTCGGCGAGGCTATCGGCCAGTTCGGCGTCGGGCCAAGTGTGATAGGCGGCGCTGTGCCAACGGTCATCCCCGCGCGCCAGGGCACGATGATCGGGAAAGACTTGCGGGACGCAGGCAAAGACATCCGTGGCACGCGCGGCCCCGGCGTGCCACAGCGCTGCCGTGCCGCCCTTGCTGATGCCATAGGTCAGGATCCGGTCATAGCTCAGGGATCGCGACAAGGCCTGCAAGAACCCCGAGACGATGTCGGATCGAAACCATGTCTCGACCCGGCCGGAAATGCAGACATGGTCAAGCTGCCGGATTTCCATGAACCGGGCCGACCAATAGGCGTTCGGGTCCGTGGAGTGACGCGTCATCGGGGCGTTTGCAAAGCAGACGATGAGGCTGTCGGATCGATGCCGCAGGTCAACCATGGCCGAAAACTCGCGCAAGTCGTAAAACTGGCAACCGTCAGACTGACGCGAAGGATAGGGTGTTTCCAGCAGCCGCATGCCGACATGCTAGCGAAAGGACTGGCCAAGGTACAAGACGCAGCCCTTCGCAGAACCGGCAAAGATGAAAATCCCGGTTCTATGGCCGTTAACGACGGCGGCCCGCCTGTCGCCAGGCGGGCCCCATCACTTTCCAATTGTTCCGATCAGTTGACCGTCGCCTCGACCGTCTTGTTCTCGACCGCCTTGGCTTCGAAGTCTGAGCCACGGGCGATCTCGATCCGGCTGGGTTTCAACGCCTCGGGGGTCTCGCGGACCAGGTCGATGTGAAGCATCCCATGCTCATGCGTTGCACCGGTCACGCGGACGTGGTCGGCCAGCGTAAAGCGGCGTTCAAATGCGCGGGTGGCAATGCCGCGATGCAAAAAGGCACGGTCGGCCGCTTCAGGCGTCTTGCGGGCCGTCACAACCAACGTCCCGTCACGGACCTCCACAGTCAGCTCGTCGGGAGCAAATCCAGCGACGGCCACGGAAATCCGGTAGCCGTCTTCGGCCAGTTTTTCGATGTTATAGGGCGGATAAGTGGGTGCGGTGACGTCACTGGTCAGCACGCGGTCCATCAAGTCGGCGATCCGGTCAAAGCCGACAGTCGCACGGTACAAGGGGGCAAGGTCAAAGGTACGCATAGGGTCATCCTTTTCAAAGCGATGCTTGGTTTGCCTGCCCGATCATCGGGCCAGGCGTCATGTCCCGGGCCCATCTTGGCACCCGGTAAACAGTCATTTGGGAAATCGCCCGCGACCTTTCAAGGCCCGGGCTGGATCAGGGCTTCACAAACCGCGCGCCGATATCTCGGTTGGCATTCCCGACGCCGATCCGGCGGATCGCCGGTTTTGTGACAACTGCCGCCGCCTCGCGCAGCGGTTTGCCTTGCCGCAGCATGGTCTTCAGGTCTGCGACAATGTCAGGCAATTCCATGCCAAATGCGACGGTTCCGTTATCTTCCTTGTAACCGCCCGAGATGATCGACACGATGCGCGCACGACCAAAGGACCGGTCCAGCACCGGCGCACCTGATGCGCCAAAGGTCACGTCGCAGTCCACTGCGATCATGCCCTGCTGTTTGCCCAGAACCGAACAGACCTTTTGCCAGGACAAGGTCTCTTCACGGCCCTCGGCATAAGACACAACGCTGACCTGGTCGCCATTGCCGGGCGATTCAACGGCGAATGGGGCGGCGACTGCTGCCGGAATGGGGGTTGCAAGTTGCAACAAGGCCACGTCACGGCGCAAGTCGTCCGGTGTGACCATCGGTCCGGGCCGGTAATCAGGATGAACGACGGTCCGCACGACCGCTACTTCGGCGATTGCAGTGTCGTTCGCAAGGCCTGCGCGGAACAGCATGCGCGCGGGATCAACGGGACTGCCATCCGAGGCAAAGACGCAATGCGCCGCCGTCAGCACCAGATCCGTCGCGATCAAGGCGCCGGTGCAAAAACCGCCATCCTTGATATCGACGCGGCCGACCGCCTCCCAGCCAAAAATCTCGTCGCGGCGAGTCAGGGCATCAAGTCCGGAATTTTCTTGTGCCAACGCTTGCTCGGGCGACTGAAGAAGACCCATAAGCACAATCGTGGCAAGACAACGAAGTGCGGTCATGGCTTGACGAATTTCGCCCCCCCGGCCCCGCCGGAAATGATGCGAACGCCCAGTGTCGGGGAGCGCATGTTGCTGGGTCCCTTGTCAATTTCGGCTTGAAGATCCGCCAGGGGTTGTTCCAGCGGCACGGCCAGGGCGACCTTTTTTCCGTCGAGTTCTGCCTTGGCAGAGACGACAGAAACCACCCTCGGCACCCCGTCGCGCAGCGCAAAGATCGGCGCCCCGGACGAGCCAAAGTCGATGTTGCAAGACAAGACCAGCATGTCTGATCTGCGGTCCAGGACGTGGCAGACTTCCTGGATTGACGGTACATCGGCCCGGTCTTCGGCATAGCTAACAATTCCGACAGCCTGGCCTTCCGCTGGGCGGGGTTCCGTCTCAAAAGGGGTGATGGACGGCAAGCGGATCGGTTGATCCAGTTCCAATAGCGCCAGGTCGAACCCAACACGCTCGATCGGATCCAGACCGCCATAGACGTAGTTCGGATGCGCCAGCGCGCGACGGACACCGCGATATGCCTCGGCCCGGCCATTGCGCCACCCGGCCCGAAACTCGATCTGGCTGGCGTCGATCCGCGCCCCGGTTTCCTTGTCGAAAAGGCAGTGCGCCGCTGTCAGGACGATCTGCGGGGCAATCAACGCGCCAGTGCAAAAGCCCCGCGTGCCGAGCATCAACTTGCCCACTGCCTCCCAGCCGCGTCCGTCATCCGTTGTCTGCATCGCCACTAGCGGCGTATCATCGGCGGTCAGGCCCTCTTCGGCCAGAACAGGCGCGGCGAGGCAAAAAAGAACGGCGAAAACGGGCAAAAAACGCATGAAACCTCCGGCAGGTCCGGCGGAGGTATCGCTGGACTACGGCAGATTTGCGGCAAATGTCAGGACCTGTCCAGCGCGCGAGGGCGTGGCCCCCCCGTTGCCCAATCCAGAAGCTCCACCGTATGCACAATTGGCACAGTTGTGCCCGATCCGATCTGCATCATGCAACCGATATTGCCCGCTGCGATGATATCGGGCTTGCGTGCCTCCAGAGTCTGGACCTTGCGCGCCTTCAGTTGGGCCGAGATCGCGGGTTGCAGCAGGTTGTAGGTGCCAGCGGACCCGCAACACAGATGGCTGTCGGCGGGCTCCACCACGTCGAACCCGACCTGCCGGAGCAGGTCCTTGGGCGCGGATTTGATCTGCTGGCCGTGCTGCAGGGAACAGGCGGCATGATAGGCGACGCGCAGGCCTTTTGGCGCACCCTGCGGCAGGCCCAGCTTGACCAGCACTTCGCTGACATCCATTGCCAGGCCCGCCACGGTTGTGGCGTCGGTCGCCAGCGGATCGGAGCGGAACATGTGGCCGTAATCCTTGACCGTAGTGCCGCAACCCGAGGTGTTGATGATGACGCCGTCCAGACCCCCCACCGCCTTTTCCGCCATGAAGGCGCGGATGTTGGCGGCGGCACTGGCGTGGGCCAGATCGGCCTTGCCCATGTGGTGCGTGAGGGCCCCGCAGCAACCCTGGCCCTTGGCCACCACCACCTCGCAGCCCAGACGGCGCAGCAGGCGGATCGTGGCATCATTGATATCGGTATTCAGCGCCTTTTGCGCGCAGCCGGTCATCAGTGCCACCCGCATCCGGCGTGGCCCTGCGGCGGCGAAGGTCTGGGGATCGTCGTTCCGGCTGACCGGCGGCAGACGCGTGGGCGCCATGTCCAGCATGGCC
>JANPBI010000117.1:0-16390 GCA_031430315.1 Rhodobacterales bacterium | reverse complement strand
CGGCGTATTCGTTCCAGTAGTTGTTCTCGGTCACCCGGCGGCCCGCGAACAGCGTGTAGAACACGATCCCCAGGAAGAACACGAAGGACGCGAAGGACAGGAACGCCCCCATCGACGAGAACCAGTTCCAGTAGGCGAACGCCTCGGGGTAGTCGATGTAGCGGCGCGGCATGCCCTGACGGCCCAGGAAGTGCTGCGGGAAGAAGGTCAGGTTCGACCCGATGAACATCGCCCAGAAATGCAGCTTGCCCGCCCATTCCGGGTACTGGCGCCCCGACATCTTGCCGATCCAGAAATAGACCCCGGCAAAGATGCCAAAGACGGCCCCCAAGCTCATCACATAGTGGAAGTGCGCCACGACATAGTAGGTGTCGTGATAGGCGCGGTCGACGGCGGCCTGGCTGAGGATGATGCCGGTGACGCCGCCCACGGTGAACAGGAACAGAAAGCCGAATGCGAACAACATCGGAGTCTTGAAGTCGAGTGATCCGCCCCACATCGTCGCGATCCAAGAAAAGATCTTGATGCCCGTGGGCACCGCGATGACCATGGTTGCCAGCATGAAATAGCTTTGCTGAGTTAGCGACATGCCAACCGTGTACATGTGGTGCGCCCAGACGACAAAGCCCAGAACCCCGATCGCCACCATCGCATAGACCATCGGCAGGTAGCCAAAGATCGGCTTGCGGCTGAACGTGGCCACGACTTGGCTGATGATCCCGAACGCCGGCAGGATGACGATGTAGACCTCGGGATGGCCAAAGAACCACAGGATGTGTTGGTAAAGTACCGGATCGCCACCACCAGCCGGGTTGAAGAAAGTTGTGCCGAAGTTGCGGTCGGTGATCAGCATTGTGACGGCTCCGGCCAGAACCGGCAGCGCCAGAAGGATCAGCCAGGCGGTGACAAAGATCGACCAGGAGAACAGGGGCACCTTGTGCATGGTCATGCCGGGTGTGCGCATGTTCAAGAACGTTGTGATCATGTTGATCGCGCCCAGGATCGACGATGCACCAGACAGGTGTACGGCAAACAACGCAAGGTCCGTAGCAAACCCGGATTCTGTGGTCGATAGCGGTGGGTAAAGCACCCAACCGATCCCTGCTCCAGCTTGGCCATTGCCCCCCGGTGCAAACACCGACGCTATGGCGAGCGTCGTTCCGGCGACAAAAAGCCAGTAGCTGAGGTTGTTCATCCGCGGGAACGCCATGTCCGGCGCGCCGATCTGCAACGGCATGAAATAGTTGCCAAAGCCGCCAAACAGCGCGGGGATGACGACAAAGAACATCATCAAAACGCCGTGGCCAGTGATCAACACGTTCCACAGATGGCCGTTCGGGGTACATTCGCCCACCGCAGCAGCCGTCAAGCGCGCGCCTTCCATGCACATGTATTGCACGCCGGGATGCATAAGCTCGATGCGCATATAAAGCGTGAAGATGACCGAAATCAGACCGACAAACCCGCCCGTGAACAGGTAGAGGATTCCGATGTCCTTGTGGTTGGTCGACATAAACCAGCGTGTGAAAAAGCCGGTCTTGTGGTCGTGGCCATGGATGGCGGCGTCGGCCATGGAGATCTCCTCGTCTGTCTTGCCTGGCAGGATGTCGTCCTGCTTGTAATCCTTGGCGACTGTCGTGTGCGCCTTGACCCGCTTCTAGGGGCAAATGCAAGACAGGGCAAGGCGCTGGGCACTTGCCACCCTGGGGTAAATTGGCGCAGCAGTGGGGACGACTTCAGCGACTGTAGGTCTGCAAGCAGCCAAATGCGTCAGTCCCCTCTAACCGCGTCTGGTAGTCCGACAGGCCAAGATCAAACAACAATGGTTTGTCAGTTCCGCCGTCGATTTCGCCAGAAAACATGCCGTTGGCAATCCTGCCAGACAGCTCGCGGGTGTTTCCCGACTGGTTTGTCACTGCGCCTCGGACCATGCTGGCGGCGTCCACCACAAGGATCGCCGATCCGTCTGCACCAAGGCCATTCGGGCATCGCATTGTAAAAGTCCAGTCCCCGGACAATGCCATTGGAACCCGTTTGGCAATCCAACTGCTGGAACAAACTCGGTCAGTCTCTACTTCGAGCGCGGCAAGCAATGCGTCGCTGCCCAGGTCACCTGGCAGCTTGGTTCCCCATCCTTTGATCATTGCATAGAATTCAAGCGCGGTTCGCGTTTTCTGTCCTGCAACGCCATCCGGCAGACCGGCATTGCACCCAATCCGCCCAAGTTCAACCTGCGTGTCTCGGATAACTTCTTGCGGTGTCCGACTGGCCACCCTTGGGGGCGCTGGTTCATTTTCCGTCTGCGGCGGCGCAACGGCAGGTTCAGGCGTCTTGTCCGTTGCAGTCGACATAGAGTTATTCAACACATATTCGCCGTCGATTTCATCATAGTAAGCTGGCCGCTGATCGTGCCTCACGGTTGCCGCGATGCGCTGGACTTCCAGTCGCAGTGCCCGCGCCAGCGTATGAATAGGTATTTCAGGCTGAGCGAGCAAATCAAGAAGGACGCGCGTAAAGACCGAGTTTTTGTTGTCGTCGCTGTCAGACAGACGGTCCAAAGCGGCTTCGCCCTGACTTGCTGAGTAAAGTATGAAGACGCCTTTAGGCGCAGATATCTGTGCTAGTCCACGCTGCGAACCAAGGCTTCGCGTCCCGACCTTTGCAAACGGGTTGTCTCGGCAGGCATCCAGGATCAGCGTCGTTATGGATACACCAGGTGCCGTGACTGTACTCAGGATCATGTCGACCGCTATGCCTTCGCCTGCCAAAAAGGCATCGTCACCCGAACGAAGTGCCGGTACGTCCGCCGCCAAGAGGTAATTTCGTCCTTCGAATTCGACTCCGTGCCCAGCAAAAAACAGCAAAGCTTCGTCGGTTTCGTTCAGACTGGACGCGAAAGCTGAAAGCGCGCCCAGGAATTGGCGCCGGTCGGTGTCGACATGAAGAGCAACTTGAAATCCAAGTTTCTCCAAGGCTGCTGCCATCGACTTTGCGTCGTTTCCTGCCTTTTGAAGGGTAGGAACATTCTGATAAGCATCAATTCCGATGACCAGAGCCTTGCGCTGGCCGGAGTCTTCTGCATAAGCAGAATTCGTTGCGGTCAGCAAGAAAAGCAGCCAAGTCAAAAATTTCAACGTCTGGATAAGGGTTCCTGACCGTGGCATTAACAAATCCCGAATTCCCCGCCTGAATCAGGACGTTAAACAGACCCGCTCAACGCGTCAACAAGGTCGGCAAAGCAACACAGCCTCGTTGACACTCAGCTCTTCAACGACCAATTTGATCGCCCTTTCGTCGCTACTGCACGGACGCCAGATAGGCCGCGACATCCGCGCCCCCTTCGGCAAGCTTGAACGACATCTTGGATTTGGCGGCGGCATCGCCGGACATTTCCTGCAGCCAGGCTGCGGGATTGACGACATAGGTGGCAAGGCTGGTCTCGTCCCAGACGGCACCTGTCGCGCCAACCGCAAGGATGCCTTCGCCGTACTTGAACCCAGGCTCGGATCCGACCGGCCGCCCGATTACGCCATAAAGGTTCGGGCCGGTTTTGCCGCCTTTTTGAAATTCGGTGCCGTCAGGCCCGATGATCGAATGGCAGGCCTTGCATTTCTTGAACGTGGCCTCGCCCGCTGCAGGATCACCTGCAAACGATGGGCCGGCAAAGGCGGCCACACAAAGGGCAAGGATCAGCGTCGTTCTGGTCATGTCGTCCTCATGAAAAACACGCGGCACTTGGTTGGGTTGAGTCGCGCCGTCCCCAATGAAGGGCGCTCCCCCCTGTTATGCAATAGCGCGGATCGCCACGTGGTCCGATATCTCATGTCAGGTCCGCAAAATACCGGCCAAAGGTCTGTTTTAAGGCAACATCCAGATCCGCTATTGTCACGGGCAACCCCAGGTCAACAAGACTGGTCACGCCATGATCCCGGATGCCACAAGGCACGATGCCGTCAAAATGGGACAGATCGGGCTCCACATTGATCGACACCCCGTGAAAGCTGACCCATCGGCGCAGCTTGATCCCGATGGCGGCGATCTTGTCTTCGGCTGGGTCTCCGTTCGGTCCGGCCCGGTCGGGTCGTGTCACCCAGACGCCGACACGACCGGGCTTGCGCTCCGCGCTGACGTTGAAGGTGGCAAGCGACGCGATCACCCAGTTCTCGATGGTGCAGACGAACTGGCGCACATCGCGCCCGCGCCGTCCAACATCCAGCATCACATAGGCGACGCGCTGGCCTGGGCCGTGATAGGTGTACTGCCCGCCCCGGCCCGCGACATGAACCGGAAAGCGCCCGGGATCCACCAGATCGGCCGGTTGCGCCGAGGTGCCAGCAGTATAAAGCGCAGGGTGTTCCAAAAGCCAGACAGCCTCGGGCGCGCGACCGGCCGAGATATCGGCGACACGCTCTTCCATAGCGGCCACTGTTTCCAGATAGGGCTGCAATCCATGCAACTGGGTCCATTCGACCATCAAACGCTCTCAATCTGACCGGCGGATGCGGCCCGCTTACGCAAATTTTGCTTTGTCTCAGCGGTGCCCGTGTTAGCATCAGCGCAAGATTTAGGGCGGTTATCCATATTGGGAGAGATGCAATGAAACTAAGGGCAATTGCAACGTCAGCGATGATTGCATCGTTGATCGTGGGGCGGGCGGCACCGGTTCATGCGGATGCGGACGGTCTGGTCGGCGGGATCATTGGCGGCATTATCGGCGGCGCGATAGTCGCCGAATCCAACAAGAAAAAGCGTCACAGCGCGGGAACGACAAAATCCAGCAAATCGTCTGGCGTTTCGTCAGCCCAGCGCGAGGCCAATCGCGAAGTGCAGACCGCGTTGAATTTCTTTGGCTTTCCGGTCGGCACGCCGGACGGGTCCATCGGACCCAAAAGCAAGTCGGCGATCTCAACGTATCAGGCCACACTGGGATACCCGGCCACTGGCCAGCTGACCGATTACGAGCGCACGTTGCTGACCACGGCCTATTACCGGGGCATGGCGGGCGGGCCGCAAGTGGCCCAGACCGTGTCGACCCATCCGATGGGAATGAAAGGCCTGCTGCTGGTGCAGCGCGACGAAATGGCTGGCGTGACCCCAGTGATTGTCTCTCCCGAAGGCACGATGGCTGCAGCGCCCATCCTGCCCAAAGAAGATGGGGCACTGGTGCGAGGCTCGGTCGCGGCGGCGACGGCGGCGGCCTTGCCTAAATTGATGCCCGAAACCGCCCCGGTCGAAGACGTGGCGGCGGTGCCCGAGGAAGGTGCGCTGCCATCCTTCATGACGTCTGGGGTGGTCCAGGTCTCACTCGCCTCCCATTGCAACGAGGTGGGCTTGGTGACCAATACCAACGGGGGCTATACAACTGCCGCCGCGATGACCGACCCGAATTTTGCGCTGTCCGAACAGTTCTGCCTGGCGCGCGCCTATGCAATGTCGCAGGGCGAGGAAATCGCGGCATCGGTCGCCGGGTTCACGCCTGCCCAGATATCCGAGCAGTGCGTGGCTTTTGGTCAGGTTCTTGCGGCGCATGTCACGGCCCTGTCGACACAGACCAGCGATCAGGTTCAGGCAGGTGTAGCGGCCTTTATCAACCAATCGGGGATGGCTCCGGCGCAATTGACCGGGACGGCAAAGGTCTGTCTGGGTGTCGGTTATACGACGGACGCGATGGACGTGGCGATTGGATCCGCACTGGTTCTGACCACACTGGGCGAGCAGGGCTACAGCGAACTCTTGGGCCACCATCTTAGCCAAGGCTTCGGGGCTGCGGTGCGTCCGGATCTGGCAATGGGCTGGTATGACGGCGCGCTGAATGCCATCGGTCAAGGGCAGGAGGTCTTTGCCCCCGGCATGGCAGACCGTGCGGCAATCATCCAGAAAGCGTCCTACACGCTGAACGGACGGGCAGCCGAACTGCTAGCGGATGAAGTCCAAGAGGTAAGCCTGCCCGACCTTGGCGTGATCACCCCGCAACCCCAGGCTGTCGCGCCCGAGGCTGTGGTGGTCGCCCCCGAGGCGATCGCCCCGATTGAGCCCGCGCCGCCGTCCGACCCCGCCGCTGCCGAGCTGGCACTTGTTGCTCCGGATGCAACTATCGCCCAGCCTGAAGTCCAGGTTACGTCGGCGGGATTGCCCGATCCGTTGACCAATCCGGGCGGTGCAGCGCTGATGATGGCGGTCAAACTGCCGATGCTGATTTTCGGCAACTAACACCCGGTAGGATGTGATGTGAAAGGGGGCGCAAAATCCCCTTTCCTTATCGCCGCACCTTCGCTAAACCCGGCGACGTTCAAACCTGCTTGGCGGATGTGGCGGAATTGGTAGACGCGCAGCGTTGAGGTCGCTGTTCCTTAACCGGAGTGAAAGTTCGAGTCTTTTCATCCGCACCAGGTTTTGACGCAAAGGCCCGTCTGGTACCCCCAGGCGGGCCTTTTGCGTTTAGGGCAGGATTTGCAACCAAACCCAGATCGACCCAATGGACAGGGCGGTCGCGACCAGCACAGTTGAGGCCGCGACCCGTTTTCCGACGCTGTAGAGGTTGGCGAATACATAGGCATTGACGCCCGGTGCCATCGCGGCGGTCAGAACGGCGGAGCGCAGGGCAGGGGCCTCAAGCCCGAAAACTTGCGTCCCAAGCATCCATGTGACACCGGGATGCACCACCAGTGAAGCCGCCGACAGCCAGATGATGGCGCGAAAATCACCATCCGGGCGATAGCGCGCAAGCACGCCGCCCAGGCCAAACAATGCCGCGGGCAGGCCCGCCCGGCTGATCAGATCCACTCCCGACCAGACGACGGCAGGCAGGACCGCGCCCGACAAGTTGACGGCAAATCCCAACATGATGCCCAAGACCAGCGGCTGGCTGAAAATCGCCTTCAGGACCTGACGCGTCAGTGCAACGGTTGCCAGTGCCTTGCCCCGGCTTTTGGCATATTCCATCAGGGTGATGCCAAATGCATAGAACATCGGCGCATGGATCGACAGGATGGCAAAATTCCCCTGCAGTGCGTCTGGTCCATAAGCGCGTTCAGTGATCGGCAATCCCAATAGCAGCGAGTTCGAAAACAGGCCCACAAAGCCAAAGGCGATAGCATCCGTCACTGGTCTTGCAAAAAGATGACGTGCACCAAGATAGCCGGTCAGAAACCCGACAAAGGCGCCGACATAAAAACTGATCATCAGCCCGGGTTCATAGGCGATGCTCAGATCCAGTCGCGCGATGGACGCAAAAAGCAATGTTGGCAAGGCATAGGTCTGGGCAAAGATCATCACCCCGTCGACCGCGCTTTCGGAAAACCGGCCCCAGCGCGCAGCGACATAGCCAAAGGCGATGACAACAAAAACCGGCAGGATCACGTCCAAAAGGACGCTCACGCGGTGCCCTCATAGGTGATGGTCATGCCATCAAAGGCGGGCCGGATATGCGGCGGCAATTCAGCGCAAAGCGTGTCGTAGTCCATGTCGAGATGCATGTTTGTCAGCACGGCGCGGCGGGGCTGTGCGCGGGCGATCCACTCCAGCGACAGTGCAAGATGCGCATGCGTGGGATGCGGCGTGCGACGCAGCGCATCCAGAATCCAGCAGTCAAGACCCTGCAGATGTGTCCAGGCTTCGTCCGGCAGGGCAACGACATCTGGCAGATAGGCCAGATCGCCGATCCGAAAGCCCAAAGCGTCAATGGAGCCGTGTTCCGCCAGAAAGGGTGACAGCATTACCGGCCCTCCGGCCCCATGGACGGTAACCGGGCCGTCAATCAGGTTCATGTCCAGGATGGCAGGATAGGGCGACGGGTCCGGCTGGATGAAGGCATAGCCGAAACGTTGCAGCAAGTCCGCCCGCGTCGGCGCATCGGCCCAGACTGGCAGGCGGCGGCGCAGGTTGAACACGATCTGGCGCAGGTCGTCGATGCCGTTGGTGTGGTCAGCATGGGCATGGGTGTAAATTACAGCGTCCAAGGTGCCGACCCCAGCCGACAACAGCTGTTCGCGCATGTCGGGCGAGGTGTCGATTAACACGCGGGTCGTCCCGGCCAGCGTGGTCCTTTCGACCAGCAGGGAACACCGCCGGCGCTTGTTTTTCGGGTTGCCCGGGTCGCACGATCCCCAGTCACCGCCCAGCCGCGGGACACCGCCTGATGAACCACACCCTAGAATGGTAAAGGTAAGCTGCGCCATCATGCAGCCTTGGCGGCCGGGACCGCCCGGGTAAAGAGGCGATCAAAGTTCGCCGTGGTGGCGGCGGCAAACGCCACCTCGGTCAATCCAAAGATCGCCGCACCCGTCCTGCCGGTAAAGGCGGTATAGGCCGGTTCATTGCGCCGACCGCGATAGGGCGGCGGGGCAAGGTACGGGCTGTCGGTCTCCAGAAGGATCCGGTCCAGCGGCGCGGCGGCAAAGATGTCGCGCAGGTCCTGGCTCTTGGGGAACGCGGCAATGCCGGACATCGACAGGTAAAAGCCCAGATCCAGCGCCGTCCGGGCCAACTGGGGACCCGAGGAAAAACAATGCATGACGCACGAATAGGGCTTGGCTTGAAATCCTTCGGTCAGGATGGACGCCATGTCGTCATCGGCCGCGCGCGCATGGATGATGAGCGGCAGTCCGGTTTCCTGCGCCGCGATGATATGGATACGCAAGGACTGCTGCTGGATGGCCTTGCTCTCGGCGGTGTAATGGTAATCCAGCCCGGTCTCGCCGATCCCCACGAATTTCGGGTGACGCGTCAGGGCCACCAGCTGGTCGACGGTCGCAAGCGGCTCTTCGGCGGCGCTCATCGGGTGGGTACCTGCCGCGTAGTAGACGCCGTCATGCGCCTCTGCCAGCGCCCGTACGGATGGCTCGTGGCGCAATCTTGTACAAATGGTAACCATGCGCCGCACCCCCGCAGCCCGTGCTCGCGTCAGGATATCCGGCAAATCTTGCGCAAAATCGGGAAAATCGAGGTGGCAGTGACTGTCCACGATCTCTGGCGGAGGAATGTCGTGGCTGTCGGGGGGCATCTTGCCTACCTTGAGGCGAGCCTTCCCGCCGTCTCGTCGATCTTGAGAAACATATCCATCAGCAAGGCCGCAGGGTCAAGGTTGACCGCCTTGCCACGTCGCGCCCGCGTGCCCAGCGATTGGGCGCAATCGGCCCAGGCGCGTGCGGCATCCAGATCCGGGGCCAGACGTGGTAACAGTGCCGCCTCGCCCGGTGCCGCCTCGGGCGGCAGGGACCGCGTTGTGCCGGCGCGCGCAAGTCGCGCCAGGAAAAGGTCCAACATCGTCACCGTCAGGTCAAAACGCGCCTCGCTGTTGCGACCACCCGCGGCGTCCGACATGGCCAAGGCCCGCGATCGGTTTAGCCGGGGCAGAGACCCCATCAACGCGACGATCTCGGTGTAAAGGGGAAGACCGTCAGACTGGGTCAACTGGATCGCCGCACCGACCGACCCGCCCGCAAGTTCCGCCAGCGCCACGGCGTCCCCTTGACGGGCTGATCCTCCCGCTGCCGCAAGGGCAAGGTCCAGATCGGCGGGTCCCAATGGGGCAAGCCGCAAGGTGCGGCATCTGGACCGGATCGTGGGCAAAAGCCGGGAGGGTTGATGGCTGATCAGGAACAGAACCGCACCGGCCGGCGGTTCTTCGAGCAGTTTCAGCAGGGCATTCGCGGCGTTGGGGTTCATCTCGTCGGCATCGTCGATGATGACAACGCGCCGCCCGCCATCCGCCGACGACATCGTGAAGAACCCCTTCATCCCGCGCATGTCGTCGACCACGATCTGCGCGCGCATTTTTTTGCGGTCCGCGTCCCAAGTTCGGCGCAACAGGAATATCCCCGGATGGGTCAAGGCGGTGACGTGACGCGACGCCGGCAGGTCCGGGTCCACGTCCAGGCTTGCCGGTGGCTCCACATCACCAAATAGGCCGCCGACTTCTGAAGGTTTTGCCAAAAGAAACCGCGCGGCACGCCAGGCAAAGGTAGCTTTGCCAATGCCACGTCGTCCGGTGATCAGCCAGGCATGCGGCAAGCGTCCCGAATTACAGGCAGCAAGAAATGCCGCTTCGGCCCCGGCCTGACCAAACAGGGTTCTGGTTTCGCGGGGATGCGGTGCACCGTCAAGCCGGTCGGGTTCGGACTCAGCATCAGACATTGGCGGGGTGGCGGTCCAGGCAGGTCAATACCGCCCCAAGCACATCGGCGGCAACGGCATCGGGATCGCGTGCGCCGTCGATGACCCGGAACCGGTCGTGATGGGTGGCGAGGTCAAGAAAACCTTGACGCGCGCGCGCCTGGAACGCCAATCCCATGTCTTCGAACCGCATCTCCGAACCCTTGCGGGCTGTAGCGCGGGCCAGGCCCTCGGCCGGGTCGATGTCGATCAACAAGGTTAGGTCCGGCTCCATCCCGATCATCAGGTCGTGCAGTGCATCCACTGTCCCGGTCAGGTCCCCGCGCGTGATCCCCTGAAAGATCCGGGTTGAATCGGCAAACCTGTCAGTGATCACAACAGCACCCTTGGCCAGGGCCGGGCGGATGGTCTTTTCGACATGATCGCGGCGTGCGGCGGTGAACAGCAGTATCTCGGTTTCGGCGGACCAGCGGTCAGGGTTGCCCTCAAGCACCAGACGCCGGATTTCCTCGGCACCCGGACTGCCACCCGGTTCGCGGGTCAACACCGCAGCGATCCCCCGTTCGCCCAGGGTCGCCGCAAGCCGCCGCGCTTGGGTAGACTTTCCAGACCCGTCTATGCCCTCGAAACTGACAAAGACGCCTGTACCGGGCATGGTCACGACGCGGGGATCAGGTCGCGGGCGCGACCGAATAAAATGCCGGCAGCGGTTGTCATGCGCGTGAGAAAACCGCCCTTGCCAACGGCAGCCTCGGCAACAAGCGGCACCTGCGCATCGGGCAAGTCGGGCACATGCACGATAAGCGTGGCGATTTCTGCCCCTGCCTCGATCGGAGCATTCAAGGGGGCCTTGTAGACCACTTCTGCCGTCACGCTTTCCTGCACCAACGCCGGAACCAAAAGTTTAACGTCCTTGGCCGGAACCAGTCCCACGGTGGCGGCATCGCCCATCCAGACATCGGCTTCTGCAATCCGGATTCCAGCCTTTGCCACGGTCTTTTCGGCAAACTGTCGAAACGCCCAGGACACGATCCGCTCAGCCTCTTCGGCGCGGGCGTCATCGCTGGCGAGACCCGTAATGGAAAAGATGATCCTACGGTCACCCTGTTTTGCCGATCCGACAAGCCCGTAGCCCGCCTCGGACGTATGCCCTGTCTTCAGCCCGTCTGCCCCGATCCCAAGCTTGAGCAGAGGGTTGCGGTTGAACCTATTGGCCTCGGCGCGATCTTTGTAGTTGTTTTCGGTTTCGGCAAAGATCGGATAATATTCAGGAAACTCTTCAATCAGGCGCTGCGCCACAATGCCCAGATCGCGCATGGACATGCGGTGCGTTGGATCCGGCCAGCCGCTGGAATTGGCAAAGACCGATTTCGTCAGGCCGATGGCCTTGCCGCGTTCGGTCATCTGGGCGGCAAATGCAGCCTCGGTCCCGGCAAGTCCTTCGGCCACGACAACGCAGGCATCATTGCCTGAATTCACGATCATACCGTGGATCAAATCGCGCACCGTCGGGCGATCGGATTCCTGCAAGAACATGGTCGACCCTTGCATCGCGGTAGCGTTGGACGAGACGGCAAAGGTCGTCTCCATGGTCACGCGCCCGTCGCGCAGGGCCTCGAACAGCATGTTGATCGTCATCAGTTTCGACATCGAGGCGGGGGGAACCGCCTCATCCGCACGTTTGTCCATCAAGACCGTATGGGTTGTCACGTCAAAGACCCAAGCCGCCGACGCCTGGGTCTCAAATGCCCGCACAGCCCCTACAGGGAAAACAAGAGCAAGAGCAAGAATGCCGATTAGCTGGACCCGGGAATTCATGGCTTTTCCTTCCTTTGTCAGCCCTTCAGCACATAAGCGTCGCCGAAACCAGCCGATTTGATCTTTGCCAGGGTTGCCTTGTCGCCACGGCTGATGACGGACCAAAGTGGTTTGCCTTGGCTTTGCTCTTGTCGGACCGTCGCAGTGATCCCAGCCTTTTTCAGTGCCTCAACGGCCCGTTGGGCGTTTTCCTCGACCGAGAATATCCCGATCTGGATGCGGGACCCTTCCGACTTGCTTTCCGGGGCTGGGGCGGATTTTGTCGTCTCTGCCGACACATCAGCAGACACAATCGCTTCAGGCGTGATGGCCGAAGGGTCCATTTTGGGAACCCGCTTGCCGGTCGAAACAGGTTCCGCGACCTTGGTTTCGGCGGCTGTGTCGGTTGCTTTGCCGTCGGCGCGGTCGATGGCGGCGGCGGCCCCCGCCAACGGCTCCAATTCCGACGTCTCGACCGTTTCCGCTGCATCAAGGATGGGCTGAGAGGCATCGGTTGCCGCCGGTTTCTCCTCCCGGCGCAGCGCGGTGACGCTGATTTTGCCAGGCTCGCCCGCAAGAAGACCCAAGGCGGCTGCCGCGTCCGAAGAAATCTGCAATTCCGGCCCGGGATTGTCGCGTTCGCGACGGAAAAGGGCACCGACCACAAACTTGCCGTTTGCCGGGTTGCGAATGATCACGCGCTCGGGATCCTTGGCCGCAGGAGAGGCCACCCAGACCCCGCCAAGCGACGGGCGGCCATCCCAAAGGGCATCGGCGGTGGCTTGGAAAACCTCAGGCGACTCCACGTCCCGGTCGACCATCCGGACCGATGTTTCTGCTGTCGCAGTGGCATCCGTGACGACGTCTTCGTCAACAGCGGGGTCCGCATTCAAACCAGCAAGCGGGCCCTCGCCCGCCTGGCACCCCGCAACGGCGAAAAGGATAACGAAAGCCAAGCTGGTCTGCTTGATCGATGCACGTGCCATGTTTTGCCCTTGCCTTCGCGCTCTGTGTCGCGATTTTCCTGCCCCGACCGGCTTTGAACTGGGATGATCCTGGACCAACCGTTATCAAAACCTGTTTGTCACGCGATATACTATCGGCTTGCGAGGGCAGAGGAAAGGGCGGCAATGATAACGATACATGACATTGCAAAGAGCCGCCGATCCCTTTGCAGAATCGCAACGGGCTTGCTACGGCACTCCATCGGGAGGAGTGGCGGAGTGGTTTAACGCACCGGTCTTGAAAACCGACGTAGGGGCAACTCTACCGTGGGTTCGAATCCCACCTCCTCCGCCATTTGGGATATAAAGTGTTGATTTTGTTAATAAAATAGCGGGTAGCTTTCACCACCCGCCATAAGCCCCGCCTTCTGAAAATTAAGTCTTTGGCGTCACGTCCCTAGCGTCTTCCGCCGAACGCCGGGCTTGCCATGCCACCATCTGGTCAACACCTCGAAACATCGGGATTGCGATGTAATCGTCAGGCAGTACTTGGCCCGGCGGCAGATCGATGAGCTTTGCGCGCGCGCTTTTCATTGCTGCGCCGCCTTGGCTAGGGCGGGGTGCCGCAGCCGCTCGAGGTCGCGCGCAAGCCCATCTGACTGCACGCACAACGTGCGGATGACGGCAGTCATGCTATTTGCTGCCGGGCTCAAATCTGTCTGAATTAGTTCATAGATCACCTCCGCCCCTTCGATCAGGGCATGAAGCATAACCGCGTTGGTGTGGATTTCTTCGAGCGTTTTGGCTTGGATGGTCATTGCATTTTATCCTGTGCTAGTATTCAATACCAAAAGTATCACCACGGGAACTGCCCATGTCAATACCTTTAGTATCAATTCGGCAGATCAAGGCCGCACGGGCGCTTGCCGGGTTGTCGCAGGCAGACCTTGCCACGGCATCAGGAATATCCCTGCCGACGATCAAGCGCCTTGAGGCACAGGCGGGCGATCTAGGCGGGCGGGCTGCGACAGTCGCAGCAATACGCACCGCCCTAGAGGCCGCCGGAGTGATCTTTCTTCCAGAGAACGGGAACGGTCCCGGCGTGGCGTTGAAAAAAGCGTAAACCCCTGCCGCTTCGGAAGGGGTTTATCGGACAAATGCCACATTGCGCGCGCCGAACTCTTTGCCGAGGATATTCATCAGCATTTCCCCGGTGATGATAAGCGTCACGTTGCGAACCTTATCCCGCTGAAATTGTCCATGCCGCGCGCTTTGCCTTCACCGATCACGCCATCAAAGATCATCGACCACATGCCCGCTGTCAGAAGCGCATTTTCAGGGACGTGAACCACAAGTTCGGAAGACCGGCTTGCCTGTGGTGCAGATGCTTGCGCGGCGACGCGGCTACCCGAACAGATGAAGAGGACGTCGAAGTCGGTATCGAGCATATTGCATTCATTTTGACTGGCAAGCAGAGGGCCAAGCAGATCGGGGCGCGCACGACCGACATCGAGCGCAAGATAGCCGATGAGACCTTCGGTTACGTCCAGATCGACCGAATAGAAAAGCGAGCGACCGTGCCGCGCGACATGCACCAGACCAGAGGCGGTCAGGTCGGCGAGGTGATGCGATAAGGTGTTCTGCTTCAGCCCGAGTGCCGTGGCGATCTCCGTCGGCCGCACGCCCTGCGGCGCAAAGCGCATCAGCATGCGAAATACGGCAAGGCGGCCCGGATGACCAAGGGTGGCGAATGTATGCGCGGCGGACGTCCGTTCCATATTTCCTGATTAACGGAATCGATGCGTGGCCTCCAGTGAACTTTTTATGAAACGCGCCGACATGTCCGCTGGAAATGGATGCCGCCTTTGCATTCTGGTACGCTACAAGGCATCTGTGGCGCGATCCGAGTGCAGGATGCGAAGTTTCACGTTCTTGCCTCGCACGCTTGCAAATGCTGGCGATGGCTGGCTTTTGTGGGTCACGCGCAGACCCCAAGATGGCGCTCGCTTAAGGCCAACGCAGAACGAAGGGCCGTGCCAATGTCCTCGCATGAAGAGCCAGCCTTTCCCGCCCTTGACGAGGCGAGCTTTGCTGATATCGACCGGGACCGCCTGCTCACCCCGAAGACATCGACACATCCGCCGCGAATCCTGATACTATTTGGCTCACTCCGTCCCCGCAGTTTCAGCCGCCTCGCCGCTGAGGAGGCTGGGCGGATACTGGCCCGTCTTGGGGCCGAGGTCCGGTTCTTCAACCCCTCCGGCCTACCGCTGCCGGATGAGCCGGGGGTCGACATGGCGAAGGTCGAGAAATTGCTGTCGCTGGTGATCTGGTCCGAGGGCATGGTGTGGTCGTCGCCCAAACGTCACGGTGCCATGACCGGCCTCATCAAAGCCCAGATTGACTGGATTCCGCTGTCCATCGGCGCAGTGCGACCGACCCAAGGCAAGACACTGGCCGTGATGCAAGTGTCGGGCGGTTCGCAAAGCTTCAACGCCGTCAACCAGATGCGCATCCTGGGGCGCTGGATGCGGCTGATTACTATCCCCAATCAGTCCTCGATCCCCAAGGCTTTTCAGGAATTCGACGCGGAAGGCCGTATGCGTTCGTCGCCACTTTATGACCGGATTGTCGATGTGATGGAGGAGTTGATGAAGTTCACCCTGCTGACGCGTGACCGTGCCGACTATCTTGTGGACCGCTATTCCGAACGCAAGGAATCCGCCGATGCGTTGATAAAGCGGGTCAACCTTACGTCGGCAACCCGAAGCCCATCAGCCGCCCTTGCGGGAAATGGTGCCGACCAGTTCGACAGCCGTGGCCAAGGTGTTGGTGATCGTGCCATACTTTTGAAGATTGCGGTGCAATAGGTCGAGCCGCTGGTCGTTCTCATCAGTATCCACAACGATCTGGTAGTCGATCCGCACCATCTTTGGCGGGGCATCCTGCCGCTGGCCCTGCAACGAAACCTCGATCCCGCGCAGGGAAAACTGCAGCATCGGGATCACACGTTCGGTGCCCTTAAGAAGGCAGGCGGCGAGGCTGGCCAGCAACAGTTCGGCGGGGTTGAAGGCGTCGGCGCGCCCTGCCATGTCGGTATCCAGCACAATCAACGCCTGCTTCGTTGCAGCTTCTGATCCATGGCTGTCGATCCTGCGCGCGGTGACCTTGTATTCCAGCATGATGCACCTCCGGTGCCTGTCGTCGTTCACCCTTCATCAATGGCACGAGGTCGGACCAACGTCGCTGATCTGCATCAAAACCGCAGACGGACGGCTACCGCGCGAGCTCAGGCAATCCGCCAGGGTCAAGGGTGCCTCAGCTTTGGTCGGGTCTGCAATCGGACCTGCCAAACCCGCCGGGTCGACCCGCGATTGAGGCGTTGCTCCAAGCCGGGGCAAGAGGTTAGCCTTTGCTTTCAGAGAGGAGGTGGACCGATGCATTGCACACGACGAGTGTTTCTTGCTGGTTCGTGCGTTCTGGCTGCTCCGGTTGTGCATGCGCAATCGCCGACGGCTGTCAGGTTTGCCCTGACC
>JANPBI010000116.1:0-6284 GCA_031430315.1 Rhodobacterales bacterium | reverse complement strand
CTGATGGCGATGGCCATTGATCGCAAGGCGGCAACCGCCTAAACCCGCGTTCCACCTATCTTCACAGGACCCGCCCATGCCGATCACCCTGCCCCAGACCCTGCCCGCCTTTGACGTGCTGTCGCACGAAGGCGTCATGGTTATGTCGCCGGAGCGGGCGGCGCGGCAGGATATCCGGCCCTTGCGGATCGCGCTTCTGAACCTGATGCCCAAGAAGATCCAGACCGAGACACAATTTGCCCGGCTGATCGGGGCCACCCCCCTGCAGATCGACCTGCATCTGATCCGCATGTCCGAACATCAGACCAAAACCACTGCGGCCGAGCATATGGAGGCGTTCTACCGCCCCTTTCAGGATGTCCGGGACGAAAAGTTTGATGGCCTGATCATCACTGGCGCGCCGATCGAGCATTTGCGTTTCGAAGACGTCACCTATTGGGACGAGTTGGTCGAGGTCATGGACTGGACCCAGACCAACGTGCAGTCGACCTTTGGTGTGTGTTGGGGCGGCATGGCAATGCTCAAACACTTTCATGGCGTCGAAAAGCACATGCTGCCTGCCAAGGCGTTCGGCTGTTTTCGCCATCGCAACCTATCACCAACCTCGCCTTTCCTGCGGGGCTTTTCGGATGATTTCATCATCCCCGTCAGTCGCTGGACCGAAGTGCGACAGGCCGAGATTGCCACCGCGCCAGGTCTGCAGACCTTGCTCGGCTCTGACGAGGTCGGGCCCTGCCTGGTTGAGGATCCGGGGCATCGCGCGCTCTATATTTTCAACCACTTCGAATATGACAGCGACACGCTGAAACAGGAATATGACCGGGATGTCGCGGCGACGACGCCGATCAATGTGCCCGCGAATTACTATCCCGACGACAATCCTGCCAACCCGCCCTTGAACCGCTGGCGCAGCCACGCACATCTTCTCTATGGCAACTGGATCAACGAAATCTACCAGTCGACGCCCTATGAGCTTGATGCGATTGGCCGCTAGTCTCGCACTGGCCGTGGCCGTGGCTGCCGGGACCACGGTCTGGCGGGCGGGATCGCGCGAGGCGGCTGCGGTTGATGCGGTGCCTGCCGAGGGCAGGTTCCTGTCGGTTGACGGATTGCGCGTCCATTACGTCATCGAGGGCACCGGCCCGGATCTTGTGTTGATCCATGGGGCGTCCGGGTCACTGCGTGACTTTACCTTTTCGTTGATCCCCCGCCTGACGGGGAGTTTTCGCGTGATCGCCTTTGACCGCCCTGGGCTTGGGCTGTCGGACCCGCTGCCCGATGGCGCAACCGGACTGGCCGAACAGGCACGCCACCTTCGCAAGGCAACGGCAGCACTTGGGTTGACCCGCCCGCTTGTCCTTGGCCACAGCTATGGCGGCGCGGTCGCCCTTGCCTGGGCTCTGGATGACCCGCCCGCGGGACTCATCTTGGTGTCGGCCCCCTCCCTGCCCTGGCCCGGTGGGCTTGACCCCTGGTACCGTGCTACCAACAGCCGCCTTGGTCGGGCCGTCCTGGTGCCCCTGGCGGCGGCCTGGGTTCCGATGTCCTATGTACGCGGGGCGATTGACGGCGTCTTTGCCCCGGAACCGGCTCCGGACGGGTATGCCGACCATATGGGTGTGGCCCTGACGGCGCGGGCCTCTGTGCTGGCGATCAATTCGGCCCAGGTGAACGCGCTGCGCGGCCAGCTGGTCGCGATGGAGCCGCGCTATACGAGCCTGACCTTGCCGGTGGAATTGGTGCATGGCGATGCCGACACCATCGTGCCCCTGAACATCCATTCCGGCCCGCTTGCCCCGCGCTTAGCCTCGGCACATCTGACGGTCATTCCCGGGGCCGGACACATGCCCCATCAGACCCACACCGACATCATTCTGGCGGCAATCGTGCGGGCCTCGGCGCGCGCCGGATTGCCCTGATCCGATCAGCCCGCCATACTGCCCAAGACTTATGAGGAGGATCCCATGGAGCTGCCATTTGACGGCGCGATCAGTCGCTTTTTTCGCGAAGGTGCGCCAGCAACCATTCGCAAGGCCATCGAAAAGGCAGGAAAGGACGAAATCCTGACCAAATCCTACCCTTACCGGGAAGAAATGAAGGGCAAGGAATACGACACAAGAATAGAGGCGTTGCAGATCGAACTGGTCAAGATGCACGCCGACATCAAGGCCACCGGCAAGCGCATGATCGTGGTGTTCGAAGGCCGCGACGCTGCCGGCAAGGGCGGCACGATCGAGGCTGTGCGGATGAACATGAACCCGCGGGTTGCCAGCATCGTGGCCCTGTCCAAGCCCACCGAACGCGAAGCTGCGCAATGGTATTTCCAGCGCTATGTCGACTGGTTCCCGGCCTTGGGGGAAATCGCGCTTTTTGACCGTAGCTGGTACAATCGCGCAATGATCGAGCATGTTTTCGGGTTCTGCAAACCCGAACAACGCGCCAAATTCTTTCGCCAGCTGCCGGAATTCGAGACGATGATCGTCGAGGAAGGCTTCATCTTCGTGAAGTTCTGGCTGGAGGTCGGGCGCGCCGAGCAACTCCGCCGGTTCATCGCCCGCGAAGGCGATCCATTGAAGCAATGGAAGCTCAGCCAGATCGACATCGATGGCTTGGGAAAATGGGATGACTATTGCGCCGCCATCGACGAGACGATGAAGAAGACCAGCTTCAAGTTCGCGCCCTGGACGGTGATCCTTTCGGACGACAAGAAACGCGCGCGGATCGCGGCGATCCAGACGCTGCTGTCTGCGGTGGATTACAAGGGCCGCGACAAGGCAGCGATCGGCAAGATCGACACAGCCATCTGCGGCGGCCCGGCCTTGCGTCCCAAGGATGAGGCGTGAAGCGCGGCTATCATCATGGCAATCTACGCCAGGCCCTGATCGACGCGACCCTTGCCTTGATCGTGGAGCGTGGGCCGCAAGGCTTTACGGTTTCCGAAGCAGCAAAGGTCGCGGATGTGACGCCAGCGGCGGTCTATCGCCATTTTGCGGGCCGCGACGACCTTTTGGCCGAAGTAGCCCGCCAGGGCTTCGACATCTTTGCTGCCTTGATGGAGTATGCCTATGACAGTGGTCGCCCGACGGCGCTGGCGGCGTTCGAGGCAACAGGCCGGGCTTATCTCGCCTTTGCCCGCAAGTATCCTGGCCATTATCAGGCGATGTTCGAATCCGGCCTGACCCCTGCCAACCATCCGGATCTGGCCATCGTCGCCGCCAAGGCGCGGGCCGTGCTGGAACGCGCCGCCGAGGCTCTGTCGCTGCAGCTCCCCCCGGGCAAGCGTCCACCAGCCACGATGTTTGCAGCCCATGTCTGGGCGATGAGCCATGGCGTGGTGGAACTTTTCATGCGCGGCAACGGCACCAACACGCAGTTTCCGCCCGAAGAACTGCTGGAGGCCGGGATCGGGATATACCTGCGAGGGATGGGGTTGCTGCCGCAGGACCGCTAGAACGCTGTCAACGTCGGCAAAACGTCGGCAAAACGGCGGACCAGGCAGGACCGGCTGCCGTCAGGGCGTCGGGTCTGACCGGCCTAAAAACTGCGCAGGAACAGTGTGATCTTGCCGCCATTCACCACGCCCGGGATCTGCGCGATCTGTGCCAGCGTATCGTCTCCCAGAAAGCGCCCTTCGACCGAATCCATAACGAGTTTGCCGTAGTTCAGGGCCGCGATGCCGACCACCACGCTGGTGCGCACGCGCGCATCATCGGTCGGCACGAAACCGGGTTGCAACACCGAGGCAGCAGGCTGCCATGTCCCATCAGAGGACAGCATCGTGTAGTTGTTCACCTCGGGGCTGCGAAAGGTGACGGACCGTCCCGGTTCTTGAAAGATGAAATAGGCGAAAGAGTCGATGACAGTGGTATTCTGTATTGTGCCGGGGCGCACCATGGCATCGGCCAGATACTTGGGAAACCTGCCTTGTTCCCAGTTCTTGTAATCGGCATAACGCATCTCGAACGTGACGTAGCCCGCCTGCAAGAACGGGCCGACATTGAACCAATCCGCACTGTTGGGTGCAATCGCGGCAGGATATTCGCTGAAGGCGGCAAACTCCTTGGTCAGGGCCGTATAAGCGACGTCTACCTCGTGCGAGGATGTTTTTGTGCCGGTGATGACCAGAAATGTCACCGTGCCGTATTTCGCCCCGACGCAGCGCAGTTCGAGAATACGATTGTAATAAAGGATGTTGACGATGCGAAAATGCGCCGGGTGGTTATAGGTCAGAGCCCAGTTGTTTTCCTTGGCCCAACGGGTGACCTGGTCCATGCAAAAGTCCACGTCGCGAAACGACAGGGCGACATATGACGTGTAAGGCACGGTGCTGCTGGCCAAAAGCGCGTCGTATTCTGTCTGCTTTTGTTCCAACAGGCCAGTCAGGCGTTCAATTTCCGGGCCTCCTTGCAGAACTTTCAGCTTGGCATCGAAATAGGCTCGACTGTTTTCAACCATGGAACCGGCAAGTGCTGTCCAGACCGCCCCGATCAGAGTGGTGAACCCTACCGACAGTCAGACCAGTCGCCGATTGCGCTGGATGCGGGTTCGCGCCGGTGACTTGGCCTCTGCGGGCGCGGCGGGGGGCGGCGCAGGCGGCGGTTCGACAGCTCGCGTGGTCGGTGCGGGATCGCCGCCGCTGTTTGATCCGGTCTCGCGTTCAGCTTCGTCGTCCGATGGCTTTTTGGGCATAATATCGCACCCCCGAATCCGATCACCTTAGATCCGGCAGTGCGACCTGGGAAGATGTCAGTTTGGACAGTATTCCGCCGCAGTCACGGCCCCGCCTTAGCGGAACAGCATCAAGGCACCCGGGCTCCACGCGACCTTGGTGCGGGTGCCGATATCCAGCACGGGGCGGCCAAAGACGTTGCGCATCGACAGGCGCATGGGCTGATCCGTGCCATCGAGCTTGATGTCGTAATAGGTCATGTCGCCGTAGTAGACGACTTCGGTCACGGTGGCATCGCTTTCGCGGTCCACCGCTTTCTGGCCATCAAACAGGATGGTTAGCGTCTCGGGGCGAAAGCCGATGGCCGCCTCGCCTTCCGACGGGCTGCCCGAGATCTGGTCGGAATTCAGCGTGACATGGCCAAAGCCCTTGGCGTCGACTTCGACTTTGCCGCCGGATTCCGACAGGACCTTGGCGGGCAGGAAATTCATTGTCCCGATGAAGTCGGCAACCTTGCGGCTGGCGGGTTTGCGATAGAGCGTCTCTGGATCGGCCAGTTGCGCAATCTCGCCTTCGAACATCACGGCGATACGGTCCGACATGACCAGCGCCTCTTCCTGATCGTGGGTCACAAGGACAAAGGTGATGCCGACCTGTCGCTGCAGGCGGATCAGTTCGACCTGCATCTGTTCGCGCATCTTCTTGTCCAGCGCGGACAGGGGTTCATCCAGCAGCAGCACCTTGGGTTTCAGGATCAATGCCCGGGCCAATGCCACGCGCTGGCGCTGGCCGCCCGACAGGGCATGGGCCGCGCGCTTGCCATAGCCTTTGAGCCCGACCATTTCGAGGGACTCGTCGACCGCCTTTGACTTTTCCGATGCCGATCTAGGATCCTTGCGCAAACCGAAGCCCACGTTTTCTTCGACCGTCAGATGCGGAAAGATCGCGTAGGACTGGAACACCATGTTGGTTGGACGCACGTTTGCGGGCACGCCTGCCATGCTCTTGCCGTCGATCAGAACCGCCCCGGAGGAGATGTCCTCGAACCCCGCGATGGTGCGCAACAGGGTGGTCTTGCCACAGCCAGACGGACCCAGCAGCGAGAAGAACTCCCCAGCCTTGATGTTGGCGGTAATGCCACGCAGGGCGTGATAGTCGCCATAATACTTATGAACGTCCTGAAACTCGATCATCGGCGTCTTTTCGGTCACAGGTGGCCTCCGGTATTGCCGCCGCCGGTTTTTGCGATACCCCGACGGCGCATGTATTCTGCAGTTGCAAGCAAAAGGATCGAAATCGCGACCAGGATGGTGCCCAAAGCCATGACGGCGGGCACTTTTGCCGGGAAGCGGAACTGGCCAAAGATATAGGTCGACAGAACGGGCTGCGATCCGCCCAGGAAGGACGCGATGATGTATTCGTCTAAGGAGATGGTGAAACAGATCAGCAGCGCTGAGATGATCCCCGGCATGACCAGTGGCAGGATGATCAGACGAAAGGTTGAAGGCGCGCTTTCGCCCAGATCATAGGCCGCCTCTTCCAAGGACCGGTCCAAAGTCTGGAACGCCGAGGACAGGATCGCCACCGCAAAGGGCGTCGTGACCAGCACATGGCC
>JANPBI010000115.1:0-2585 GCA_031430315.1 Rhodobacterales bacterium | reverse complement strand
TGCCCCCTGCTTTCGCCCGGCTGTGCTGTACCGTTTTGCGCGCCAAATCTCCGGGCGCGATAGGGGGGGGCGGGGGAATAAACGGCTTAAAGCTGCGGGGGTTTTGGGGGTCGGGGGGGGGGGATTGGGGTCGCCTGCGCTGCTGTATCTGGCCGCAAGCGGGGTCGGGACCTTGGGTGTGATCGATGCAGATGAGGTCGAGGCGACCAATCTGCAGCGCCAGATTATCCATGCGGATCAACGGATTGGGATGCCAAAGGTGTTCTCGGCAGAGATCGCGATCAAGGCACTGAACCCGTTTGTCGCGGTCAGGCCGTATAACCGGCGGCTGGACGAAACCAATGCGGCGGCCTTGGTCGCGGACTATGATCTGGTACTGGATGGGTCGGACAATTTCGACACCCGCTATCTGGTCAACCGGGTCTGCGCGGATGCGGGAAAGCCGCTGATCTCTGCCGCGATCACGCAATGGGAGGGGCAGATCAGTCTCTATGATCCGGCTCATGGAAGCCCTTGTTACGAATGTATTTTCCCTGTCCGCCCGGCCCCTGGTACGGTGCCGACGTGTGCCGAGGCGGGGGTGGCCGCCCCCTTGCCGGGGGTGATCGGGTCGATGATGGCGATGGAGGCGATCAAGCACCTGACCGGGGCGGGCGAGACACTGGCGGGGAGGCTGTTGATCCACGATGCGCTTTATGGCGAGACGCGGGTGATCAAGATCGAGCGGCGGGTGGATTGCGCGGTTTGCGGCGGGCTGCACGGCGTCGGGTAAGTGTATGCCAAACGTCTGCCAAACGTATGCCACCTCAACCGACGATTTGCGGCGACAGGGTCCGGGTCCGGGCCGTATGGTTTCCCAAGTGCTGTGAAGGCGTGAGGGGGCGAACAATGACGACACCGGACGAGATCCTCGATTTCTGGTTTCCCGACGGGCCGGACCCCGAACCGCAAGCCCATATCGATCACTGGACCTGGCGGATGCGTGGAGGATCGGGGCCGGAGGTCGTGGCGCGCTACAATGGCCTGACCCAACGGGCGATGCGAGGGGAGTTGGACGATTGGGCCGCAACCCCACGTGGGCGGCTGGCGCTGATCATCGTGCTGGACCAATTCCCGCGGTCGGTGTTCGCAGGTACCCCGGCAGCCTATGCGTCCGATCCCAAGGCGCTGGCGATCTGCCTCGCGGGCTTCGAGAACGGGCATTTCGACGCGCTGGAGAATGTGTGGTTCAAGTCGATGTACAAGCTGCCGCTGGAGCATTGTGAATGCGCGGATCACCTCGCAAACCTTGATCACGCGATTGAGATTGCTGAGGCGGCGCAGAAGGCGGCCCCGGAACGATTGCGCAAGGTGTACGAGTTTGCGGCAGTGCAGCCGCGGCGTCATCGCGCAGTGATCGCGGCCTTTGGGCGGCACGCGCACCGCAATGACGTGCTGGGGCGTACCTCGACGCCCGAAGAGGCGGCCTATCTCGCCGCTGGGGTCTTTCCGCATCAGTCGGACTTGCGGGCCGAGGCGGCAAAGTTGCTGGAATGAACACGAGGCTTGCCGCGTAAGCGGGCAGTCGAAGCGTTGTCTTTTCGGATGTGATCGGCGTGGCGGGGTGAACCCCGCCCGACGGGTTGCATCATGGGCCATGCCTCGGCCATAGTCGGGCATCAAATCCGTGACAGGGGGAACCGCTAGATGAAACTGACCGATGCCCTGGGCCTGATGGCCCTGACATTCTCTACCGCCGCATTTGCCCAGGACGTGCCAGACCTTGCGGGGCGCGAAATTGTCGTCGTGACCGAGAATGCCTATCCGCCGCTGCAGTTCCTCGACAAGGACGGCGCGGCGATCGGCTGGGAATATGACGCGATGGCCGAGATCTCCAAGCGGCTGAACGCGACGGTGAAGTATGAGAATACCAGCTGGGACGCGATGATTCCGGCGGTCAGTGAAGGCCAGTACGACATCGGCATGACCGGCATCACCATCAAGGACGAGCGCAAGGAGGCGGTCGATTTCAGCGACCCCTATATGCGGTCGGAAATGCTGATGATCGTGCGTGGGGATGAAACGCGGTTCACTGATGCGGCCTCGTTTGCCGCGATCCCGGAATTGCTGGTGTCCGCGCAGCCCGGAACCTCGCCGTTCTATGCCGCGATCTACAACATCCTCGATGGCAATGAGGAAAACCCGCGCGTGATCAAGTTCGAGACCTTTGGCGCTGGGCTTGAGGCCTTGAAGGCGGGCGATGTGGACCTGACGCTGTCGGATTCGACGGCGGCGAATGGCTATGTACAGGCGTCCGATGGGGGGTTGAAGATCATCGGCGCGCCGCTGGCATCCGAGGATTTCGGGTTCATTTTCCCGAAAGGGTCCGATCTGGTCGCGCCGATCAACGCGGCGATTGCCTCGATGAAGGCTGATGGCACGATTGATGCGCTGAACCAGAAATGGTTCGTCGAGTACAAGATGGGCGAATAAAGTGGACGGCCCCGGTATCAGGCCGGGGCCATTTCCATGACGCCGAACGCGAAACCCGAAGACGACTTTCCTTGGTGGCTCCTCCTCGTGATCGGGGTGGGGCTTTATCTGTT
>JANPBI010000114.1:0-28803 GCA_031430315.1 Rhodobacterales bacterium | reverse complement strand
ACAGCAGGCTCACCGACCGAGGAACGGACCTTGCGCTAGAAACCGGAAGAGTGACGCGACCGGCAAACCTGCAAGGCCCGACTTGCGGCGTGTGACATCACTTGGGCACAAGCACCGTGTCGACGACATGGATGACGCCGTTGGACTGCATCACGTCGGCAATGGTGACCGAGCCGATGTTGCCGCTTTCGTCATAGACGATAGCGGTTCCGTCCTTGATCTTGATCGACAATGCATCGCCCGACACGGTGGTCAGGTTGCAAAACCCATCCTTGCCTTTCTTGGCACAGGCCGTCAGGTCGGCGGCGGTCATTGTGCCGGCCACCACATGAGCAGTCAGAACTTTGGTCAGCAGGCCTTTGTTTTCCGGCAGCAAAAGCGTGTCGACGGTGCCCGCGGGCAAGGCCGCAAAGGCGGCATTCACCGGCGCGAACACGGTGAACGGACCGGGGCTGGCCAGCGTGTCGACCAGACCTGCGGCGGTAACAGCCGCGACCAGCGTGGTGTGATCGGCGGAATTGACGGCATTTTCAACGATGTTCTTGGTCTCGAACATGGCGGCACCACCGACATCGGGGTTGGCGGCCAGCACGGGGGCTGCTGCAAGAACGAATGCGAAAGCAGGCAGGAAACGGGTCATGTGGACCTCCAGCGGTTGGGTATGCAGTTTTGAAGGGGGGATAGAAAGCCAGGGCCCGCAGCAATCGCGCGGGCCCCGTCGCCTGCCTTACATGGCAGGCAAGAGCACGGCGTCGATGACGTGGATCACGCCGTTCGACTGGATCACGTCGGCTACGGTGACCGTTGCCACGCCACCCATGCCATCCTTGATCTTGACCATGCCGTCCTCGACCATCGCAGTGAACTCGCAGCCGCCGACGGTTTTGATCGTGTGCATGCCGCCATCATCGGCGACCATTTTCTGCACGTCAGCGGCCAGCGCCTTGGCACCCACGACGTGGCAGGTCAGGATCTTGACCAGCTGGTCCTTGTTTTCCGGCTTGAGCAGGGTCTCCACGGTGCCGGCAGGAAGTTTGGCAAAGGCGTCGTTGGTCGGCGCGAAGACGGTGAACGGACCTTCGCCCGACAGCGTTTCCACCAGGCCAGCGGCCTGAACAGCGGCGACAAGCGTCGTGTGGTCTGCGGAATTCACGGCGTTTTCGATGATGTTCTTGGTGTCAAACATCGCAGCACCGCCCACCATCGGGTTTTCAGCCAGCGCAAAGCCGGTCGACAAAGCCAGGATCGCGGTGGCCAGACGGAAAGATTTGGTCATAGTGGCAACTCCCATTGCAAGTTTGGGGGCAGGTCCATTCCCGCCTCACATCAGGAGCTACGCAAGGGTCCGACACAAAGTTTCAGGGAGCGTGAAGAATTTCTCTTCACAGGTCCGTGACAGGTCCCGAGGCAAGGACGGGCCCGGTCGGCGCACCTGTGGTCGACCCACCCGAAGGTTCCAGCGATACAGCCAGGATCCAGCCAGCGGGCGGCATCGGATAGGGCACGCTTAGCGGTCCGTCGCCCAACAGACCAAGTGAGACGGGAGCGGCCTCCGGTGCGATGATCCACAATTCATGCACCTTACCAGCGCCGGCCTCGGGTCCGCTGATACGCGCGACGGTCAAGGCCGCACCATCGTAGCGGGCTTCAAACACCATGGCGCCGCCTTCTTCGCCCAAGGTGGCGATCAGCGGGGCATCGCTGGCAGGTGGCGGGGTCAGGAAGAAGACGGCGGCGACCGCCAGAACAGCAGCGGCCAATGCGCCCGAAAGCCAGCCCAGCCAGGTGGCGCGCGACTTTGCAGCTTCGGGGAACAATCGTGCCTCGACGCGGGGCAGGACGTCTGGGGCGGGTACCTCGACATAGTCGTCGTTCAGATCGGCCATGTGGTTTTCCCAAGTCCTGACCATGGCGGCAAAGGCAGGATCGGACTTGACCCGCGCCTCGGCCGTTGCGCGTTCCGCCAGCGAAAGCACGCCCATGACGAATTCAGCCGCGAGCAGGTCGGCCTCTTCGTCGCGGGTCAGGATGCGGTCGTCGGTCATGACTGCAGACACTCTTTCAGTTTCAAAAGCCCCCGGCGCAGCCAGGTGCGCATCGTGTTGACGGGGACGTTGTGGCGGATGGCCAGATCGGCATAGCTGAGGCCGCTGAGATAGGCCCCCTGCACGGCGGCGGCCTTGTCGGGTTCCAGCGTCGAAAAGCAGTCGGCCACGCGTCGCGCTTCGCCTGCGGCGATCATCCGGGTCTCGATGCCAGAGCTGAGGTCGGGCAATGCGTCGATCACCGCCTCATCCCCGATCCCGGCATCGGGGCGGGCGCGCAGGCGGTCGATGGCAAGGTTGCGGGAAATGGCGATGAGCCAAGTCATCCCCCTGGCGCGCGCGGCGTCATAGCGCCCTGCGCGCAACCAGACCCGTGTGTAAACCTCTTGCAATGCATCCTCCGCTTCCCCCCTGTCCCCAAGCATACGCAAAAGGACGCCAAAGAGTTTCGCGGAGGTTGTCGCATAAAGTTCACGAAACGCGGCGCGGTCCTGCGCTGCGACGTGGGAAAGCAAACTGGCGACAGGATCGTCTGACATCGGCGGCACGCTAGCGCGCCGCGCGGGCGCTGTCACCCCCGCCTGCGTCGCCGATTGTCACCACCACTGCCGTTCATGTTGAAGCTGACTTCGGGCAGGGTGACGATCTTGCCCAGCTCGGTGAACGGGTCGGTCGCATGGGGGATCGCGTTGGCTTTGACGAAGTGTTCCTGAAAGCGCGGTGCGATGGCGGTTTCAACCTTATGGATATTGTGCACGGTCGCCTCGATGGCGGCGCGCGAGGCCTTGTTGCAAAGCGCAATGCGGGCACCTGTGCCAGCGGCGTTGCCTGCGGACACGACGCGATCCAACGGTACATCCGGGATCATGCCCAGCACCATTGCGTGCTTGGGGCTGATATGTGCGCCGAAGGCACCGGCAAGCGTGACGCGTTCCACATGGTCGATGCCCATTTCGTCCATCAAGAGGCGTGCGCCCGCGTAAAGTGCTGACTTCGCCAGCTGAATCGCGCGGATATCTGTTTGCGTGACAAGGATGCGCGGGCCACCGTCGGCGCTGCCGTCATGCAGGACGTAGGAATGGGTGCGGCCTTCGGGGATGCACCGGGCGGTGCCGGTCTGGTCGGGGCCGCCGATCAGGCCGCCGGGATCGACGAGGCCCGCCATGCGCATCTCGGCCACGGCCTCGATGATGCCTGACCCGCAGATGCCAGTGATGCCGGTGGTGGCGGTCGCGGCGGAGAAACCTGGCTCGGTCGACCAGAGGTCAGAACCGATGACCTTGAAACGAGGTTCCTTGGTGACGGCGTCGATCTCCACCCGTTCGATGGCACCGGGGGCGGCGCGTTGGCCTGAACTGATCTGCGCGCCTTCGAAGGCGGGGCCGGTGGGGGAGGAGCAGGCGAGGACGCGGGTCTCGTTGCCCAACAGCAGCTCCGCATTGGTGCCGACATCGACGATCAGCACCATCTCTTTCGACTTGCCCGGTTCCTCGGACAGCGCGACAGCGGCGCAATCGGCCCCCACATGGCCCGCGATGCAGGGCAGCATGTAGACGCGGGCGGCGGGGTTGAGGGCGTCGAGGTCAAGCTCGCGGGCGTTGATTGAAACCGAGTCCGACGTGGCCAATGCGAACGGCGCTTGGCCGAGTTCCACCGGGTCGATGCCGAGCAGCAGGTGGTGCATGACCGGGTTGCAGACAATCACCGCCTCGAAAATTGCCTTGGGGTCGATCTTGGCGTCGGCGGCGATGGTCACGGCCAGCCCGTCGATGGCCTCGCGCACGGCACGGGTCATTTCCACATCGCCGCCGGGGTTCATCATCACATAGCTGACGCGGCTCATCAGGTCTTCGCCAAAGCGGATTTGAGGGTTCATCAGGCCGGCGGAAGCCAAAACGCGGCCATCGGACAGGTCGCACAGATGCGCGGCGATGGTGGTGGAGCCGAGGTCGATGGCGAGGCCATAAAGCCCGCCCTCGTGGTAACCGGGATAGACGTCGAGGATGCGGGGGCTGGCGTCGTTGTGACCTTGGTAGACGACGACGGTCACCTTCCACTCGCCCTTGCGCAATACGGGTTGCAGCTTGCGCAGCACGCCCAGACCGGCGGTCGGAGTTGCGATCTGCCATTGGCTCGCCAAGGCGCGCGTCAGGCGTTCAAAATCGCCCGAGGGTTCGTGCATGTCGGGCTCTTCGACCTCGACGTAATAGCTGCGGGTGGCGGGGTCCATCGTCATGACCCGTTCGGTCGCGGATTTGCGGATGACCTGCTTGTGGACCTGGCTTTCCGGCGGCACGTCGATCACGACGTCGCCCATCACCTGCGCCTGACAGCCCAGACGACGGCCGGGGGCCAGTCCGCGGATGCGCTTGTAGCGATCCTCGACCCCATTCCAGTCGGAAAGAGCGTCCTCGTCGACGGTCACACCATGCTTGGGAAATTCGCCGTAGCCGGGGCTGATCTGGCATTTCGAACAGATGCCACGCCCGCCGCAGACAGAATCCAGATCGACGCCCAACTGGCGGGCGGCCGACAGGACCGGCGTGCCCACGGCAAAGCGACCGCGCTTGCCCGAGGGGGTGAAGATCACTAGGGCATCTGCGGTCATCTGATCCTCGGGGCTGTCAGTCGGCATGGCAATCCTGCCCCCAAATGGGGCCAGACGCTTTGTTTGCCCGTTTTATGTGGGTTACCGGGATTTACAACGCCAGAATGCGCCGCTTGGGGCAGGCTTTCCGTCAGTCATAGCTGAGATGCGTCGCCTTGCCGCGAAAGATGAAGTAGCTCAGGACCGAATAGGCCAGGATGATCGGCAGCACGATCATCACGCCGACCAGGATGATCCACAGGCTTTCGGGGGCCGAGGCCGCCTCGTAGATCGTGATCGCCTCGGGCACGATATATGGAAAGAACGAATAGGCCATCCCGAGGAACCCCAGCGCAAACAAGGCGGTGGCGGCGACGAAGGGGACCCACGCGCGGCGGTCGGCGGGCAGCGGCAAGCGGCGCAGCATCCACCAGATCCCGATGATCAGCGCGGCGGAGATGATCGGCAGTGGCGACAGGTAGAGCATCGACGGCCAGGAAAACCATTTGTCGTAGATGCGCGTGCTGACCAGCGGGGTCGCCATCGACACCGCCCCCATGCCCAGCACCACGCCCCAGATGCCGCCCTGGGCCCAGCCGATGGCCTTGCTTTGCAGGATGCCGTCGGTCTTGAAGATGACCCAGGTGGCCCCGATGAAGCTGTAGGCGACGGTCAGGAAGACCCCCGTCACGAGCGCGAACCCGATATGTCCCCACGTCCAGGCCAGCCCCATGATGTAGAGACCAAGCATGAATCCCTGCGATAGCGACGTCATCAGGCTGCCGGTGAAGAACATCCAGTCCCAGGTGGTCTTGTGGGCGTCAGGCGCTTTGGCGCGGAACTCGAAGGCCACACCGCGCAGGATCAGGCCTATCAACATGACGGCGACGGGCAGGTAAAGCTGGGTCAGGATCGCGCCATGGGCCACGGGAAAGGCCACCAGCAGGATGCCGATCGCCAGCACCAGCCATGTCTCGTTGGCATCCCAGAACGGGCCGATGGATGCGACCATGCGATCCTTCTCTGCCTTGTCGGCAAAGGGAAACAAAAGCCCAACGCCAAGGTCAAATCCGTCAAGAACTACATAGATCAGGATCGACAGGCCCATCAGGCCGGCAAAGATCAGGGGAAGGTCGCCATTGGTGATCATCATTCGGCCGGCATCAAAGAGGCTTCGGGCGCGTTCTTGGGATCAGGCGGTGGGGTATCGCCCTTGGCCGCCTTGTGCGCAAGGTGCGTGATGACCCACATATAGGCCAGCATCAGCGCGGCATAAACCAGAAGGTATGCGACCAGCGTAGTCAGGACCATCGGGGCGGCTACCGGGCTCACGGCCTCTTTGGTGGTCAGGACGCCCGACACAAGCCAGGGCTGGCGGCCGATTTCGGTCGTGTACCAGCCTGCAAGGGTCGCAACCCAGCCCATGAAGGCCATCCCGGACATCCCGACCAGATAGAATTTCGGCATGTACGCGGCACCCCGCCGCCACAGCAGGTACGCGCCAAGCCACGACGTCGCCAGCATCAGCATGCCGACGCCGACCATGACGCGGAACGCCCAGAAGACCTGCAGGACCGGTGGGTGCATGACCGTCCCATCCTCGGCCACGAAATCGTTGAGGCCGGGGACCACTCCATCGGCATCGTGCGTCAGGATGATCGAGGCCAGTGACGGAATCCCAATTTCATAGTCGTTGCTGCGGATTTCCTTGTTCGGGATGGCGAACAGCAAAAGTGGCGCGTTGCTCTGGGTTTCCCAGTTCCCCTCCATCGCCGCAACCTTGGCGGGCTGATGTTCCAGCGTGTTCAGCCCGTGCATGTCGCCCGCGACGATCTGGATGGGGATCAACAGCGCGGCCATCACGATGCCGGTGCGCAAGGTTGATCTGGTGCCCTCGGTCCGGTCTTTCCAAAGCATCCGCAGGGCGCTGATGCCCGCGATCAGGAAAGCGACGGTCAGGCCTGAGGCGAGCAGCATATGGACCAGCCGGTAAGGCATCGAAGGGTTGAAAACGATCGCAAACCAATCGGTGGCGTGAACGACACCATCGCGAAGTTCATAACCTTGCGGCGTGTGCATCCAGGAGTTCAGCACGATGATCCAGAAGGCCGACAATGTGGTGCCGAAGGCCACGAGGAAAGTGGCGGTCGTGTGGACCCATGGCTTCACGCGGGATGCCCCGAAGAGCATGATCCCCAGAAACGCGGCCTCGAGGAAAAACGCAGTCAACACTTCATACGCGAGAAGCGGCCCCGCCACGTTGCCCACGGTTTCCATGAACCCCGGCCAGTTGGTGCCGAACTGGAACGACATGGTGATGCCCGAGACGACGCCCATTGCAAATGACAAGGCGAAGACCTTGACCCAGAACATGTAGGCGTCCATCCATTTGCGGTCCCCCGTCGCGTTGAAGCGCAGCTTGAAGAACAAAAGCACCCACCCCAGCGCGATGGTGATCGTGGGAAACAGGATGTGGAACGAAATGTTCGCGCCGAACTGGATACGGGAAATAAGCAGGGCGTCCATGGGTCACCTTGGGGTGTTTCGATGCAGCCTAGGTAATGCATCTTGTAACATGAACCAGATGGCGCGGTGTCGCGTCGCAGGGGCCTAGCGCAAAAAGATCAGCGCGAGGCCCACGACCGCGAGGGCAGCGCCGAAAAAACTGATCAGTGTCGGGCGCTGGCCGGTGCGTAGCCACAAAAGCGGCAGGATCATCACGGGGGAGGTGGCCGACAGGGTGGCGATGATGCCGGTCTGAGATCCTTGCAGGGCGTAAAGGAACAGCGTCATGCCAATGAGCAGGCCAATGATGGCGGTGGTCGCGGTCAGGATCAGGACGCCTCGCGTGATCTTTTGGGGGCGGGGTGGCGCAAAGGGCGTGGCCGCGAGAATGCCCATCGCCAGACCCGACGCGCCGACACGGAACAGCGAAGCAAGATAAGCGTCCATTCCCGATGTCATGATGGGCCTTGCGATCAGTGACCCCGCTGCCTGACCGAATGCAGCCCCTAGCCCGAACAGAATGCCGGTCAGCAACACGCCCTGCACGGCCTCAATCCGGTGTGCATCGGCGCGGGGGCGTCCAAGGATGGCAACGGCAACGCCGACGGTCGTGATGCCGATCCCGAGCGCCGCTTGCCAGGGCAATGCTTCGCCCAGGATGACCCAACCCATCAGTGCAGCCATCGGCGCGTTCAGCGCAAAGATCGCCCCGGCGCGGCGGGGGCCAAGGCGTCCGACAGCGGCAAAGTTGAAAGTGTCGCCGATCAGGATGCCGACGATGCCGGATGCGGCTAGGATCAGGGCGGTGGTTGCGGTTTGTCCGGCCCAGGCATGGGTTGCCGTGACCATGATCGCCAAGAGCAGCGTAACCAGCACCTGCCGGATCAGGTTGAAGTGGAACGCCCCAAGCGCACGGATGGCATCCGACGCAATGACGCCGGTGGAGGCCCAGCAGAGCGCGGTGCCAAGGGCCGCGAGTTCGTGCAGGGGCAGGGTCATTTGTTCACCATGTGTTCATGGAGTTTTGCCCCCACACGATGTGAATGGCAAGGGTTGCCGGCTAGCGGACCATCTCTTTCGTCGATGTCAGCTTCAGCGTCGGGTAGTCCCGCTCGATCCGGTCGATGTCCCATTTCAGGCGGGTCAGGTAGACAAGATCGCCGTCATTGTCATAGGCGACGTGGCCCTTGTTGACATTGATGAATTTCTCCACCTCGGGCTTGGGTCCGGCGATCCAGCGCGCAGAGGTGAAATGCGACGGTTCGAACCGCACGGGCAGGGAGTATTCCTGCTCGATCCGGCTGGCGAGGACCTCGAACTGCAACTGGCCGACGACGCCGACGATGAAGCCCGACCCGATCATCGGCTTGAAGACCTTGGCGGCACCTTCTTCGGCGAATTGCATCAGGGCCTTTTCCAGATGCTTGGCCTTCAATGGGTCCAGCGCACGGACGCCAGAGAGGAGTTCCGGCGCGAATGAGGGGATGCCGGTGAACCGCAGCGCCTCGCCCTCGGTCAAGGTGTCGCCGATGCGCAGCTGGCCGTGGTTCGGGATGCCGATGATGTCGCCGGCCCAGGCTTCCTCTGCCAGTTCGCGGTCAGCGGCGAGAAACATCACCGGGTTGGTGATGGTCATGGTTTTCTTTGACCGCACATGGGTCAGCTTCATGCCGCGTTCGAAATGCCCCGATGCAAGGCGGACAAATGCCACCCGGTCGCGGTGCTTGGGGTCCATGTTGGCCTGCACCTTGAAGACAAAGCCGGTGACGGCGGATTCCTCGGCGCTGATCTGACGCTCTGCGGCCGTTTGCGGCTGCGGTTCGGGGCCGTATTCGCCCATGCCGTCCATCAGGTCGCGCACCCCGAACGAGTTGATCGCCGACCCGAACCAGATCGGCGTCATCGACCCGTTCAGGAACGACGCGCGGTCAAAGGCGGGCAACAGTTCGCGCGCCATTTCAAGCTCTTCCAGAAGTTTCTTCAACAAGTCCGGGGGGACATGGGCGGCAAGGGCAGGGTCGTTAAGGCCGGAGATCTTGATCGACTCCGCGACCTTGTTGCGGTCGGCCCGGTCCATGATTTCCAGCCGGTCATGCAAGAGGTCATAGGCCCCGATGAAATCGCGGCCCACACCGATGGGCCAGCTGGCAGGGGTGACGTCGATGGCCAGGTTTTCCTGAATCTCGTCAATGATCTCGAACGTGTCGCGGCTTTCGCGGTCCATCTTGTTGCAAAAGGTCAGGATCGGCAGGTCGCGCAGACGGCAGACCTCGAACAGTTTGCGGGTTTGGCTTTCGACCCCCTTGGCCCCGTCGATTACCATGATCGCAGCGTCTACGGCGGTCAGCGTGCGGTAGGTATCTTCCGAGAAATCCGAGTGACCGGGCGTGTCCACAAGATTGAACCGGTACTGGCGGAAATCGAACGACATGGCGCTGGCGGAGACCGAAATCCCACGATCGGCCTCGATCTTCATGAAGTCGGACCGCGTGCGCCGCGCATCGCCCTTGGCGCGCACCTGACCAGCCATCTGGATCGCACCGCCGAACAGCAGGAACTTTTCAGTCAGCGTGGTCTTGCCTGCATCGGGGTGCGAAATGATCGCAAAGGTCCGGCGGCGGGCGATTTCGGGGGGCAGGGGGGCACGGTTTGTCATGGGCGCCGTATAGGCTGCGCAAGGATTGGCCGCAACAAAAGACGGGAGTTGCGCGACTCAGCTTTGGGCGGCATGATGAGAACATTAACGGAACATTCAAGGAGGCTCCGATGACTCGAGATGAGATTGCGACGGAACTGGTTGCGGGTTGCCGCGAAAACCGTGCCAAGGAAAACCTGCATAAATTGTATGCGACCGACGCCCAATCGGTCGAGGCTGCGGACATGGGAAACGGCACGACCGTCACCGGCATTCCTGCCATTGAAGGCAAGCATGACTGGTGGGAAGGCGCGATGACCGTGCATAGCCAGAAGGTCAGCGGCCCCTTTGCGCATGGCGATGACCGGTTCGCAGTGACGTTTGACGTGGACTACACAGACAAGGCGACGGGCAAACGCGGGCAGATGCAAGAGGTCGGCATTTATCACGTTGCGGGGGGCAAGATCGTCCGGGAAGAGTTTTTTTACGGCAGCTGACCTAACCGCGGGTTTCTGAAGGACATCGGTGCCCCGGGGCAGGGATCACATTTGCTCCGGGGCCACTGGTGCCTGCCGCTCCGCCCCGCTAGCCTTGGACCAAAGCAGCGGGAGATGGCGATGGATCTGGGCATAGCGGGCAAACGGGCGCTGGTCTGCGCCTCGTCGAAAGGGTTGGGGCGCGGCTGCGCCGAGGCGCTGGCCGAGGCAGGCGTTGACTTGGTCATGAACGCGCGTGGAACCACGGCGCTGGAAGCTGTGGCGGACGCGATCCGCGCAAAGTATCACGTGAATGTCGCCACGGTAGCTGCTGATATCACGACCGAAAACGGCCGCACGGTGGTACTGGCACATGGTCCGTTCGATATCCTGGTGACCAATGCGGGCGGTCCGCCCCCCGGCCTGTGGTCGGACTGGGACCGGGACGATTTCATCAAAGCACTGGACGGCAACATGCTGACGCCCATCGCGCTGATGCAGGCCTGCCTGCCGGGGATGATCGCCAGAGGCTGGGGACGGGTGGTCAACATTACTTCGGCTTCGGTAAAATCCCCCATCGCACAGCTTGGGCTGTCCAATACCGCGCGGGCGGGCCTGACCGGCTTTGTCGCAGGCACCTCGCGGCAGGTGGCGGGCAAGGGGGTCGTCATCAACAACCTCTTGCCGGGTATCCATGCCACTGATCGGGCGATCGCGCTGGATCAGGGCGTCGTCAAGGCGCGCGGCATCACGCTGGAAGAAGCGGTGGCCGAGCGGTCGGCCGGCATTCCCGCCGGTCGTTACGGCACGCCCGGCGAGTTTGGGGCGATGTGCGCGTTCCTGTGTTCGCAGCATGCCGGGTTCATCATCGGGCAGAATATCCTTCTGGATGGTGGGGCGGTGAACGCCACGTTGTGATCTGGTATCTGTCCCACCCCGAGGTTGTCATCGACCCCGCCGTGCCGGTGCCCGACTGGGGCTTGTCCGACAATGGGCGCGCGCGAGCGACGGCTTTGGCGACGACGGGCTGGCCGCAAGGAGCCGTGGCGATCCTGACAAGCCCCGAGGTCAAGGCGCGCGAAACGGCGGCGATCCTCGCAGCCCAGCGCGGTCTGGCGGTCATGGTTGTGCCGGGATCAGGCGAAGTTGACCGATCGTCGACAGGCTATGTCTCGCATGACCGGCACAAGGCGCTGGCCGACGCGCTGTTCGCATATCCCGATCTCAGCGCAGATGGGTGGGAAACGGCACGCGCAGCGCAAGGCCGGGTGGTTGCGGCGTTGTCGCCGTTTCTGGCGAACGACGCGGGTGCGACGCCAATCGTTGGCCATGGCGGTGTCGGGACACTGCTTTGGTGTCATATCGCAGGCTTGGCCATTTCCCGCGCGCAGGACCAGCCGGGCGGTGGATATGTCTGGTGTGCCGGTTGGGCCGAGGGCGGTCCGGTGCCGGTGCATCCGTGGCGACCGCTCGAAACTCTGGCGCAAGGCATTTGGCTTGATGCGGCAAGACCCGCCTGATACGGACTTTCCCGAGCAATTTGCTAAGGTACCATGCCTGATCCCGTCCCCTATCGTCTGAAAGTCCTGGGCCTGAGCCGCAGCTTTGCTGGCCGGACGGTGGTCGATGATGTGTCGCTGGACGTGGCGGCGGGGCAGGTGACCTGTCTTCTTGGGCCTTCTGGCTGCGGCAAGACCACTACGCTGCGAATGATCGCCGGGGTCGAACGGGCTGACCGGGGCGAGATCTGGATCGACGGCAACAAGGTCGTCGGTCCGGGCCTGCATGTCCCGCCCGAGGCGCGCCATGTCGGCCTGATGTTCCAGGATTTCGCGCTGTTTCCGCACCTGAACGTCGCCGACAATGTCGCCTTTGGACTGCGGGGCGACCGGGCGGCAAAGATGGCGCGGGTGCATGAACTTTTGGAACGTGTGACCCTGCAAGGATTTGCCGCAAAATATCCCCACCAACTCTCGGGTGGCGAACAGCAACGCGTGGCCCTGGCGCGCGCGCTGGCCCCACGTCCGCGCGTGATGCTGATGGACGAGCCATTTTCCGGCCTCGACAACCGGTTGCGTGACGGGATCCGCGACACAACGCTGGACATCCTGAAAGAAGAAGGTGCCGCAGTCGTGCTGGTCACGCATGAGCCGGATGAAGCGATGCGCATGGCCGATGAAATCGCCCTGATGCGCGGTGGCAGGATCGTCCAGGGGGGCGCGCCCTACAATGTCTACAACGCGCCGATGGACAAAGCCGCCGCTGCATTCTTCAGCGATATCAATGTGATCGCGGGGGTTTCCCGAGGCGCACTGACGGACACGCCGTTTGGCGCTTTTCTCACTCCGGGTCATGCTGATGGCGGTGAAGTGGAGATCGTGATCCGCCCCCAGCACCTGAAGATCGACTTTGACCGCAAGGGGCGCGGCCCGAACCCCACGCCGACCGAAGGCACCGCGGCACGCGGCGTCGTCGCCCGCGCGCGCTATCTGGGACGCGAGTCGCTGGTGGATTTCGTGATGGAGTTTGACGGGTCCAAGCTGACTGCCTCAGTCCCGGGGGTGTTTCTGCCGGACCCTGGCACGGCGCTGTGGCTGATGATTAGGCGCGACAGGTGTTTCGTCTTCGGGGTCAACCGGCGGGCCTAGTCCACCTCGATCGCCGCCTGCGGCAGCAATGTCGAGACCTTGGCCAAAAGACTTCGCGCGGCCCGGGCGCGGGGATTACCCTCGCTTCCGACATGGCGCAGGCCTTCGACAAGCGCTTCTAGCTCTTCGATGGTCAGCATGGTGGGGGGCAAAACGAGGGCAGAGCGCAGGATATAGCCGAGGCCCCGCTCGCCGTCGATGGGCAGGCCGGAGTTGGCCATGATCGCCACATCTCGCCAGATCGTGCGGGTCGACACCCCTAAATGGGTGGCAAGCTCTGCCGCCGTATGCAGCCGGCCGTCGCGCAGGATCTGCACCAGATTGAAAAGTCTGTCATCGCGGCTCATCCTGGCAGCCTGCGCCCGAGGGGCGGCGCGGTCAACAGCCGCACAGCCTGGGCAACTGACAAAATACTGTCAGCAGAACGCAGCCAAGGCTATTTCAACGCCCTTTTTGGACTTTGATCTGGTCCGGGCTTTGCCTAGAACCCGAGGCAGCGGTGCCGGATGGGCATCACAACGGATAGGAGTATGCATCATGCAGGTTGGACCCATGCAACTGTTGATCATCGGGATCGTAGTCTTGGTGCTGTTCGGACGCGGCAAGATTTCGAGCATGATGGGAGAATTCGGCAAAGGCATCACCGCCTTCAAGAAGGGCGTGAAGGACGGCACCGAAGAAATCGAAAAGGAAACTGTTGCCTCGGCCAAGGATGTCACGCCTGCTGCGGACAAAGACAAGGTCTGATCGCCTGACAACTGGGGGCGCGTGCCATGTTTGATATCGGTTGGGCAGAGTTCCTGATCATTGGAGTCGTGGGTCTGATCGTGATCGGACCCAAGGACTTGCCCGAGGTGTTCCGCACCATCGGTCGGTTTACCGCCAAGTTGCGGTCGATGAGCCGCGATTTCCAGCGGGCGATGGACACGGCAGCGACGGAATCCGGCGTCAAGGACGTCGCGGCTGACTTGAAAACCATGACATCGGCCAAGAACCTTGGTCTCGACAAGGTCAAGGAAGCCGCCACCAAGTTCGAAAAATGGGATCCGCTCAAGCCAAAGCCTGTGACGCCCGCCAAACCTGCCGCGCCAGTGATCGCGACGCCTCCTGCCGAAACGATTGCGGCCCCGCCAAAGCCGGTGGTGGCGATGGGTCCCGCCACGCAAGCCCTGGCCGACAAGGTCGCCGCCAAAAAGGCCATCGTTGCCGAGGCAGCCGAAAAGTTGCGCGCCGTATCCGCGGCACCCGTGGCCGATCCTGCCCCTGCGCCTGCGAAAAAGCCTGGCCGCGTCCGACCCAAGATTGCCAAAGCCGAGGTTGCCACCGTGACCAATCCTCCTGCCAAAGCGGCGCCCAAGCCCCGGACCAAGACCCCAAAGGGTGACGCATGAGCACGAAAGACATGGACGACAGCTCTGCCCCCTTGATCGAGCATCTGGCAGAACTGCGCACGCGCATCCTTTATTCCATCACCGCCTTTATCGTCTGTTTCCTGATCGGCTATGTGATCTGGCAGCAGGTGTTCAACTTTCTGACGCATCCGATCTGCGACGTGCTGATTGCCCGCGGGCAGGCCTGTCAGCTGCAGTTGATCAAGGCCCAGGAAGGGTTCTTTACCGCGATCCGCATCGCGATGTGGGCCGGGTTCTTCATGTCCTTTCCGGTCATTGCCTATCAGCTGTGGCGATTTGTGGCCCCCGGATTGTACAAGTCCGAAAAGAACGCTTTCCTGCCGTTTCTTGTTGCCAGCCCGGTCATGTTCATCTTGGGTGCGGCGTTTGCCTACTACGTGATCCTGCCCTTTGCGTTTGATTTCTTCTTGGGATTTCAGACGTCGTTCACCGATGCCGCCAGTCCGGCTGGCGCGGAGCTTCCTGCCGGTGTCGTGTTCCAGGGGTCGATGGAAAGCTATCTGTCCCTAACCATGAACTTTGTGCTGGCCTTTGGCATCTGCTTTCAGCTGCCGGTCCTGTTGACCTTGCTGGGCCGCGCCGGGATTATTTCATCGGCCGGGCTCAGGGCGACGCGCAAATATGCCATCGTGCTGATCTTGATTGTTGCCGCCATCGTCACTCCGCCCGACGCTCTTTCCCAGATCATCCTGTTCAGTGTGATCTACCCGCTTTACGAGATCTCCATCTGGCTGATCGCCCGGTTCGAACGGGACCGCGAGGCGCAGGCCCGTGCTGATGGTACCTGGGTCGACGAGGACGAATCGACGTGACCGACCCGCTTGAGCGGATCGCGGCGGCGCTGGATCGGCTGGCCCCGGCCGCAATGCCTGCGCCGGACTATAGTGGGTCGAATGCCTTTGCCTGGCATACTGACCCCGACCGGCTGGAAGCCGTGGCCAGGGTTTCGCGCGTCGACATCGCGCTTTTGGTTGGTCTGGACCGGTCGCGCGACACGCTGTTGGAAAACACCCGGCATTTCGCGCGGGGTTTGTCCGCCAACAACGCCCTTCTTTGGGGCGCGCGTGGCATGGGGAAATCAAGTCTGATCAAGGCTGTGCATGCACAGGTTCTGGCCGAGGGGATGGCGCTGAAGATCGTGGAGTTGAGCCGCGAGGATCTGCCGTCCGTCCAGCGCCTGCTGGCGCATCTGCGCAAAGCACCGCACCGATTCCTGCTGTTTTGCGATGACCTGTCGTTCAGCCATGACGACCAGCACTACAAATCGCTCAAGGCCGTACTGGATGGCGGCATCCAGGGCCGTCCCGACAATGTGTTGCTCTATGCGACATCAAACCGACGCCACCTGATGCCGCGCGAGATGATCGAAAACGAACGCTCCACCGCGATCAGCCCGTCCGAAGCGGTGGAGGAAAAGGTGTCGCTGTCTGACCGGTTCGGTCTGTGGTTGGGGTTCCATCCCTGCAGCCAGGACGAATATCTGGCGATGGTTGACGGCTATTGCGCGGCGCATGGGGTCAAGGTGCCCGCCGGCCGGCTGCGCGCCGAGGCCATCGAATGGCAGGCGACGCGCGGCGCGCGGTCCGGGCGGGTCGCATGGCAGTTCTTTTGCGATCTGGCTGCCCGCGAGGGCGTGGCAATTTAGACTGTCCCCCTTCAAGCGGTCATTGCCCAAGTCCCGGCGATGGCTTATCTCAAGGCATCATGATCAGTGAAATTCTTATCGTTCTGGGGCTGATTGTCCTGAACGGCGTTCTCGCCCTGTCGGAACTTGCCATCGTCTCGGCACGCCCAGCCCGGCTGAAACCGCTGGAAGGCCGCAGCCGGGGTGCCGCGATGGCGTTGCGTCTGGCCGAACATCCGGGGCGGTTCCTGTCGACGGTGCAGATCGGCATCACACTGGTCGGCGTGCTGTCGGGGGCGCTGTCCGGTGCAACCCTTGGCGTTCGTCTGAGGGACTGGCTGGTGGTCCAGGGTGTCGAGGCGGAGCTTGCCTCGACCCTCGGGGTCGGCGGGGTCGTCGTGGTGCTGACCTATATTTCGCTGATCATCGGTGAGCTGGTGCCCAAGCAGATTGCCCTGCGCAATCCCGAAGCGGTGGCAGTCCGCATGGCTCCGGCAATGACCGTACTGTCCTGGGTTGCGGCCCCGCTAGTCTGGTTTTTGGAACGATCGGGTCGGCTGGTTCTCTGGCTGCTGGGGCAGGGCGGCGGCAACATGTCCAAGGTGACCGAGGAGGAGGTCCATATCCTGCTGTCTGAGGCGCATGAAGGCGGCGTGCTTGAGGATGAAGAACGCGAGATGATGGCCGGCGTGATGCGTCTGGGTGACCGCTCGGCGCGGGCGCTCATGACCCCCCGGCATGAGGTGGATATGTTGTCGCTGGATGCGAAAGGGGCCGAGGCGGTGGCCGCGATCCGGCGCATCGCGCGGCCCCGGATGCCGGTCGCAAATGCCGCTGGCGACGTGGTGGGCATCGTTCTGCTGTCGGATGCCTTTCAAGCGGTGTCCCGGCGCGAGACCTTGGACATCAGCGCGTTGGTGCAAGACGTGCCGGTGATTTCGGACCGCGCGGACGCGCTGGCCGTGCTGGAAGTGCTGCAAGGCACGCCCCATCACCTAGCCCTAGTCTACGACGAGTATGGGAACTTCGAAGGCATCATCACGACGGGTGACGTGCTGGCTGCGATCACCGGTGCGGTTGCTGCATCCGAGGCGGATGAACCCGCGGTCGCAACGCGTGAGGATGGCAGCCTGCTGGTGGCAGGTTGGATGCCGGCAGACGAGTTTTGCGATCTGTTGTCCCTGTCGCGCGGACTGGCGGGAGAGTACGACACAGTTGCCGGGTTGGTCTTGCACCTCTTCGGGCGCATGCCAGGTCTGGGAGAGGCGATCCAGGCCGAAGGGCACCGGTTCGAAGTCATCGATCTGGACGGCTTGCGCATTGACAAGGTGCTGGTCAGCAGATCGGCGACCTAGCCCGCCTTTGCGCGGGTCAAATTAGCATAAATCGGCGCAAGCCGACTGTTCTGCTCGGTTGGCGCTGGCCCTGCCTACTGCAGGAATGGCATCGGATCGACGCTTTGCGCCCCGCGCCGGACCTCAAACCGCAAGAAAGACGGTGTGCCGGCCCCGATCACAGCCAGGCTTTGGCCGCGCTTGACCTTGTCGCCCTTCTTAACCTTGACCCCGTCCAGACCTGCATAGACCGTCAGGACGTTGTCGGCATGGCGCACCACCACAACCGAGACCGATCCCGTATCCTTGGTCACGGCGGCAACAGTTCCATCGGCGGCGGATTTCACGGTGGCTCCGGGGGCTGCCGATATGTCGATGCCTTCGTTCTTTTGGTAGGCCCGGATGATCTTGCCATTGACCGGCATGGCAAAGCGGGTCTGCGTCGCCTCGGTTCGCTGCTCGCCGAGATCGGGCGAGGCGGGTGTTTCCTTGGGCGTTTCAGCGGCAGGCGTTGTCTCTTCGTCGGGCAGCGGTTCGGCCGATGAGGGCGGCAGAGGTGTGACCGTGCCTTCACCCGGAACCGTCGTCGTCTCAAAGGTGGCAGGTGCATTGCCGGTGACGGGCGGGATGATCAGGGTCTGGCCTTCGCGGACATTCAGGTCGGCGTCCAGGCCGTTCCAGTCTGCAATGGCACGGGCGGACACATTGTAGGTCCGCGCGATCGAAAACGCCGTCTCACCGCGTGCGACCCGGTGGCGGATCGGCTCAGGCCCGCTGGCAATCGCGGGGGCCGCAGCAGGACCGACCCGGTCCAGCGCTGTGGTGGCAATGGAGCTGACATCGACACCCGTGCCGCCACCGATGATAGCGCCTTGCGTGGTCCCGCCCGCAACGCGGGATGGCAGCAAGAGCATTTCGCCGTCGCGCAGGGCATCACCGGGGCGCAGAGCGTTGGCGCGGGCCAGCGCCTCGGGGTCAAGGCCAAGCCGGGACGCTACGGCGGCCACGGTGTCCCCGCGCTGCGCCAGCGCCAGCTGATATCCGGGATAAGAGATGATGCCGCGCCCGTCGGCTACCGGACGGCTTGCCGTCTGTTGCGATGCCCCTGTGGTGTCCAGACTGCCCGGACCCGCGCGCAGATCCCAATCCAGATCGCCCGGATTTCCGCAAGCTGTCATCAACAGGATCGCCAGCAGACCGAACGCCTTCGGTGCCGACACGCCGAAATTCCCACCCAAAGACCGCATGAACCGCCTCTTGCCTGCTGTTCCCCGGGTTGATCCCGAGGTTCCTTTCGTTAATCCGATGCCATGCCGCCGACAAGGGGGACAAACCGCACGGGGCGGAGTTCATCATAGTCATAGCCGGACTCGGACCGGGTGACCTTGATCAGGCTTTGCACGGCGTCGGACTGCCCCACGGGCAATACCATGATACCGCCGATCTTCAATTGCGCCAAGAGGGGGCCGGGCGGGTCCTCGGCGGCGGCCGTCACAAGGATGCGGTCGAACGGGGCCTGGTCGGGCAGGCCGTAGCTGCCATCGGTCGCAAGGGCAGTGATATTGGTCAGGCCCAACTTGCGAAACAGGCCCTCGGCCTCTTGCACCAGTCGGCGGTGGCGGTCGACGGTATAGACCCGCCGCGCAAGGCCAGCCAGGATCACCGCCTGATAGCCCGACCCGGTGCCAACCTCGAGCACGGTATCGCGCGGTCCAATAGCCAGCGCCTGGGTCATCAGCCCCACGATCGAAGGCTGGCTGATGGTCTGGCCGCAGGAAATCGGTAACGGCGTATCTTCGTAGGCGCGTTCGGTAAAAAGCCCGCGTACGAACAGCGCCCGATCCACCCCCTCCATCACCGTCAGCACGCGGGCATCGGTGACCCCGCGCGAGCGCAGGTTGAACAGAAACTGCATCTGGCGCAGGGCATTTGCATCGGATGCGCCGTCGTCGGTCATGCCAGCCGCGCCTCGAGATCCGACAAGAGGTCATGTGCTGTCAGGTCCGCCCGCATCGGCGTGACCGACACATAGCCTTCCAGATTGGCAGTGACGTCGGTACCGGGCAGTGTGCGGCGGCGCTGGTCGCCCCCCTTGATCCACAGGAACTTGCGTCCTGACGGCGACAGATGCGCCTCCAGACCGAATGCGGTGTCGCGGCGGAACCCCTGGGCGGCGACCTTGATCCCCTTGACGGCATCGGCAGCGACGGGGGGGAAGTTCACGTTGTAAAAGACCCGGTAGTCGTGATCGGTCCAGATCGCCTTGTCCAAAAGCGCGCGGACGACGGCGGTGCCATGTTCGCGTGCCGCCTCAAATGGGCTAGGCAGGTCCTTGGTGTTCGGCCCCAGAAACTGGCTCAACGCGATGGCCGGAACACCTTGCAGCGCCGCCTCCATCGCACCTCCGATGGTGCCCGAATACAGCGTGTTCTCGCCGGCATTGTTGCCCGCATTCACGCCCGAAAGGACAAGGTCGGGCTTGTCGCCCTGAAAAACGTCGTAAATGGCCGCAAGCACGCAATCGGCCGGGCTGCCTTCGGTGGCAAAGCGGCGCGGGCCGAACTGGGTGATCATCATCGGATGGGTATAGCTGATGCAGTGGGCCACGCCCGATTGTTCAAAGGCCGGGGCGACGGTCCAAACCTCGCCCCCGGTGCCGGCAATGTCGGCGGCGATGGCGGCCAGAACCTCCAGCCCCGGGGCGTTGATGCCATCGTCATTGGTGATCAGAATGCGCATCATGCCCCCACGCCCTTTCAGATGTGCTTAGACGAGGGGTCGGGGCGCATCAAGCACTGCCGATGACAAAAGCCCCGAACGCCTTGGTACGGCCCCTGCCGATGGTGAAACGCTTGGAACCTTTGGCGCGAACGATGACCGGTAGAGCCGTCTATTGCCCCAGCGCCACCGAGCTTGCCGTGCCATCCCGCCCGATCCGCATGAAGGCATTGGGCGTGACCATCAACCATGGGCCGACGGTGCCATCGGGCCACAGGACGCGGATCTCGGCGTCCGTCGCAGCGCCCAGGCCAAAGTGCCACCAGCCCGAATGGCCCCCGGCATGTCCGCCGCCCGAGGTCAGCTCTCGCCGCTGCAGACCTTCTGCCGTCCTCAGTTCAACCTGTGCGCCGATCCCGTCGATATTGGGCGCGGGCTGGGCCAGCTGGAACTGGACCCAACTCCCCTTGGGCGTGGTTGTGTTGCGCCAAATCTCGGCGGGCTCCCAGCGGTTCACCGCGACCATATCCAGCAGGCCATCCAGGTTCAGATCCACCAATGCGCCACCCCGCCCGATCTTCATGCTGGCCACACCCGCCTTGTCGCCCCTTTCGACAAAGGTGCCATCCTCGCGCTGCATCAGCAGGTTGTTGGGATCGGCCTGGGCAAAGTCGGGCATCCTGGCGACGTTGCCTTTGACGACATATAGGTCCGCACGCCCGTCATTGTTCACATCCTCAAACGCAGCATGCCAGGCGGTCGACGGGTTTAGGTCGTCCCCCGTATAGGGCCGGTGCGCGGTAACACCTGCAGCAAAGGCAATATCGGCAAAAGTCGCTTTGACCGACTGATCCGCAGCAGGCGAGGTGACCTTTTGCAGCTTGTTGTCGGCCATGCTGGTCAGGAAATATTCCGGATAGCCATCGGCATCCAAATCGCGGCTGGCAATGCCCATACCCCAGATCTTCAGCGGCTTCCATCCGTCATCGGCGGTGTAAAGGACGGGGTCCGCGCCGGGGTCAATGCGCCAGAGCTGTTCGGTTCCGCCTTTGTAGTATTCGCGGTCATTGGACACACGAAGGCTGGGCGTGCCGGAATTGTTCCAGTCAGTAAACAGCATGGACAGGGCGCAGAAACTGGGCTTCAGCGGCTGCGGCGGAGCAAAGCCCGTCCCTGTAGCATCGGGCCGGTGGAGCCAGTTGTCTGTGCACGACCCCCAGGGCATGGCATCAGCGTTCATGTCGATGTAATTGCCTATGGCCATCGTGGGCCAGACTGCCCCTTTTTCCCAGGTGGCGGCAAAGGCTGCGGACCAGGCGTCACCGCCGTCAAACCCCCAGGCCTCGTTCGCGCGGGAAAACTGGCAATCGCCCTCTCCCCGCATCACGACATTCTCCCCCAGGCGCAGCACAACCAGATCGAGGGTGCCATTGCTGTCAATGTCCAGGGGATAGGCTCCCAGAACCTTGTCCATGGTCAACGCCCCGTCCACCGGCTGAAAGGTCAGTGCGCCGCCAAGGCTGCTTGTATTGCGGTAAAGCTGGGCCGGGTCGCTGCCCCCGGCAATGTAGAGATCGGGAAAGCCGTCGCCCGAACAGTCAAAACTCGCCACGCCCCCACCCACCATGTAATCGGTGTCGCCCTGATAGGCCGTGGTGATGCCGCTAGCCGTTTCGGCAACAAAGCTTGGCACTTGCGGGTCGACCTCAGCCAGACCGGGACCAGAGACCACAAGGCAAAAGCAGGTGGCAATCAACGTCTTTTGCATGGTCATTTCCGTGTTTTCAGCGCAACGGCGTAGGCACCGACGCACTTTCCCTGTTCCAGCCCGCGCTCGATGGCGGCGCGAAAATGGATCCCGCCGTAAAGTCGCGACAAGGCAGCCTCTTCGGCAGCTGCGGCAAAGCTGGGATAGCTGCGCGCGGGCAAGCCATCATCGGTATGGGTGGCATCCTCAAACGCAAAGCCGTCACCGTAGAGGGCGGTCAGCACAGCTGCGGCGGCTCCGGACTGGGTGCTATGGCCGCTGGGATATTCCGGAAAGGGCGGCGTGTTCAGCACGGGCTCCCACTTTTTGTCGATCACCCGGCGGATATAGGTGATCGGGCGCAGCAGGTCATATTCGTATTTTGTCTGCCAGCAGCCGATGAAACCGTCGGCGACCGCCACGCCCAAGAGGGCCAGAACCTCGGCGCGGCGATCCAGCGGTGCCTTGTCGCGGTCCAGTATCTGCAACGCGATAGTGATCCAGTGGCCCGGAGGGGTCGATGACAGCATTGGATCATCTGACCAGAACCGCGCGATGGCCCGCTGCTCAGGGGTCAGGTTGGCCACGATATCATGCACTTCCATAGCCTGCCGGTAGAATTCGGATGACGGATCCTCGCTGTAGTCCGGAGGCGGCGGCAAAGGGCAGGAGGTTCCGGCGGGCATAGCAAAAGTGCGCACTGTTCCCCAATAAGGCAAAAGCGGCGCTTGTTGCAGGGCGACCTTGCTGGTTGGCACCCAGGACGCGGGCGTGGTCCCGAGCGTGTAGGCACGCGGAAAGCCCAGATTGTCGATCACCGCCCCGCCGTCACTGGCCGACCAAGTCAGGATATGGGTGGCCATCGCATGGCCATAGGCCGAGCTACGGTCGACCAGATCGGCATCGAGGCCTGCAATCAGGCGGGCCGTCATCTCGTCGCGGGTGATCTGGATGGCGCGCTGACCCGTCGGGCCGGTATTGCCAAAAAAGTTAAGGACAGACTCCGACAGCGCCACATGCAGGACCAGCGCCGGATCGACCGGATCGGTGGGGGGCAGCGGCGCGGCGGCCAGTCCGTTCAACTGCCCGGACATCGACTGCAGGGTAGCGCCAAGTGCTGCATCCACTTCGTAAGTCGTGACCCCCAGATAGGCAAAGGCGCGGCTGGCGACGGGGGGTGTGTAAGTGGGCGTGTGCCGAACCAGTTCCAGCACCAGCCGGTACCAGTCCTGATGCACAGCCACCGGGTCCGGCCGGGTTTCGGCGGAGGCGGACGAATAGGAGAACGGCGGCAGGAGGCTAAGGATCAACGAGGTGAGAATAGCGCGGATCATCGGAACGGGCCTTCTGTGCGGCACGGCTTTTCAGGCGCCGTTATGGGCGCGGACTGAACCATGCAACCGCGAATTTGACAAGCGGACTGTCGGACACGTTTTCTGGCCAGGTCACGGTTGGACTTGCAGCCAAACGGGGTGCTGGGCAGGGCAGAAGGCTCTGCGTTCTTTGCCGGTCCTGCACGGGGCCGCGTGTCCGATCGGGCGGGCCTTGCCGACACCTCGAACCAGTAGGTCTTCAAAATCCCGCGTCCAGGTTTTGGGGTGCGCTGGGCGCGAGCCGTCGTGCCGTCAGGATCCACCACGCGGCCGCTCGAGACCCCGCCCGGCTGCCGGTTTCCTGCGGATTTCATCTTATCTTGCCCTGTTCCTGCAGCGTTGGCTGACAGTTTCCCTGTCCATCCCATTGACGTCTGGGGTCCCAACGCGGTTTGATGCGGGGCATCGGGTCGGGGGGCCCTTTGCGATCCGGTCCAAGGCGGTCGAACCCGGTGGGAGGGGCGTTTTCCTGAGAGCCAACCGCAGCTTTTTCTGCTCCGGCTGTTTGCCGAATTGCGGCTGAACAACCCCGACAAGCTGAACGCGCTGACCGTCGACATGATGGCGCAGTTGCTCGAGCACCGCGACCTGATCGAACGGCGGAGCGAAGTGCGCGCGGTGATTTTGACCGCCGAACGGGACCGCGCCTGTTGCGCGGGGGCCGATGTCTCGGCCAGGGCGGGTATGCCGTCCTCCGATTTCATGCGCCATTGGGTGCGCGACGGCCATCGCGTCCTTGACCGGCTAGCGCGGGTGTCCAAACCGACGATTGCGGCAATCTCGGGCCATGCCGTTGGTGGCGGGCTGGAATTGGCGGCGGCTTGCGACGTGCGCATCATGCATCCGGGTGCCGTCCTCGCTTTGCCCGAGGCAGGGATCGGCGCAGTGCCTGGCTGGTCGGGCACGCAAAGGCTGTCGCGGCTTTTGCCAGAACCGGTGCTGAAGGAAATGGCGCTATGTGGGCGCAAGCTGACGGCGGAACGGGCGCATGGGTTGGGCTTTGTCGCCGAGGTGGCCGTGGATAGCCGGGCCGCCGCCGAACGCTTTGCCGAAAGCCTTCTGGCCGCGCAATCCCGGTCCAGCGAGGTCACGAAATACATGATCCATGCCGCAGTTGGTGAAGACCGGGCCGCGCTGATCGAGGCGCTGGGCAGTGGCATGATCGCGGCAGGTGCCGACCGCACCGACCTAATCGCCCACCTGTCGGACAAGCGTAAGCCAGATTATCCGGGTGTGTGACCCAACAGGACAGGACGGCGCCGCACCCTTGCCGGTTCAGCTCGAAAGGCGGATAAGGGCCTGGACAGTCGACCCGCGACGCCAGCCAAGAGCCGACCCCGGAGGACCGCACCATGACTTTTTCCCGCAAGATCAAGATCGCGCCGTCGATCCTTGCTGCTGATTTTGCCAATTTCGGTGCCGAATGCCGGGCGATGGAGGCAGCGGGCTGCGACTGGATCCATGTTGATGTGATGGATGGCCATTTCGTGCCGAACCTGACCTTTGGTCCTGCCATGTGCAAGGCGCTGCGCCCGCATATCAGGGGGGTCATGGACGTGCATCTGATGATCGCCCCCGTCGATCCCTTTATCGTCGCCTTTGCCGATGCCGGGACAGACATCCTGACCGCGCATGTCGAGGCCGGACCGCACATCCACCGGACCTTGCAGGCGATCCGCAGCGCCGGCTGCAAGGCCGGGGTCGCGATGAACCCGGGCACCCCGGTCGAGGCCGTGACCGATCTTCTCGACATCGTGGACATGGTCTGCGTGATGACGGTGAATCCCGGCTTTGGCGGGCAAAAATTCATCGCCAGCCAAGTGGCAAAGGTGCGCGCCCTGCGGCGCATGATCGGCGACCGGCCCATCCATATTGAAATCGACGGCGGTGTCACCGTCGATACCGCGCCACTTGTCGTGGCCGCCGGGGCCGATGTGCTGGTCGCCGGGTCGTCGCTGTTTGCGGGCGGGTCAGCGGCGGATTTTGCACCCTATGCCCGCAACGTCGCCACGCTGCGGGCGGCTGGTGGGGTGATGACGTGACGACCCATGGACGGCTGGCGGTGATCTTTGATCTTGACGGCACGCTGATTGATTCCGCACCGGACATCCATGCGGCGGTGAACCGGATGTTGACGGGCGAAGGGACGGACGGGCTGTCCCTGGTCGACGTCACGTCGTTCGTTGGCAATGGCCTGCCGAAACTGGTGGAGCGTGTGATCGCGCGCGCGGGGTTGCCGATGGCGGATCACGCGCGGCTGACACAGGTGATGCAGGGCTTTTACACCACAACGCATACGCAGCTGACTAGACCCTATCCGGGGGCGATTGCGGCGATGCAGGCGTTGCAGGCCGCGGGGCATCCTTTGGGGATCTGCACCAACAAGCCCCTTGCGGCGACACATGTCGTCCTGGCCGATCTTGGGCTTGACGGGTTTTTCCAGGCGATCATCGGCGGCGACAGTCTCGCGGTAGCAAAACCCGACCCGGCCCCTTTGCGCGCCTGCATGGCCGCGCTGGGGGCCGACCGGGTGCTTTTTGTCGGGGACAGCGAGGTTGATGCCGATACGGCCAAGGCGGCCCGCGTGCCCTTTGCCCTTTACACCGAAGGCTACAGGAAATCCCCCGTCCGCGATATTGCACATGACACTGTCTTTTCGGATTTCAAAGACTTGCCGGAACTTGTTGCGGCGCTGTCTGAAGGATCGGTTGCCCTGATGTCAGCGTCCTTGTCGTCCTGACACCAGCAGTCCGAGCGCCAAGAGGCTGAACGCTGCTCCGGCCAGAAATGTCGCCGGCGGCCCGAACTTGTCCCACAACAGACCCGCGATCACGCTGGCCAGCAACAACGCCACGCCGCTGGCCAGGTTGAAGACCCCGAAAGCCGTGCCGCGCAGGTCAGGAGGGGCGCTATCCGCCACCATGACGGCCAAGAGACCCTGTGTCATGCCCATATGCAGCTCCCATAGGGCTACCCCGGCCAGCACAACAGGCCATTGTGCGCTGCTGGCCAGGATCAGGTCCGCCAGGACCAGCACGGCCAGCCCGCCGACCAGCAGGCCGCGATGGCTGACGCGGTCTGACAGGTGCCCCATGGGAAAGGCAGACAGGGCGTAGACCACGTTCATCGCCACCATGGCCAGTGGCACCAGCGCCAGGGGGATGCCGCTCTGCTCGGCGCGCAAAACAAGAAACGCTTCGCTGAACCGCGCCAGGGTAAAGACGCCTCCCAGACCCACGACCCGCCAATAGGCCGGGGCAGTCGGCCAAGGCTCGCGCGCGCAATCAGGTTCTGCCGGGGTGTTCCGGCGATACGGGGCGGTTCCTGGAGGCCGAAGGCCAGCAGCAATACAGCCAGCACGCCGGGAATGACCGCAAGCCAGAAGACGGCCCTGAAATCATCCGCCCAGAGCAGCATAAGCCCGACTGCAATCAGCGGCCCCGCAAAAGCCCCGACGGTATCCAATGACTGGCGCAGACCGAAGGCGGCCCCCCGGATCTCTGGCGGGGCGATGTCGGCGACCAGCGCATCGCGCGGTGCGCCCCGGATGCCCTTGCCGACGCGGTCGATCAGACGCGCCGTCATCACCATGCCTATTCCCGGGGCCAGTGCAAACAGGGGCTTGCTCAGCGCACCCAGACCATAGCCGACCAGAGCCAACACCTTTCGCCGACCGAACCAGTCGCTAAGAACGCCAGAAAACACCTTGACGATCAGGGCTGTCGCCTCGGCCAGACCGTCGATTAGCCCGATCACCAGCGCGCTGGCCCCAAGGCCGGTGGCCAGATAGAGCGGCAGGAGGCTGTGGATCATCTCGGACGAGATATCCATGAGAAGGCTGACCCCGCCCAAGACCCAGATACCGGCCGGAATTTTGTGTCGGGGCAAGGGTGGCATAGCAATGAGGGATCCGACAATCAGGTGGACTGGTCCATACCGCACCCATGTTGCACCGGATGCAAGCCAAACTGGCAGGAGAACCCGATCGCCTTGGCGCCGGGCCTAGCTTGAGGGGCCCTGGCCGATGATCAGGCGGATTTCCTGCGCAACTGAATCGATGATTGCGTGGATTGCCGCCTCGGCCCCGTCTGCGTCGCCGCGACCAATGGCGTCGCTAAGATCGCGGTGGATCGGAAACGAGGCCAGGCCAAAGGCATTGCGGCTGAAGGGGGCGTCTTCGGATCTCTCGAAAGCGTGGTCCAGATGCACCAGCAACTGGCCGAACAATGGGTTTCCCGTGGAGTCGCTGATCGCCCCATGAAAGGCCCAGTCGGCCTCACGGTAGGGCAGTCCCGCATCAACAACACGCAACAAGGCATCGCAAAGCAGCGCTATTTCCCGGCGCTGGGCTGTGGTGGCCAGCTGGGCCGCTCGGCGGACTGTGCCGGTTTCCAGAACGCGGCGAACGTCCAGCAGGCGCAGCAGCGCTTCACCCTCGAGCCGGATCATTGTCGGTAGTGGTCCCCTTGACGACTGCACGCGGGCGATCAGGTAGGTGCCATCTCCACGTCTGCGCAGAATGATCCCCAAACCCTCCCTGCGGTTCATCGCCTCGCGGATGGTTGAGCGGCCGACACCAAGCGATGCGGCCATCGCCACCTCTGGCGGCAAACGGTCACCGATGCCGAGGCCCGCCTGTTCGATCATCGCCACCAGCGCATCCTGTATCGCAACACCCTTTGCAGGCGTGTCGACCGGGGCAAGATAGCTGAGGGCGGTGCGCATCATGCGGATTTATGCAGACGCGGCAACACTGTCGCAAGGGCCGCGATCAGATGATCCATATCGGCAGCGGTGTTATAGCCCTGAGCGGACACGCGCACGATGGTGTGGTCTTTCCACGTATAGCAGGGGATTTCGATCGCGAACTCGTCCAACAGCGCGAGCTTCAGCGCCATGGGGTCGCAATGGGGCACGGGCATCGCCGCCATCTGGGGGGCGCAGAACTCGGCGCTTGATAGCGGCGGCAATCCAGTCAGCTTGGTAACCCTAGCGGCGGTGTCTTGCACCAGATCGCGGCAGCGCGCCGCAACGCCGTCCCAGCCATGCTGGCGTCGAAAAGCGATGGCATCAGGCACCGCCAGCCAGGCCGACGGATCGCGCGTGCCCTGCATCTCCAGCCCGTCGATAAAGGGGGTGTTGCCAAAGACGCCCTTGGTGCCGGGTGTCGCGGCGTCTTCGGTCCAGCCGTGACTAATGACAAGCGGGTTGATTCCGGCCTGCAAGTCCCGCCGCACATACAGGAAAGCCGCACCTTTCGGAGCCATCAGCCATTTGTGGCAATTGCCAGCATAATAGTCGGCCCCGAGCGCGGTAAGGTCCAGCGGGATATGTCCGGGCGTATGCGCGCCGTCGATGACGGTGATGATACCGCGCGCGCCTGCCTCGGCGACGATGGCCTCGATGGGAAAGACACGCGCGGTGGCTGATGTGATGTGGCTAAGGAAGATGACACGGGTCCGCGGCGTGATTCCTGCCAGCACGGCCTCGGTAAATGCAGCCGCATCGGTCAGGGGCAGGGGGATCGACACCGCCACCACCTTTGCCCCGGTGCGCCGCGCGACATAGGCCCAGGTCTTGTCGAGGGCCGCATACTCGTGATCGGTCGTCAGAACTTCGTCACCCGGCTGCAGCGGCAAGGACTGCGCCACGATGTTCAAAGCCTCGGTTGCATTGGTCAGCCCGACGATGTCGTCCGG